>NZ_VOAQ01000026.1:0-188538 GCF_008000505.1 Campylobacter sp. 2014D-0259
AAATCAATGAAAGTGTAGCTCAAATTGATCAAACTACTAAAGATAATGTTGAAATTGCTAATGAATCAGCTATTATTTCTAGTACAGTAAGTGATATAGCTAATAATATCTTAGAAGATGTTAAGAAGAAGAGGTTTTAACCTTAGATAACTAGCCAAAAAGCTAGTTATCTCTAAATTTACTTATTGATTTAAAATTTGATTTTTACTCTTACATAAATTCTGCCAATTTGAAGCACTTTTGATTTCAAGACATTGTTTTAAACTTTCTTTTTCAGCTTGTACATTTTGCATTCTTTCATAAGTTAAGGCTTGGATATATAAAGCTCTTGCTCTATCTTCATCTGAAAGTTTTAATTTAAGTAAATCTGTTAAAACAGCTAAACTTTCTTCATTTTTATTGATTTTAGTCAAAGCATCAAGATATATAAATTCTAAATTAGGACTAAAAAGATTTATACCTTTAAAATTTTGATAGTCAATGGCCTTAGGTGCGTAAGTTAAAATAGTTGTTTGCATATTATGATCATTAGCGTAAGAAAGTAAAGCATCGTAGGCTTCTACCATACTAAAATTCATTGGAAAACTTTCTAAAATTTGCAAAATTTTAATGGCTTGATTGTAGTCATTTAAGCGCAATAAAGATAAAAATTGCAAATAATAAGCCTTAAAATTCTCATCATCACTTTTTAAAATTCTAGAATTAGCTATGTCTTTAGAAATTTTAATCACCTGAGGATATTGTTTATTGTCAAAAAGAATAGATGCTTTTTGAAGACCATAAAATATAGAATCTTCATTATAATTTTTATCTATATAATCAAGTGCTTGTTCAACATTAGAAGTTCTGATAAGACAAGCTAACATTTGTTTTTTATTCTCAATTTTCTGACCTATATCATAAGCACTAAAACGCATAAAAATATTTGCAGCATTGATACAATTATCAGCTTTTATCGCATTTTTTAAATCATTAATGGCTGCTTTCTCTAAAAATTGAGTAGCATTTGGAATTTTTTTACTTTCTATAAGATCTTTATAAGCTAAAATAGCACTAAAATTTCCCTCTTTATAATAAAGTGCAACATCTTCATCTAAAGCTTTATTTGCAATATTCTCATCTTTATTTGCATATTGCTTCATTAAATCTGTATAACGCTGATGCAAAAAGCTTGCATTATTATCACCTAAAGCAAAGAATACCTCATCACTTGCTTTTTTAATTTCATCTAAATACTTACCATCTAAATAATCATCCATATATAAATCAAGGTATTTTTTAGCATCACTAGATCTGTTAGTATGTGATAAAACTAAGGCTAAATCTTTTAAAGTTTCTTCATAACTTGGATCAAGTTTTGACATTTTAGCAAAGGCATCTTCATAAATACTTGCACTTATATCAAATTGTCCTTTTTGATTAAATAATTTAGCAAGTTCTAAAGATCTTGGAATATCTTTTCCAAAATATTCAGGATTGGCTTTTAAAATGGTATTAATATACTCTATAGCTTTATTTACTTGCTCATTTGAAAGCAAATTCTTTGCCAAACTCATAGCTGCTCTTGCAGCTAAATCTAAATTTTTTGTATTAAAATAAGTATTTTCATAAATATTTACAGCTTTTTCTTTTTCATTTAAATTATAAATATAGTCTGCATAATCAAGTTTTGATAACTGAGTAAAATAATTATTAGGTTGTTCATTATCCAAAATCGACATTGTATACTCTACATCAGCACGCTGAGCTAAAGCGATATAAGTTCTTAACATTATATGTAAAACTTCTGAAAAATTTTTATCACTTGTAAAAGTACGCGTCCAATTTTTAGCATCATCAATCATCTTTTCTAAAATTTGTTGATCACGCATACTTGGATCTTGAGTGTAAAGTTTATTTTGAGCTCTTAATTTATAAAGTATAAATTCACTAGCAAAAATACTGCCACGATATCTATTGATAGCATTTTGTGCATCAATCACAACTTGATTGTAATTAGCCTTATCGTATTCTTTTTTGATGCGTAAATAAGTATTGATATCTGCACTTTGAGGAATAACAACAGGATCAGAATTTAAATCTAAAGCTCCAACATAAGGCAAACTCTCATGTGGAAAATTGATATTAAAATCAAGTCCATCATAGTCTTTAACGCGTACTAGTTCTGGTGTAAAAATAAAAGTAAAAGCCTTACTTTTATGCGAACTTGATGAACTGAGTTCTTTATCTATATAAATATTTTGAGAAGTGTCAAACATTCTTGCTTGTATTTTTGGCAAAATGATCATTTTAATTTTTTGAGCTTCTTGTATAAATTTTAAATCAAAAGCAGAAAAACTCTGATCTTTTAATTTATTATCAACCATACCTGCAATATCACATTCAAAATGAACTTTTGCTTCGGTAATAAATTTTTGACATGTAAATTCTAAATCATTACTCGCATGTAAAACTGCAAAAGCTTGATTATTTTCGCGACCCGTATTTAAAACAAGCTCAAAAGCAAAAGCATTTAAAAAACTTAATAAAATTAAAAATAATATTCTCATAAAAATAATTATAGCAAAACTCTTATAACATTAACAATATAGCAAAAGTGCTTACACAAACACAACAAGCTAAAATAAAATTTTGTATAAAACTAAACTTAATATTATAAACCCTATCATTTTTCATAAATAAAGCATGAATTAAAATCTTTAAATACGCATAAAGCATAATAACAGAAGATAAAGCCACAAAAAGCGCCAAATACCAATATCCATTTAAAATTGCTGTATTTAAAATCATAAATTTACCCCAAAATACTCCAAAAGGCGGGATACCTGCTAAAGAAAGCACACTAATGCTTAAACAAAAAACAATTAAAGGTTTTTTAACCAAAAGCCCATTTAAACTCTCATAAGAATTATTCTCATAATTGCTTAAAATCATAAATACAGCATAATTTGCAAAAGCAAATAAAGTCCAATATCCAAAAATAGCAAGCAAAATTCCATCAAAATTTTGTTCTTTTAATAAAGGAATGCAAGCTACCAAAACCAAAGAAGAATGCACTACAGAACTATAAGCAAACATTTTTTTGATATTGTTTTGACTTAGAGCCGCAAAAGCGCCTATAAGCATAGAAAAAATCGCTAGAACTATTATGATATATTCAAAACCTGTATTATTTAAAAAATCAAACAAACGAATAACCACAACCAACATGGCAACTTTTGGCACAACTGAAATAAAAGCAACCAAATTTGTATGTGCTGCATAATACACATCTTTAAGCCAAAAATGAAAAGGTGCCAAAGAAAGCTTGATTGCACAAAGAACAAAAATCATCACTCCGGCACCCAAAAGCATGGGATCTTTTTGAAACTCATTTTTTAACGCTAAATTAGCAGATAAATCTAAAGTTCCTGTTTTTAAATAAATAAAAGCTACAGCCATAACAAAAAACCCAGCTCCTACAGCCGCTACACTAAAGTATTTTATCGCACTTGAAATAGCATTATCACTTCCACGCATTGCTATTAAAGTATAAAGTGCTAAAGAAGAACTTTCAAGTCCTATAAAAATAAGCACTAAATTTGAGCTTGAAACCATCAAAAGCAAAGATGCGATCATAAATAAAAATAAAGCATAAAATTCACCTTGATTTTCTTCTTTTTGCATTAAAAGATATAAAAATGAAAAACACAAAATCACCAAAAAAGCATAAAATGAAACAATATCATTATTTAAAGTAGCCAAAAAAGCTTTTGCTTCTAAACCTTGAGCATTTGCATTATTTAAAATCAAAAAAGCACTTACAATTAAAGATAAAGAACTTATACCGATATAAAACGATCGATGAAATTTCCAAAAACCAGAGCAAAGCAAAAGAACTATTGCAGTTGTAATTAAAAATAAAAATGGATAAGATAAGCTTATATTTAAAAGTTCTAAATTTAAAAAATTATTTAACATTTGCCTCTCCTATTTTAGATAAAAAATCTAAAGTATTTTGCTCAACAGCTCTAATATTCATTGTTTTTATAAGATTATCCACATCTTTTTGTATGGGCTTTAAAAGTATATTTGGCATAAGCCCTAGTCCAAAAATCATTACTATAATGCACACAAGCGCTACTATTTCTCTAAGGCGTAAAGAAAAATTCTCTATAAAGCTTTGTTTTTGCATGAAAAATATTTTTCTAAATACTGCGAACATATAAATTGCTCCTAAAATAATCACCAAACCTGCCAACAAAGCGTAAAATAAATTAATCTTTGCTATACCTAAAAGAATTAAAAACTCTCCCACAAAAGAAACAGTTAAAGGCAAAGAAACGCTTGCGAGTAAAATTAACATAAAGAAAATTGAAAATAAAGGTGCTTTTTTGGCCAAAGAATGGTAAAAAGAAATATCATAAGTATGATATCTTTGGTATAAAAGTTCAACCATTAAAAATAAAGCTCCCGTTACAATACCGTGTGCAAACATATAAAAAACCGCACCGCTAATACCCAAAGCATTTAAAGAAAAAATTCCCAAAATCATCACACCAAGATGTGAAATAGAACTATAAGCGATCAATTCTTTAATATTTTCTGCTCTATAAGCAATTAAAGCATTATAAACGATACTCACTATACATAAAGCTACAATTAAAGGCATAAAATACACACTCGCATCTGGAAAAAGTGGTAAACAAAAAAGCAAAAATCCAAAAGGAGCCATTTTAAAAACTACAAGCATTACAGAAACAAGAACAGGCGAATTTACATAAACCTTAGGTGCCCAAGTATGAAGTGGAAATAAAGGAGCTTTGATAGCAAAAGCGATAAAAAATGCTCCAAAAAGTAAAAGTTGCTCTGTAAAATTTACTGCCGAGGCATTATTTTTCCAAATTTCTAAGTCAAAAGTGAAGATGTTTAAAAGTTGATAATTTAAATAAGCTTGATAAATCAATGCTATAAGCATTAAAATTGAACCCGCAAAAGCATAGATAAAAAATTTCACCCCTGCTCTAAAATCTTTACCATAAACTCCCATAATATAAAGCAAAGGCAAAAGAGAAAATTCCCAAAAAACATAAAATAACAAACCATCTTTTGCACTAAAAAGTCCCATAATTGCAAATTCTAAAAAGAATATACAAGATACAAGTGCTTTTTGTTCCAGCTTTAAAAATAAAAAGCTTAAAAATATCATCAAAGAACTTAAAAGCATCAATATAAGTGCGATACTGTCTACTCCTACATGAAAGCTAAAAAATTTCAAAATTTTAAAAGAAAGATTATAATCAAAGCTTACCCCTTGTAAAAAATCCGCAAAAATATCCAAATTTAAAGCCAAAATCATAAAACTTACAACAACGCTAAAAACCTTAACGCCTCCACGATTTAAAAGCAAAACCACAAAAGCAGAAATTAAAGGAAAAAATATCAAATAATTTAGCATTTTACACCATCCATACCAAAATCAACAAAATCACAAAAGCTGCCACCAAAAATCTAAGCATTAAGTTTAAGCTGTTTGGCATAATCATTTTTTGTGAAATAATTTGAGAATACAAAGCAATTTTTTCAACTATTCTATCAAAAATATAAAGATCACAATGCTTTAAAATCGCACATAAACTTTCATATTTTGAAACGATAAATTGATGATAGAATTGAGGAATAAAATAATCATTACTTAAAAGTTTGTGAATTTTATTTTCTTCAATACTTTCTTTAAACCAAGAATTTTTATAAGCAAAAATAGCCAAAATTACACCCAAAATAGCTGCTACACTCGCACAAATCATTACAATTTGATTTTGTGCATCAATAAAAACTAATTTTGTGCTTAAATATTCAAAAAAACTATGTTCAAAAAATCCTGCAACAATAGCTAAAACCATCAAAGGACTCATAGCCAAAAGTGCGATTTTACTTGCTTCATGTGGATGTTCATTGTGTCTTGCAGGGGTAAAAAATACCAACATTAAAAGTCTAAAGCTATAAAATGCTGTTAAAAAAGCTGCGATTAAAAGCACTAAAAAAATACCATGGTGAAAAGAAATGAAAGAATATCCTAAAATCAAATCTTTAGAGAAAAATCCTGCAAAAGGATAAATTCCTGCTAAAGCTAAAGATCCTATACACATCAAAATAGCCGTAAATTTTAAAGGTTTAAAAAGTCCACCCATTTTTTTAATGTCTAATTTATCATTCATAGCATGCATTACATTTCCAGCACCTAAAAAAAGTAAAGATTTAAAAAAAGCATGTGTAGCTAAGTGAAATAAAGCTATACCATAAGCCCCAAGTCCTGCGGCCACAAACATATATCCAAGTTGCGATAAGGTAGAGTAAGCAATAATACGTTTTAAATCCCTAGCCACCAAAGCCATAGAGGCTGCAAAAATCGCTACAAAAGCTCCAAGTAAGGCAATAATATAAGAAACCTCAGGAACTAAATCATAAAGCGTGCTAGCACGAATTACCAAATAAACCCCCGCTGTTACCATGGTTGCTGCATGGATTAATGCAGAAACAGGAGTTGGCCCTGCCATAGCATCAGCAAGCCAAGTGTGAAAAGGAAATTGTGCAGATTTTCCCATAGCTCCTATAAATAAACAAGTTGCGATTAAGATCAAAGCATTGTGATCTAGGCTTTGTGCCATGGAAAAAACTTCATCATATTTTAAAGTTCCTGCTTGTAAATAAAGCCAAAAAATTCCTAAAAGCATACCCAAATCCGCAATACGATTCATAATAAAAGCTTCATTAGCTGCAAAAGAATAAGTATCGTTTTTATACCAAAAACCTATGAGCAACCAAGAGCAAAGCCCAACGCCTTCCCAACCTACGAAAAGTCCTAAGAAATTATCACTCATAACTAAAAAAAGCATAGAAAAGACAAAAAGCCCCAAATAAGCAAAAAATTTATTAAAACCTTCATCATGAGCCATATAAAAAATACTATAAAAATGCACACAAGTAGCTACAATACCTACAACACTCATCATAGTGAGCGAAATGGCATCTATATCAAAGCCAAAATTTACTCCAGCAAACCATTCAAACAAACTCACATTAAAAGCTTCATTGCAAAAAAGCAAATACAAAGAACAAAAAGCACTCAAAGCTACTAAAAGTGAACAAATTATCCCTACAAATTGTTTTTTCTCACTCAAAGCAAAACAACTTGCAAACAAAAAAGCTACAAAAGGACTAAAAAGAGAAATCAAAGCTAAATTTTGCATGCTAAGCCTCCACTTCTTTTAAGCTTTTTAATTCCAAAGTGCCTTTTCTTCTATACCAAAGCACACACAAAGCTACACCAACAGCTACTTCACAAGCTGCTACACCCATGATAAAAAGCGCAAAAACCTGTCCATTTAAATCATTGTGCATTTTAGAAGCTGCTACTAAGGCTAAATTAGCACTATTTAATAAAATTTCACTCGAAATAAAAAGCATGATGAGATTTTGTCTTTTTAAAATCCCTACAAGCCCTATGACAAACATTAAAATAGCTATAAAAAAATACTTTTCTATCATTGTTTTTCCTTTGTTAGCTCTTTACGAGTAAGCACTATAGCACAAACTAAAGCAATCAAAAGCAAAATAGCTATAAACTCAAAAGCTAAAAGATATTTTGAAAAAATCGCTAAAGCCAGTTGTTTATTAAAATCAAACAAAGCAGGATCATTTAAAGGCAAATCCGTGCTGATATTTTGGTATTTAAAACCTATAAGCATGGCCAAAAGTAAAATCGCACTTAAAACCACCAAAGTAAAAAAACTTTTTTTAGCTTTAAGTTGTTCTTTAAATTCTTTAGAAGCATCAAAAAACATTATCGCAAAACTATAAAGTCCAAGCACAGCTCCACTATAAACAATAATTTGTATCACGCCTAAAAACTCTGCATCAAGTAAAAAATAAAATCCCGATAAAAACACCATTCCACCCGCTAAAGCAGAAAGAGAATAAAGCATATTTTTACTTAAAACCGCAATGCCAAAAAAACCTAAAACCACTACACTAAAAAATACAAAAGCCAAATTTTCTATCATTTGTTTTCTCCTTGCTCTTGTGTGTCTTGATTTTCTAAGGCTCTTTCAATCATCACATCGTAATAATTTGGTGTTTTTACCACCAATAAATCAGCATCTTTTCTAAGGCTTCCCGCTCCTTCAAATTCAACTTGATTTTTAAGCTTATCAATAGGAGTTAAAAAATCTTGCTTATAGCCAAAATAAGATCTTTGTTCAGCCGCATTTTCATACTCTGTTCCATGTACTATAGCAAGCTCAGGGCAAACCTCAGCGCAAAAACCACAATAAATACAACGCCCTAAATTAATACTATAATTTCCTACTTTTTTACGCCCATTTTCATCTAAAGAAGTTTCCATTCTAATACAATTGCTAATGCAAATTTTTTCGCAAAGCCCACAACCTATACATCTTTCATTTTCGCTTTCTATAAAACGCATCAAACGATGAACAGCACGGTAACGATTGTCAAGCTTTACCTTTTCAAAAGGATATTTAATCGTAGCGCTATTATTTCTCTTAAGCAATTCTCTCATCATCACAAAAAGCCCTACAAAAAGCTCTAGTTTAACGCTTCTACGAAAAGTTTGTGAAATTTTCTCCCAAGTGCTAACAGGAGTTTTTCTTTTCTCATCCACTAAATAATAATTTTTCATATCAAACTCCTATAAAAGAACTGCCAAAGCAGTGATTAAAAGGTTTAAAACCGCTAAAGGGATTAAGATCAAATAGCACATTTTCATCACTTGATCTGGACGCAATTGCGGAAAAGCAGCTCTTGCCCAAAAATACCAAAAGAAAATAAAACTTGATTTTACTATCATCATAATCCAACCAGGAATAATCCAAAAGCTATTAAAACCCCCTAAAAACAAAAGAGTTACCAAAATAGCTCCAGCTATCATAGAAGCATATTCACCTATAAAAAACATACCCCATCTTAAACCCGAATACTCCGTTCCATAACCCGCTACAATTTCAGCATCATTTTCCGTCAAACAAAGCGGAGTTCTATTAGTCTCTATAAATAAAGCAATTATAAAAAGCACAAAAGCCAAAGGCTGTTTAAAAATAAGCCAGGAAAAAAATCCATCGCTTTGATAATTGTTGATATCCACCAAAGAAAAAGAACCTACAAGCATTACAATAGCAATCAAAGCTAAAGCTCCTACGCTTTCATAGGAAATAATCGCTACAAGCCCTCTTGCAGCCCCTAAAATCGACCATTTATTATTACTTGCAAGTCCACCCAAAAACACCGCATAAAAGCAAAGTCCTGAAGTGCCGATGACAAAAAGCAAAGCTACATTGATATCTGCCACTATAGGCTGAATCACCCTTCCAAATAAAGTAAATTCAGGTAGCATAGGAATAGCTGCTAAAGAAACAAAAGCACAAATAGCAGAAATCAAAGGTGCTATAGCAAAAATAAATTTTTGCGAATTTGAAGGGATTATATCTTCTTTGGTAAAAAGTTTTATCATATCAGCTACAAGTTGAATAAGCCCAAAAGGCCCTACCATATCAGGCCCTATGCGTCTTTGAAAATAAGCTAAAACCTTTCTTTCAGCATAAGTTGCAAGACCTGCTAAACTCGCAAATATTGCAATGATAATAATACATTTAATCAAAGCCTCTAAAGCAAAAAAAGCAAAATCACTCATGGCTTGCTCCTAATTTTTCTAAATTCGCCACAACAAATCTTTCATCAAAAAAGCTTAGCGTGTCAAGCTTTTCATCAAAATACGGCAAGAAAGCTCCATTTTTTATATCCTTATCCACACGCACGCTAAGGCTTAATTCTTTATCTTTTATTTTAAGTTTTACAAGATCTTTATCTTTTAAATTTTTCTCTTTAGCTAAATTTTCACTTACACCTAAAAAAATCACCTCATTAATTGCACTAGCACGATTTGAAAATCTACCAAATTGATAGCTAGGATTAGCACTATAAAGCAAAATTTCATCTTCTTTTGGGTTTAAATTTTCAAAATTTGGAGAGATGAATTCTTTTTTAGCAACTTGTTTGAAACATTCTAAATTAAGTTCATATCCCCTTTTACAATCGCCTGCATTAGTATAAAAATTGTCTAAATGATCAAAATCAATCGGAGAAAAACCTTTATTTATAGGGAGTCTCTTAGTATAATTTATAGTATATTCCTCATCAAAACCTAAAGCATTAGCTAAATCATTTAAAAAATATCCCTTAAATTCTAAAGCAGCGTTAGTTGGTACCACTCTTTTATCATAATTTAAAAAAGTTCCTTCTTGCTGATTTAAACTCGCACTAGCTAAATTTGCATGCTCTTCATAAGAAAAACTAAAATCACCTTTTTCATTGTAGCCTAAAGTCTTGCCTTCTTGTGTGTTTTTATCCAAATCACAAATCATAGCCACACCTAAGGTATTAGTATGCGTAGGATTTAAAAAGACTTTAAAAGGAGTAGTATTTTGGATCAAAGCAAGTAATTTAGCAAGTTTTTTCGCATTTTTATGAAAATAAAAATCATTCCCTACAACAAGAGTAAAATTTGCTTTTTTAAGCAATAAATCTTCTAATTTATCTTCATCTATGCCTAAATTTTTAGCAAAAACAGAGCGTTGTACTTCTATAATTTTTTTTACTTTTTTAGGTACGACTTTTTTTACTTCTTTTTGAATTTCATTGCCTTCTTCATCTTTTTCTATGACTTGTTCTACAACTTCTTCGTTGATACTTTCTTCTATTTCTTTATTTTCACTAACAAAAAACTCTGCTAAATGAGTTTTGATACCTTCATCTTGGCTAAATTTTTGAAGTAAAAAATATAAAATTTGCTCTTCATCGCCACTTTTATGAATGTGTGAGATAAAATTTTTAGAATATTTTGCTATACCCATATCTTCCATAGGATGAAAATAAAGCCCTGAGCCTTTATTTATCACTAAAGCATTATTGATTTTATAGCTAAGCGTTGGAGCATCATATCTTAAAAGCGTTCCAGCCACAACCAAAAAATCACTTTTTGTTATATCTTGAGTATTAGCACTATAAAACTCACCGGAATTAGCGATAAATTCTTGTAAAAATTCTTTAAATTTCAAAGCTTCTTCATTGATCAAAGAAAGATTAAATTTCTTTTTTAAATTTTGTAAAATCAAAGCTTCTTCATTGGTAATAAAACTATTAAATTTAATGTTTTTAATTTCATTTTTCTCAAAAAGTTCCACAAGTTCTTTAAAGGCTTTTTCGTCTTTATCCGCCTCATTTTGCGTATCAAAAGCAAATCTTGCAGCCTTATTTAAACTCGCAAAGGCAAAATCATTACTCACACGATAAATTTTTTCTTTTTGATTGCTAATACCACTTTGCTTAATATCATAATACATCAACTCACAATCGCTTGAATGCGGATTTGAAGCAGGGATTCTTTTAAGTTCCCAAATATTTGAAGTGTATTGAAATTTCGAACCTATTAAAGCTCCTGTTGGACATACGCTTGTACATTCTCCACAAAATGAACAATCAAGCGTATCGCCATTTGCAGGACCTATCAAACTTTTTTGAAATTTAGTCCAAATCGCATAAGCATCTTTTCCCATGCTCTCTTTAAAGCTATTATCCACACTATCTCCACCACGAGGAACAGTCTTTAAAGCACTTTCGCCGATTTTATCCTTACAAACCGTAATGCAACGCTCACACACTATGCAAAGTGCGGGATCGTAATTAATCATTCCCCAATGTTTATGCGGTTTATGCGTGTCTTTAATCCAATGCTTTTGAACATTTACACGGCTTTTATGAGTGAAATTTTGCAATTCACACTCGCCTGATTTATCGCAAACCCCACATTCTAAAGGATGATTGATGCAATAAGCTTGCATGATCTCATTTCTTTCATCCCAAAGATTTTGTAAATCACTTTCTACAATCATACCCTCTTTTGCTTTAGTATTGCAAGAATATACCTTTTTACCATCAGCTTCAACCATACACATACGACAAGCCAAAGTAGGACTACAGCCTGAAAGATAGCAAATCGCTGGGATAAAAATATCATTTCTTCTTGCTATATTTAAAATATATTCGCCTTCTTCAAAGGCGCAATCTATACCATTAATCTTAACTGTCATTTTGCTTCCTTTATGCGAATTGGAGTAAAATCAAAACCATTGTTTTCATAATTTAAAAAAGCTATAGTGCCTTGTAAATTTTCATCTAAACAAAGCTTGGTTTTAAGACTAAAATCTTTAGCCAAAATTTCAACTTCACTTTGATCTTTGCATTTTGCAATTTGTAAAAATTGCTTTGAACAATGTAAATTTTTATCTTGTAAATTGGCTCTAAAAAGCACTAAACCATCATAATTATCAAGTTCTTTTAGAGTATTTAATTTTGCCTTTTTAAAATCGCATTCTTCTTCATCACTATCTAAAATCTTTAATTCATATTTTATGCTTAAGAAATTCAAAAAATATTTGATATTTTCGCTATCTTTGTAAGAATGGATATTTTTATCTACAATTAAATACTTAGCCTCTTTTAAAAAAGAAAGCACTTCACCTGCTTCTTCCTCTCCAAAGCAAGATTCAGCACTTAAATATCCCTCATCTAAATCGCAAAAATGCCCTTCATCGCTTAATTTACAAAGCAAGGCTAAAACAAAACTCAAACTTGCAATTTCGCATTTGTAAAATTTAGCTTTTAAGTTTTTATCTTCCAAACAAGAAATATTAATGCTATTTACACCTATTTTTTCACATAAATTTTTGTTTTTAAGGCTTGGCATATCTAAAAAACAAAGAGCATTATCATAAATCATACCCTCTCCTTTTTTATAACAATAGTCCAATCCACTTGATTAAATTTCAAAGAATTTAAAAGCTCACAGCCTTGTTCTTTTACAAAAGAAAAACTTTTTTCAACAGGAGAAAAATCGCCGATTTCAAAAAGCACCACTAAAACCTCGCCTTGTTTTGCTTCTTTTATGATTTGTGCTAAATCTTCAAAAAGCTCTTTGCTTTTTCTTAAATCTACTCTTCTCATCGATCTATCTCACCTAAAACTATATTTACATTACCCATAATGGCTACAACATCAGCCAAATAAGTACCTACAAGCATTTCTTCAAAAAACGCACAATGCCAATAACTAGGCGTTCTAGCCTTTAAACGATAAGGTCTTCCTGTACCATCACTATGGATAAAAAAGCCAAGCTCGCCTTTTGGACTTTCAGTAGGCACATAAACTTCGCCTTTAGGGGGTTTTAAACCTTGAGTGATTAAAACAAAATGCTGCATTAAAGAATAATTCTGCGTTAAAATTTGCTCCTTTGAAGCACTTACATACTCAGGATGCGTAGCTAAAATTTCAGGTGGGGTATCTTTATAAAGCGTGGCACATTGTCTAAGGATTTTTAAACTTTCACGAAATTCTTGCATATAAACTTTATATCTTGCATAAGAATCCCCTTGCGTAGCATAAGGCACACCAAATTCAACTTCATTATAAAGCAAATAAGGCTCTTCTTTGCGTATATCGTATTTTATACCACTTCCTCTTAACATCACACCCGTACAACCCCAATTTAAGGCTTGTTCTTTAGTAACCACACCTACATTTTCAGTTCTTAAACGCCAAATTCTATTATCATCTAAAAGATCTTCATAATCTTTTAAATCATTTGGAAATTTATCGCAAAATACAAGCATTTCTTCTAGATAATTTTCAGGTAAATCAAGCATAACCCCGCCTATTCTCATAGAAGAATGTGTAAGCCTTGCACCACAATACTTTTCTATCAAATCCAAAACATATTCTCGTTCTCTAAAGCAGTATAAAAACACACTCATCGCACCAATATCAAGTGCATGAGTGGCAAGCCAAAGTAAATGTGATGCGATACGGTTTAATTCTAAAAGTATCATGCGTATGACTGCGGCACGGCGTGGAATCTCTAAACCACAAAGCTTTTCAACCGCTGCGCAATAAGCATAATTATTCGCTGAAGCAGCGATATAGTCCATTCTATCAGTAGTAGGAATAAATTCTTGATAAATCATATTTTCAGCCATTTTTTCCATACCACGATGCATATAACCTATACAAGGACGCGCTTTTACAACTTGCTCTCCATCAAGTTCTAAAATAAGGCGTAAATTTCCGTGTGCTGAAGGGTGTTGAGGGCCTAAATTGATAATCATTTTTGAGTCTTCTTGCTCAAAAGCTATATTTTCATAATAAGGTTTTAACTTGCTAGGAATTTGCATTTTAACGCCTTTTCTCTAAAATTTTTGCTTCATCGCGTTTTACTTTTTTTACAAAAGCCACGCCTTCATCTTCTTGATATTCTTGTTTAAAGGAAATTTCCTTCTTTTGACTACCTTTTGGCACTTCATGATAAAGTCTTGCAAAATTTAGCGTATCTTTATCATCAGCAAAACCAGAATCTCTTTGCTCTTCACCCACTACTTCACGATATTCTTTGCCAAAAATTTTATCAATCTCATACCATCTTGCAAACTCATCGCCCTTTAAAGGATAAGTTTTTAAAAGCGGATGTCCAAACCAATCATCAGGCATTAAAATGCGTTTTAAGTTAGGATGATTTATGATGAAAATTCCAAACATATCATAAATTTCTCTCTCGCTCCAATTTGCCCCTTTAAAAACATGAGCCACGCTTTGCAAACGCTCTTTTACGCCTACAAAAGTTTTTATTCTCACTCTTAATTTTTTTTCTAAATTTAAAAGCTGATAAAACACTTCAAAACCATTTTTATCTGCTACAAAATCAATAGCACTTGCCTCTGTAAAACTTAAATACCCTAAAGTTTTAAGCATTTGCAAGGTTTTAACATTGTCTTCTTTTTTAATTTCTATTACCCAAAAATCAAGTTCTACAAAAGAATTTAAAATTTCTACTTGAGTTTTTAAAACTTCAAAATCATCTTTAAAAACACTTTCATTAACATCAGATTTTACAGCGTGTGGCGCGTGATAAAATCTATCTTTGTAATAATTTTGAGTTTGAGCATTTTTTTTATCGCTATACTTTCTCATTATACCAACCTTTTAGGTGCGATTTTACGACTTGCTTTTTCTTTGCGGATCTTTTTTTGCAAAATCATCAAAGCAAACTGAAAACTTTCTGGACGTGGAGCACAGCCTGGCACATAAATATCTACAGGTATAATTCTATCCACTCCTTGAACCGTAGAATAAGTATTAAACATACCCCCTGTATTGGCACAACTTCCCATAGAAATCACCCATTTAGGATCAGGCATTTGATCGTAAAGTCTTCTTGTAAATTCAGCATGCTTTTTACATAAAGTTCCTGCGATAATCATCACTTCACTATGGCGTGGTGAAGCTCTAAAAATCGTTCCAAATCTATCAAAATCATATCTTGAACCCCCAGCCGCCATCATCTCAATCGCACAACAGGCAAGTCCATAAGATAAAGCCCATAAAGAATTACTCCTGCCCCATTGAACTAGTTTATCCACACTAGTTAAAACTACGGGCAAACCACTTGCATAATTTACTTGATGCTCTGCCATGCAAACGCTCCTTTTTTATAAGCATATAAAAATCCAACTCCTAAAAGTACGATAAAAACAAAAACTTCTAAAAGCCCAAACCAACCTAAATCTTTAAAAATCAAAGCCCAAGGAAATAAAAACACAACTTCTATATCCAAAAGTATGAAGATTAAGGCGATGATGAAAAATTGAGAGTTAATCTTGTTAGCTTGTTTAACAGGAATAGGACCACATTCATAAATTCCAAGTCCTAATTTTTTGCGATTTTTTGCGGCAAAATTATTACCGATTTTTGAAGCTAAAAAAACCAGTCCAAAAAAAATAACACTAGCAAGTACTAGCATTAAAAAAATACCAAAATAAGGATGCGAAGCATCTATATGAGACATTTATTCTCCTTTTTTAAAGCACTTTAATCACTCCACAACAAAAATTAAATTTACACTTTTCTTTATTTTACTCTAAACTTTCTATATTGAAACTTATATTAAAAAATATTTTTTAAAGTTTTAATTTTTTATGATTAAATTTATAAAAAAGATCACTTTGATGGGTTATAAATATATAAGAAATATTATTTTTTTGCTGATAGTCATATAAAAAAGTTAAAATTTCTTTAGAAGTTTTAATATCAAGTGCTGAAGTAATTTCATCTAAAATCAACAATTTAGGATTTAAAACCAAAGCACGGATAAGACCTACACGCGTGGCTTCTCCTCCACTTAACTCATAGGGTTTTTGTTTTAAAATTTGCTTTTTTAGACTAAAAAAATCAAAAAATTCTAAAATCAAATCATCATTCTTTTGTAAATTAAAATTTTCCAAACCATCTTGTATAAGATTTTTAATTTTTTTATAAGGGTTTAAAGCCATTTTTTGATCTTGAAAGCAATACTGAATTTGCTTTCTTAAAAGTCTTTGTTTGTTTTTATCAAGCTTGTGTAAGTTAAGATTTTCATACCATACCTCACCCTCACTTGGATCTTCTAAAAAACAAAGAATTCTAGCTAATGTGCTTTTACCCGCACCACTTTTACCCAAAATTATTAAATTGTCATTTTCATTTAAAGAAAAATTGATATTATCAAAAATAATATGTCTTTCTTTTTTTAAATACCAGTGCTTTTTAAGCTCATAAAACTTACTTAAATTACAAACTTTAAGCATTATAATACCTTAAAAACTCATTTAAGCTATATAAATTTGAACTATTTTTTTCTAGCATAAGAATTTCATCTGCTAAAGAATTTACCAAATTTAAATCATGAGTGATGCAAACTAAGGCTGTGGTATTTTTTAATTCTTCTAAAATCGATATGATCTTAGAAGCGTTTTCTTTATCCAAAGAAGCTGTGATTTCATCACAAATTAAAATTTGGGGTTGATTTAATAATGCCAAAGCTAGGCTCACCCTTCTTGCCATACCCAAACTTAATTCATTAGCATAAGAATGCCACAAACGATCAAGATTTTCAAATCCTAATTTTTGAAAATAAGAAAAAGCGTAATCTTTTCTTTCTTTTTGTTTTAATTTTGTATGAGTTTTTAAAACAAGATGACATAAATTTCCAATATCCAAATAAGGATAAAGACTAAGCTCTGCATCTTGCAAAACAAGTGCCACCTTAGAACGAAAATTTCTAAGTTCTTCTTTGTTAAAATTAAAAATGCAAGAATTATGAAAACTTAATTCATCAAAACTTATTGTGAAATTAGAATCTAAAAGTCTTACCAAAGCTTTTCCTAACAAACTTTTACCCACTCCACTTTGTCCTAGTATCATTAAAGTTTTACCTGTTTTTATATCTAAATTAATATCCTTAAGCAATAAATTATTCTTCAAACTGATATTTAAATTTCTTACCTTCAAGATCTTATACCCCAAATTTTTTGTAAAAAATTACCCAACCATAAAAGAGGTAAAAACAACAAAAGCAAGCTTAAAAGTGGAAAAAGTATCATCCACCAAGCGCCTATAAAAACTGCTTTTGAAGACTCACTCAAAAGAGTACCTAAAGTTGGAATTTCAAATCCTAAACCCAGTCCAAAAAAACTCAAAGTAGCTTCTGTGGCTATAGCATGAACGATATTAAATATAAAAAGTGTAAAAATCAGTGTTTTTAAAGCAGGTATTAAATCTTTAAAAAAAGCTCTAAATTTAGTTCTTCCAAGCACTATATTTGCTTTGTAAAAATCTAAATTTTCAAGTCTTTTTAATTCACTTTCTATAATTCTTGCTATGAAACACCAATGAATTAAAGCGATTAAAAAAATCATCAAAAACACATCAGAAGTTATCATACTTTGAAAAAACATCATAAGTAAAAAAGCAGGCAAGGCTAAAAAAAACTCTAAAATACGCATCCAAAAAACATAAAAAAAACATCGCGCTAAAAACAAATAGCACAAAGCAAAGATAATAGACAATAAAGATCCACCAACACCTATAATCAAAGAATTTCTCAAAGCAAAAAGCAAACGAGAAAACAAATCTCTGCCTAAAAAATCAGTCCCTAAAATATAAGTAAAATTAGGAGCTTGATGCAAATTTTCTAAATGAGTACTTAAAATATCAAAAGGAGTCAAAAAAGGTGCAAACAAGGCGCATAAAAACAAAAAAATTAAAGGCGCAAGAATGATAAGAAATTTAAACAAAATCAAGCCTTCTTAATCTAGGATTTAAAATCCTAGCTACAATATCACTTAAAAATGTAAAAAATGCCGCAAGCAAAACACTAAAAAATATAAGCGCAAGCACAACAGGATAATCTTTAAAAATAATACTTTTAAAAAGTAAAGACCCAAGCCCCTCGTAAGCAAAGACACTTTCTACCACATAAGTTCCCATCATAAAACTTAAAGCACTTCCCCCAAAATAAGCCACAATAGGACTTAAAGAATATTTCAAAACTAAAAAATAAATATCTTTCTCCCTTAAAGCCCTAGCGTATAAATTTTGAATAAAAATTTGAGAAAAACTTTCATTGATAAAATTTCTAGCAATCCTTAAAAATAACGCCAAATGTGATAAAACGAGCACCAAAACAGGCAAAATCAAATGCTCTAAACGATTTAAAAAATCATCTTCAAAGCCTATATCACTACTTCCCATAACAGGCAAAATTTTCCAAAAAATTCCAAAAATCAAAACAAACAATAAAGCCAAAACAAAAGGAGGTAAAGCAAAAAAATTAAAAGCTAAAAAAGTGATGATTTTATCTATAAAACTTTCTTTATAAGAATATCCCAAAAGTGCCAAAAAAACACTGAGTAAAAATAAAAGCATTAAGGCACTAAAACCCAAAATAAAAGTATTAAAAATTCTTTCTTTTATAAGCTTTAAAACACTTTCTCCACTTAAAAAAGAAACTCCTAAATCTCCTTTTAAAGCCTTAAAAAGCCAAATTTTATACTGCTCTAGCAAAGGCTTATCAAGCCCTAAATTTTGTTCTATTCTTTGAACAAATTCTTTACTTTGTGAATTAACTCCATTAGCATAAGCTATACTGCCTTTACTAAAATAAAGTAAAACAAAACATAAAAAAGTGCTAAAAAATGCTACGACAATACTAAAAACTAAGCGTTTTAGCACTATTTACTCCACTCATAAACATTCCAAGTAAAACCCACTCCATGATGACCTAAAGTCCTTGCTTTGATACCTTTTAAATCTTTATTATAAACCAAAGCAAAATCAAGATAGGCTAAAAAAATAAAAGGAGGATTTTCATACAAAGCATCTATAAAATCTTTATAATATTTTTTTCTCTCTTCTAAATTTAAAGTATTTCTTGCTTTTTGCAAGGCTATATCCACTTTTTTATCATGATAATGTCCAAAATTCCAACCCTCATCATTTAAAGCACTATCTTGCGAACTTTCAAATACCCTAAAAGTGTGAAAATCAGGATCTAAAGGACTTCCCCAGCCTATTAAAAAACTATCTACTTTAGAATAATCAAAACTTCCAGCAGGTTTAGCCACCACCTTGCTTACAACTCCTATTTTTCTAAATTCGCTTTGCAAAATTCCAGCTAAACTTACCCTTAAAGGATCATTACTCATCGCCCAAATTTCAAATTCTAAAATTTTCCCCTCTTTTTCAAAATTTCCATCTTTATTTTTCTTAAAACCTGCACTTACAAGCAAGTCCTCGGCTTTTTTAGGATCATATTTGTAAATTTTAAAATTCTTAGAATTTGCCCAAGAACGCTCTAAAGGGTGATTGGCTACAAAAGCATAATCATGTAAAAGATTTTTTACTATACTTTCTTTATCAACTGCGTAATTTAAAGCTTGTCTTACTTTCAAATCTTTTAAAAATTCATTATCAAAATTAAACATTAAAGCCCGATAATCAGCCGATTTTTCACGTAAAATTCCAAAATTTTCATCATTTTTAAAAATATTTAGCAAAGAAACATCGATTAAAGCTGCGTCTATCTTGCCATTTTTAAGCTGGGCACTAGCTATAGAAGGATCAAAAATGTGTTTTATAATAAGTCTTGGAGTTTTTACCTTATCAAGATAAAAATGTTCATTGGCTTTAAATTCAACATATTCACCTTTTTTCCATTTTACAAATTTATAAGGACCTGTACCTATAGGATTTTGATTAAAAGAGCTTGTGTTTAAATTCTCATTTTCAAGCAAATGTTTAGGAAGCATTCCTATGCTTAAAGCATCTAAAAATGCAGGATAAGGTTTAAAAAGTGTGATTTTTACATGAGAAGGATTTAAAATTTCCACACTTTTAATGTCTTCAAAATTGACATAAACAGAAGAATTGTTTTTAGGATTTTTAAAGGCTTCTATGCTAAATTTCACATCATCAGCACTAAATTTGACTCCATCATGCCATAAAACATCATCTCTTAAAAAAATATCATAAACAAGCCCGTCTTTACTAACATCCCAAGACTTAGCCAAATCAGGTTTTAAACTCATATTTTCATCAAAACGCGTAAGCCCTGAAAATACAAGATTAATCACTGCATCGTGATCCTCACTATAAGCAGGATTTATCCTTGCGATTTCATTTTCAACTGCTATAATAAGTGTATCTTTTGGGATTTTTGCTTCTAAATTCACAAACAACAACATTGCAAAAATTAAAAATCTCAACATAAAAAACCTTTTTATTTTAATAACGCACAAAATTATAAAACAAAAAAACTCAACTCGCAAGCCTATACGGGGGATAAAGTTATATTTTAGTTATAAATTTATATTTAAATACTATTTTAATAAATTTTTATCATTATATTATTCAAATTTTTATTTTTTGAAGTTAAATTCATAAACGAAAAATCCATTATAAAGCCTATATTTAGGAGTTTTAAAGTCTTAATTTTAATTGAATAAAATTATTATTTGTATTATAATCGCAATTACTTTTGTCACATAAATGTAAGGAGATAACATGGAACAAAATCGTAGAGATTTTTTAAAATGGAGTTCTTTGTTTGGCGGCTTAACCTTAAGTCCTATAAGTCTAAGTGCAAATTTATTAAAAACTCCACCATTGATCAGCAAATGGGCTGGATGTAATGTAAATTGCGGAACAAAATGTCCTGTAAAAGTGCATACTCAAGATGGAATTATTAAATATGTCAGTACTGATAATGAAGGTGATGATAGCTTTGATAATCGTCAAGCAAGAGCCTGTATTAGAGGTAGAAGCTCAAGATATAAAGTTTACAATGCAAATCGCTTAAAAAAACCATTAAAAAGAGTGGGGAAAAGAGGTGAAGGTAAATTTATGCCTATTTCTTGGGAACAAGCTTTTGATGAAATTTCTGCCAAAATGCAAGAAATTAAAGAAAAATACGGCAATGAAGCCTTTTATATAAATTATGCAACAGGAACAACAGGAACAATAATCAATCGCTGTACACAAGGTCCATGGGCTAGACTTTTAAGTCTTTATGGTGGTTATTTAAATTATCATAATTCTTATTCTACGGCTCAAATTTCAAATGCTATGAATTTTTTCTATGGTGGATCTCCTGCTAGCGATATATACACTTTACGCTCTGCAAAATTAGCTATATTTTTTGGAGCAAATCATGTTGAAACTAGAATGGGAGGTGGTGGAGTAGGCTATGCTTATCAAAAAGCCTTAGAAGAAAGCGGATGTAAAATAATTCACATTGACCCAAGATACAATGATTCTATGATAGGGCATTGCGATGAGTGGATACCTATAGCACCAGGAACCGATGCAGCTTTGATTGCTGCGCTAACTTATGTGATGATAAAAGAAGATTTACTTGATAGAACTTTTCTTGATAAATACACCATAGGCTTTAGCGAAAATACTCTGCCACAAGATGCAGCCAAAAACTCAAGCTATGAAAGCTATGTTTTAGGACTAAACGATGGAGTAGAAAAAACTCCTAATTGGGCTAGCAAGATTACAAAAATTCCAGCACGCCGCATAGTTCAACTTGCAAGAGAAATTGCCACCATAAAGCCTTGTTTTATAGAACAAGGTTGGGGAGTGCAAAGACATTCAAATGGAGAACAAAATGCAAGGGCGATAGCAACTCTAGCTTGTATTACAGGAAATATTGGCATAGAAGGCACAAATACAGGATGTCGAACAGGGTCAAGTAAAACATATGATATAATGGGTATGCCTTTTAAAAATCCAATAAAAGATTCTATTCCTTGTTTTTTATTTACAGACGCTATTTATCGCGGAAAAGAAATGACAGATATTAGTGATGGGGTGCGTGGCACAACACAATTAAAACAAAATATCAAATTTATTTTCAATACAGCAGGAAATTGTCTTACAAATCAGCACAGCACCATTAAAGAAGTGCATGATATTTTAAGCGATGAGAATTTGTGTGAGTGTATAGTAGATGTTAATGTAACTAGAACTCCGTCAAATAACTACGCAGATTATATCTTACCTGATGCAACTATGCTAGAGCAAGAAGATTTTATAAGACCTAGCGCAGGATATTATAGCAATAAGCCTTATATTATTTATTGTCAAAAAGCTATCGAGCCAGTTGGTGAAGCAAAACCTATTTATGAAATGTGTCTTGAACTTGCTAAAAGACTTAGCATAGAAAAAGAATTTAGCGAAGGAAGAACACAAAAAGATTGGCTAAAATACCTTTATGAAGAAAGTATGAAAAAAAATCCACTTTTGCCTAGTTTTGAAGAAATGTGCGAAAAAGGACTTGTAAAATTTGAGCCTGTAAAACCTGTAGTGGCATTACAAAGTTTTATAAAAGATCCTATCAATAATCCTTTAAAAACTCCTAGCGGAAAGATAGAAATTTATAGCACAAAACTCGCACAAATGCAAAAAACTTGGAAATTAAAAGAAGGACAACAAATAGTGCCTATTCCTGTTTTTGAAAGCCAAAGAGAAGGGATTTTGGATCCATTAAAACAAAAGTATCCTTTGCAATTTTTTGGCTATCACTACAAAGGTAGAACACATTCTAGCTTTTGGGAAATTCCACAAATTAGAGAAGCTAATCCACAAGAAATTTGGATAAATACCATAGATGCAGAGCAAAGAAGTATCAAAACGGGCGATGTGGTGCAAGTAAGAAATGACTTAGGAATCATACAAGGCATAGCAAAAGTTACTCCAAAAATCATACCAGGTTGTGCAGTAACCCCACAAGGTGCATGGGCAAAATATGAAAATGGTATCGATGTGGGAACTTGTGTGAATTCTTTGGCAAGTATAGTACCAACTGCTATTTCTAAAGGAAATGGACAACATTCTATTTTAGTTGAAATTGCAAAAGTTTAAGGAGAAAAAGATGAAATTAGAAGAAAATTCACAATTTGGTTTTATGCTAGATCAAAGCAAATGCGTAGGCTGTAGGACTTGCTCACTTTCTTGCAAGGATTATAAAAACATGCCTGTGGGAGTTAATTTTCGCCGTGTGTTTGAGACTGAAGGGGGAAATTGGACAGCTAAAGAAGATGGGAGTTTTGAGCAAAGTGTTTTTGCTTACTACACTTCTATTTCTTGCAATCATTGTTCTAATCCATCTTGTCTTAAAGCTTGTCCAACTGGTGCAACAATGAAAATAAAATGGGGAATAGTAGCAATCGATGATAGTATGTGTATAGGCTGCAAAGCTTGTGCTATGGCATGTCCTTATGGCGCACCTCAATTTAACCATGAAAGTGGTCATATGAGCAAATGCGATGGGTGTTATGAGAGATTAAAAGAAGGTAAAAATCCAATTTGCGTGGACTCTTGTCCTTTTAGAGCATTAAAAGCAGGCGATATAACAAAACTGAGAGAAGAACATGGAAATTTAGCCTCTATCACACCTTTACCTGATGCTTCTATCACGCATCCAAATTTATGTATAGTGCCTGAAAAACATAGTTTGCCTTCAGGTAATAAAAGTGCGATTTTTCATCTACCTCAAAACTACCAAGGAGTTAAAAATGACATCATTTAATCACATTTTAAGCGAAATGCCTTTGGTATTATTTACTATTTTAGCACAAGCTGTAATTGGACTTAGTTTGGTTTATGCACCTGCATTTATAAATGGTTGCAAAAATTATGCAAATTTAAAGTCTTTTGGATTAGCCTTAGGAATTGCAATGATGGTTGCTTTTATCCCTTCATTTTTTCATTTAAATGATATTACACATATTTTTAATGTATTAAATAGAATGGGTGTTTTTTATGCAAACAATGAATGGCACATAGGCTGGATGAATAATGAAATTTTATTTGTATCTCTTGTGTGTGCTTTGGGCTTTTTGCTTTATCTAAAAACTTCAAATTGGGTGTTTTATCTTACGCTAATATGTGGAATTTTAGGACTTTTCTTTATGAGTGGAGCTTATGGCTCCATGCAAGAAAGTGTACCTACTTGGGATTTTAAGATCACTTTGCTTTATTTTTTTGCTAGTGCTATATTTTTAGGTGCTATTGTTTATTATTGTTTTTTTGAAAATAGCGAACATGAAAGAAAAATGTCATTTTTTACAGGACTTATAGGCATAGGGCTTTTAAGCACTGCTATAGTTTTACAAACCCTACATGTAGGACAAACTTGGATTATGGGGCTTGTAAATCCTTTTGAACTTTTAGGTGGAACCTATGATTGGTTTATATCGCTTTCTTTTGCATTCTTAGGACTTGGGATTGTTACTTGGTATTTGCATAATTATTTACATGAAAAATTTAAAAGTAAATTTTTTGCTTATTTTGCCCTACTTTGTGCATTTTTAGGGGTGTTTACCACTAGAATGCTATTTTATGGACTTATAAGTACTCAAATCATGTTGGGACATTCTTGATGCAAAAATTGGCAATAGATATATTTATCAATTTTTTGCAAAATCCACCTAATCATTTTTTGCTAGAAAAACTTAAAAAAGAAGAATTCTGGCAAAATTGGTTTTTAAAAAATAATAGCAAATTACAATGCACCGCTTTAAAGCTTTTATCATCTTCAAACGAAGATGATAAATTAATAGCAAGTGATTTTACATCTTTGTTTTTAAGCGATGTTGATTATGTAAAAGCACCGCCTTTTGCTTCTTTTTATCTTGATGAAAATAAAGAAATTTATTCAGATAATTCTGATAAAGTTAAGCAAATTTTTGCGCAAAATAACTTTTTTTCTTTTTTTAATGAAGAACCTGCAGATAGCTTGATAAATGAATTATTATTTATTAGTTTTTTAATCAAAAAACAAGATGATATAACTTTGCAAAAATTCTTAAAAGAAGAATTTTTTACTTGGTTTAATATGTGGAGTTTTGATGTTATCAATAAAGCTAAAACACATTTTTATAAAGCATTAACAATGTTAATGCAAGATTTTTTCAATCAACTAAATACAAAATTTTAACACAGGTCAATTTTTTTCTCCTTTTTAAGATATAAAATATCTCTTTTACAACAAAAAGGAGAAATTATGACAAAAGAACAAATTCAAATCATCAAAGATTGTGTGCCTATTTTGCAAAAAAATGGAGAGGATTTAACCAATGAGTTTTATAAAATAATGTTTAATGATTATCCTGAGGTAAAACCTATGTTTAATATGGAAAAACAAATTTCAGGAGAACAACCAAAAGCTTTAGCGATGGCGATTTTAATGGCAGCCAAAAACATAGAAAATTTGGAAAATATGAGAAGCTTTGTTGATAAAGTTGCCATAACTCATGTTAATTTAGGGGTTAAAGAAGAGCATTATCCTATAGTTGGAGCTTGCCTTTTAAAGGCTATTAAAAATCTTTTAAATCCTGATGAAGCCACTCTTAAAGCTTGGGAAGTTGCTTATAGTAAAATTGCTGAATTTTATATCGATATAGAAAAAAAGCTCTATGATAAATAATATAAGCCCATTTTGGGCTTTAATCAAATTTTTCTACTAAATTTTTAGCTAATTCCTTTATATTCTCACCCTTTAATTCGCTGATTTCACCATTTTGAGCCAAGAAAATTCTATCAGCACTATCAAAATATGCATCATCATGTGTGATAGCAAAGATTGTTTTACCTTGCTCTTTTAGCAAAGGTAAAAGTTTTTTATAAAAAAATCTTCTAAAAACAGGATCTTGATCAGCCGCCCATTCATCAAGCACCAAAATATCCCTTTCTTCAAGCAAGGCTATAAGCATAGCTAAACGCTTTTTTTGCCCTGTAGAAAGTTTGGTTAAGGTCAGTTCATTATCTTTGACACTTGTTTTATCTTTAAGTTCTAAAAACTCCAACCAAAAAGCAATTTTTTCTTCGCTTGCAAAATTTTCTTTATTTAAGGTTTTAGTAAAAAGATGAAAATCGCTAAAAACAGCAGAAATAAGAGATCTATACTCATCTAACTTTTTATCATCTATAAGCGTATCATCAACATAAATTCCGCCTTTGCTTGGCTTAAAAAGTCCTGTCAAAAGCATACAAAAAGTGGATTTACCACTTCCATTTTTACCTATTAAAAATACCAATTCACCTTTTTTAAGTTCTATATTTACAGGATTTAAGTGAAAATTTTCTTCATAAGCAAATTGAGTATTTCTAAAAGAAATTTTTTTCCATTCGCTAATATAATGTGTTTTTTTAAAACCTTCTATATAATCATCTAATTCCAATTTTGCGATCTTATCTAAAGCAATTTTTGCCAAAAGCAAAGTAGGAAAAGATCCTATCATAGATACTAAAGGGGTTCGTAAAAACAAAATAGAAAGAGCTATAGTTGTAGCATCTGCAACACTTGCCCATTCAAATTTTAAAGCTAAGTAAAACTCTACACCCACTAAAGCCAAAAGAGTTACATTTGTCCAGTTGTTTGAGAGATTGTTAAAAAGATTGCCTAAAGTACTATTTTTCTTTTTCAATCTTGCATTATTTTCAAATTCATCTTCATAGTAAAGCTTGGCTCTGTCACGATTGATCAAAAGTTCTTTATGTCCATCTAGTATATTTTGGTAATTATTTTGCAAAGCATCATCATTTTCCCTTGCCTTTCTAAAATACTGATATACTTTCATCATCAAAAAATTATTAGTAATAAAAATAACCATAATCCATACCACACACAAAACAAAAATTTGTGGTGAAAGATAACATAAATAAACACTAGTGCATAAAATCAATATACTTGATTGTAAAAAATCAGGCAATCTTAAAAGCCCAAAAGATATATTTCTCACATCACTTCCCAAAGAAGCTAAAATTCTAGCCTTACCTACTTTAGCCACTCTTAACAAAGGGGTGTCTAAGATCTGCTTTACTACGCGCCTTTGCATTTTAAAAATAAAATTTTGTCCAAAAATACTAAGTCCAAGTTCAACTATGGTAGAACTTATAAAAAATATCAAAAGCAAAACAATAAAATAAAAAATAGGAATATTTTGTGCATTTTTAAGCAAATAATCATTGATAAAAACAAGAGTTAAAACTCCAACAGCACTTGTAATAAAAGAAAAAAGCAAAAAAGAAATCAACTTTAATTTATTTTGCTTAAGTAATTCGATAATAAAAGGCATTTATAAACTCCAAAATATAATTTTAATTATAACATTTTAAGAGTGATTATCAAAATTTTATTTTATCTTTTACTATAAAAACAGCACAAATAGCCAATAACGCTAAAAAAATCATATATATACTCATACCATATAAAAATGGATTTTCATTTTTACTCGCCAGTGTATTAAGCCAAAAAACGAGTTGCGGAGTAATACCGCCTGAAATTGCATAAGCAATATTATAAGAAAAAGAAATTCCTGAAAATCTTATTTTAGCTCTAAAAACTTCACTCATTAAAATAGGCGCAAACACATTAATCCCACCTAAAAAACAAACAATCGAATACAAAATACACACCAAAACCAAATTTTTAAGCTCATATAAAGCATAAAAATATAAAAAAGAAAAAAATACAAAAGTTAAAGAAAAGAAAATGCAAATTTTAAATAAACCAAATTTATCTACAAGATAACCCATAAAAGCCCCGCCTAAAGCTATTCCCAAAATTCCTAATATCTGTAAATAACTTCCTTCAACCCCACTTAAATTTAAAATACTAGGCATAAATTTAGGCATCAATAAAACAAGCACAATAACACAACCTGTTAAAACCCAAGTCATCATCATTGATGAAAATAAATTTTTTACAATATCCTTTTCTTTAAATAAATCTCTAAGTGGAAAAGAACTAAGTGATGATTCTTTTTTCATTTGTTTAAAAACAGGAGTTTCTTGCAAAAATCTACGCAAATAAATAGAAATAATCCCAAAAATTCCACCTACAAAAAAAGCAATACGCCATGCATAAGCAGCAATTTCTTCTATACTAAAAAAAGCATTAATGATTAAAAATACTATACTTCCTAACAAAATTCCTAAAGCCATAGCTGAATTTAAACAGCTTAAAAAGAAAGCTTTTTGTTTTTCTTGACAATGTTCTCTTACAAAAACCCAAGCTCCAGGCAATTCTCCACCTATAGCTATGCCTTGAAAAATTCTTATAAGTATCAATAAAACAGGAGCTAAAAACCCAAGAGTTTCATAACCTGGAATAAAAGCTAAGACAAAGGTAGGAAGAACCATTAGTAAAATACTTAGCATAAACATATTTTTACGCCCAAATTTATCTCCAAAATGTGCCATAACTATACCACCTAAAGGACGTGCTAAATATCCAGCTGCAAATGCTCCATAAGTATTTAATAAAGCCCAAAATTCACTCATATCTTTAGGAAAAAATACATTAGCTATATATTCAGCAAAAAAGACAAAAATAATAAAATCATAAAATTCTAAAGTTCCTCCTAGTGAAGAAAGTCCTAAGATCTTAATTTCCTTTGTTCCAAATTTTGATTTTCTCATTGATTAATTACCTTAAATTTTAAAAACATTGTTTTTATTATACTATAATCATTTCCAAAATATTATCTAAAAAATTTAAGGATAAAAAGGATAAATATGTTTAATTTTATAACCACCCTTTTAAAAACCAATCTTTATTTTTTAGAAGAAAAAACCACAAGCAAAAGTTCAAATCAAACCCATATAATCTCACTTAAACAATCTGATGATGAATTTTTAAATTTATTATTTTCTTTTTTAGTGCCGCAAAACGATGAAGATAAGAATTTTATAGAAAAAACTCGCACAAAAATCAAAAGAAATGAGCATAATATTGCTCTGATAAAAAATCCAAATTTTAATGCTTTAATAGACACAGGGTTTTTAGATACTATTGACACATTAAAAGAAAAATTGCATACCCACAAAACCGATTTTAAAGATATCACTCATATTATCTTAACACATGCACATCCTGATCATATAGGAGCTTTAATGAGCGAAGAAAATCTTTTTCCAAAAGCTCAAATTTTAATCGATAAAAAAGAATATGATTTTTGGATCAAAAGCGATAGACAAGAAATTAAAAACACCTTGCTTAAACTTAAAAATATAGAATTTATTAACCACTCTAAAGATTTGATCTTTCAAAATTCAGGCATTAAAGCCATACCTGCTTATGGACATACCCCAGGTCAAAATGCTATCATAATTGATGATAAAATAGTCTTTTGGGGAGATTTACTTCATCTTTATGATATACAAATCCCAAAACCTAAAATCGCTATAAAATTTGATATAGATCAAAATGAGGCTATACAAACAAGGGAAAAACTACTTAAAGAATTTAAAGAAAGAAAACTCAAAGTTATAGGGACTCATGTGCCTTTTATTGAGCCTAAATTTTTAGATTAATTACTTAAAAATTACTAAAAATTAAGTAAAAATTTTAATAATTTTTGCTAAAATTATAGCCTTTTTATTTCATGAAAGGAGAAAATTTTGGCAAAAGATGATGTAATTGAAATTGATGGCACCGTACTTGAAGCATTGCCTAATGCAAATTTCAAGGTTGAACTTGACAACAAACATGTAATTTTATGTCATATTGCAGGAAAAATGCGTATGCATTATATAAGAATAATGCCAGGTGATAAAGTAAAAGTAGAACTTACACCTTATAGCCTTGATAAAGGGCGTATAACTTTTAGATATAAATAATCTAAGTTATTTAAAAGCTAATTTTAGATAAAATTAGAGTTTTTGCGACAAATTACATCGAACTATATGAAGAAGTATTTTTAAAATCCACCACTTATTTTGAAAATAGTTGGTTATTCATAAAACCTGATGTAGTCGTAAATCAAGTGGAATTCATTCAAGGAGACGCTCATGAAAGTGAGACCATCGGTTAAAAAGATGTGCGACAAGTGCAAAGTAGTTCGCCGTAAAGGCGTGGTTCGCATTATTTGCGAAAATCCAAAACATAAACAAAGACAAGGATAAACATGGCTCGTATTGCAGGTGTGGATTTACCAAAGAAAAAAAGAATTGAGTATGGACTAACCTATATTTATGGTATAGGACTTTTCACTTCAAGAAAAATTCTAGATAAAGTAGGAATTTCTTATGATAAAAGAGTTCATGAGTTAAGTGAAGATGAAGCAGCAGCTATCCGTAAAGAAATTCAAGAAAACTATATGGTTGAAGGGGATTTGAGAAAACAAGTTGCTATGGATATTAAAGCACTTATGGATTTAGGAAGCTTTAGAGGTTTAAGACACAGAAAAGGCTTACCAGTTCGCGGACAAAAAACAAAAACAAACGCAAGAACTAGAAAAGGTAAGAGAAAAACTGTTGGTGCAAAATCATAAGGATAAATCATGGCAAAAAGAAAAATCGTAAAGAAAAAAGTAGTTAAAAAAAATATAGCAAAAGGTATTGTTTATATCAGTGCGACTTTTAACAATACTATGGTTACAGTAACTGATGAAATGGGAAATGCTATCGCTTGGAGTAGTGCAGGTGGTTTGGGATTTAAAGGTTCTAAAAAATCAACTCCTTATGCAGCACAACAAGCAGTAGAAGACGCTTTAAATAAAGCAAAAGAACACGGAATTAAAGAAGTAGGCATTAAAGTACAAGGACCAGGAAGCGGTAGAGAAACTGCTGTTAAGAGTGTAGGTGCTATGGAAGGAATCAAAGTAACTTTCTTAAAAGATATCACTCCATTAGCTCACAATGGTTGCAGACCGCCTAAGCGTCGTCGTGTCTAAGATATAAGAAAAATTTAGGAGAATATTATGGCAAGATATAGAGGACCAGTAGAAAAATTAGAAAGACGCTTTGGTGTTAGCTTAGCATTAAAAGGAGAAAGAAGACTAGCTGGCAAAAGTGCACTAGATAAACGCCCTTATGCACCAGGACAACACGGAGCAAGAAAAGGTAAAATTAGTGAGTATGGACTTCAATTAAGAGAAAAGCAAAAAGCTAAATTTATGTATGGAGTAAGCGAAAAGCAATTCCGTCGTTTATTTGCTGAAGCAGCAAGAAGAGAAGGAAATACAGGGGTATTACTTATCCAACTTTTAGAACAAAGATTAGACAATGTGGTATATAGAATGGGTTTTGCTACAACACGTCGTTTTGCAAGACAACTTGTAACACATGGACATGTTTTAGTAAATGGTAAAAGAGTGGATATTCCTAGCTTTAGAGTAGAAGCAGGTGCTAAAATCGAAATTATCGAAAAAAGCAAAAACAATCCACAAATAACAAGAGCTATCGAACTTACAGCACAAACTGGAATCGTTGCTTGGGTTGATGTTGAAAAAGATAAGAGATTTGGAATTTTCACAAGAAAACCTGAGAGAGAAGAAGTTGTCATTCCGGTTGAGGAAAGATTTATCGTTGAGCTTTACTCTAAGTAATAGGGGCTAAATATGAGAAATATTACAACATCTGCTTATACGCCAACAGAATTTACAATAGAAAACATTAGTGATACTGTGGCTAAAATCAGTGCTTGGCCTTTTGAGATCGGCTATGGAATCACCCTAGCCCATCCTTTACGCCGTTTGCTTTACACTAGCACCATAGGATATGCTCCAACTGCGATCCATATTGATGGCGTAGCTCATGAATTTGATAGCATGCGTGGTATGCTTGAAGATGTAGCACTTTTTATCATTAATCTAAAAAAACTACGCTTTAAAATTAAAGGCGAATCAAATAAAGAAATAGTAGAATTTAGCTTTAAAGGCTCAAAAGAAATTTACGGCAAAGATCTAAATAATGATCAAGTAGAAGTAGTAAATAAAGACGCCTATCTAGCAACTATCAACGAAGATGCTGAACTCAAATTCACATTAATCGTTGAAAAAGGTATTGGCTATGTACCAAGCGAAGAAATTAAAGAGCTTATAAATGATCCTAAATTTATAGCTTTAGATGCTTTCTTTACACCTGTAAGAGAAGCAACCTATGATATTGAAAAAGTTTTATTTGAAGATAATCCTGATTATGAAAAAGTGGTTTTAACCGTAACAACCGACGGACAAATCACTCCAAATGAAGCTTTTCAAAATGCTCTAGAAGCTATGTATAAACAATTATCAGTATTTGATAAAATTACCAATGTTAGAAGCGTAATTAAAAATCAAGCAACAAGCAATGAACTAGAAAATACTAAATTATTACAAAACATTACAGATTTAAATTTAAGTGCTAGAAGTTATAATTGTCTTGAAAAAGCAGGAGTAGTTTACATAGGTGAGCTTGCTTTGATGAGTGTAAGTGAACTTGCAGGGCTTAAGAATTTAGGTAAAAAATCTCTTGATGAAATTAAAAACATCATGGAAAGCATAGGTTTTCCTGTGGGAACTTCTAAGCTTAGCGATAATAAAGAAATACTTAAAAATAAAATCGCAGAATTAAAAGCACAAAACGAAGGATAAAGAATGAGACATAAACATGGATATAGAAAACTTGGCAGAACTTCATCTCATCGTGCTGCCTTATTAAAAAATTTAACTATAGCTTTAGTAAATAGCGGAAAAATCGAAACTACTCTACCAAAAGCTAAAGAATTAAGAGGTTATGTAGAAAGATTGATTACTAGAGCAAGACTTGGAGATTTTAACGCTCATAGAGCAGTTTTTGCTTCATTACAAGATAAAAATGCTACTAATAAGCTAGTAACTGAAATTGCTCCAAAATTCAAAGATCGCAATGGTGGATATACAAGAATCATCAAAACAAGAATTCGCCGTGGTGATGCTGCTGAAATGGCTTTCATCGAATTTGTAGCTTAATCAAATCCTAGCTTTTGCTAGGATTAATACTTCAATTAAATACCCTAAAAAATAAAAAGTTTTAAATAATTATTTTAAATAAAATTAAATTTATTTATTTTTCAAAACCCTTGCTAAAAATTCAACTACTTATGCTAATATTAAGTTTTTAATTTTTAATTTCAAGGATATGTTATGCAAGAAAACACTCGTTTACGCATTGCGATACAAAAATCAGGTAGACTTTCAAAAGAATCCATAGAGCTTCTTTCAGAATGTGGTGTTAAAATGCATATCCATGAACAAAGTTTGATCGCTTTTTCTACAAATTTACCCATAGATATTTTACGCGTTAGAGATGATGATATCCCTGGGCTTATTTTTGATGGTGTTGTAGATTTAGGTATTATAGGGGAAAATGTTTTAGAAGAAAATGAACTTGAACGCCAGTCTTTAGGAGAAAATCCAAGTTATAAGCTTTTAAAAAAGCTAGATTTTGGATATTGCCGTCTTTCTCTTGCCTTACCTCAAGAAAATAAATTTCAAAATTTGAAAGATTTTGAAGGCTTAAGGATAGCTACTTCTTATCCACAACTTTTAAAGCGTTTTATGAAAGAAAATGGGATTAATTATAAAAATTGTATGCTTACAGGTTCTGTTGAAGTAGCCCCTAGGGCAAATTTAGCCGATGCAATTTGCGATCTTGTTTCAAGTGGAGCAACTTTACAAGCAAATAATCTTAAAGAAGTTAAAGTCATTTATGAATCTCGTGCTTGTTTGATTCAAAAAGAAAATGCTTTAAGTAAAGAAAAACAAGCCTTAGTGGATAAAATTATGTTGCGTGTAGCAGGAGTAATGCAAGCAAGAGAATCTAAATACATTATGCTTCATGCTCCAAAAGAAAAGCTTGATAAAATTCAAGCTCTGCTTCCAGGAGTTGAAAGACCGACTATCTTACCTTTAGCACACGATGAAAAAAATGTAGCTTTACATATGGTAAGTAAAGAAAATCTTTTTTGGGAAACTATGGAGGCTTTAAAAGAAGAAGGTGCGAGTTCGATTTTAGTTCTGCCTATAGAAAAAATGTTAAAGTGAGTAAAAAATGCAAATTTTAGTATATGATAATTTAGATGAAAAACAAAAAGAAGAGGCGTTAAAACGCCCTGCTATAAGCGCGAAGGATGAAATTTCAAAAATAGTAAGCTCCATCGTTAAAGAAGTGCAAGAAAAAGGCGATGAAGCTTTGATAGAACAAGCTTTAAAATTTGATAAGGCTGAAATTTCTAATATTAAAATCACTCAAGAAGAAATTACTCAAGTAAGCAATCGTTTGGATAAAGATTTACAAGATGCTATTTTAGTAGCTTATGAAAATATCAAAAAATTCCACGAAGCCCAAATCCCACATGAAATCGCTCTTGAAACTACAAAAGGCGTTAAATGTGAGGTTTTAACACGCCCTATAGAAAAAGTAGGACTTTACATACCAGGGGGTTTAGCACCTTTGTTTTCAACGGTTTTAATGTTAGCTATCCCTGCAAAAATTGCAGGTTGTGAAAAAATCGTTTTAGCAAGTCCTGCAAAAATCAATGATGCCGTGCTTTTTTGTGCTAAACTTTGCGGCGTGGATGAAATTTATCAAATGGGTGGTGCAGGAGCTATAGCAGCTTTGGCTTATGGTACACAAAGTGTTTTAAAGGTGGATAAAATTTTTGGCCCAGGAAATGCCTTTGTAACCGAAGCAAAACGTCAAGTAAGTAGCGATATAAACGGAGCGACTATTGATATGCAAGCAGGACCTAGTGAAGTTTTAGTAATAGCTGATGATTTGGCTAATGAAAAATTTGTAGCTAGTGATTTGCTTTCACAAGCTGAACATGGTGCAGATTCTCAAGTGATTTTGGTGTGTTTAAGTCAAGATTTTGCTAAAAAAGCAAGTGATGAAGTCCAAAGTCAATTAGAACTTTTACCTCGCAAAGAACTTGCAAGCAAAAGTATTGCGAATTCACGCATTATCATAGCTAAAGATTTAAATCAAGCCTTAGAAATTTCAAATCTCTATGCCCCTGAACATTTAATCATACAAACTCAAAATCCACGAGAACTTTTAAAAGGTGTAAAACACGCAGGATCAGTATTTTTAGGAGCTTATTCTCCAGAGTCTATGGGTGATTATGCAAGTGGGACTAATCATGTTTTACCTACTTATGGACTTACTAAAACGCATTCTAGTTTAGGTTTGGCAGATTTTAGTAAAAGAATGACCGTTCAAGAGCTAAGCAAAGAAGGCTTTTTAGCTTTAGGTAAAAGTGTTGAAATTTTGGCACAAAATGAGCATTTAGACGCACACAAAAACGCTGTAACTTTTCGTTTAGAGAGCTTAAAATGAGTCAAAAAATCCTTTTTATAGATAGAGATGGCACTTTAATAGAGGAACCAAAAAGCGATTTTCAAATCGATACTCTTGAAAAATTGCGTTTTGAAAAAGATGCTATTCCTACTCTTTTAAAACTAAAAAATTTTGGATTTAAATTTATCATGGTAAGCAATCAAGATGGTCTTGGAACGCCGAGTTTTCCAAAGGAAAATTTTGAAATTGCTCATGAAAAAATGCTTGATATTTTAAAAAGTTGCGGTATAGAATTTCAAGATATTTTTATTTGTCCGCATTTTGAAAATGAAAATTGTGCTTGTAGAAAACCTAAAACCGCTATGTTAGAAGAGTATATCAAACACGAACTTTATGACAAGGAGCAAAGTTTTGTTATAGGAGATCGTGAGAGCGATATGATCTTAGCTTCAAATTTAGGTGTGCGTGGTTTAAGATACGGCGAACTTTCTTGGAAAGAAATAGAAAATGAAATTTTAAGTTCTTTTAGAAGTGCGAGTTATCAAAGAACTACCAAAGAAACAGATATAAAAGTAAAAGTGTGCTTAAATGGGGGCAAGGTTAGCATTAAAACAGGTATTGATTTTTTTGATCACATGTTAGAGCAAATCGCTGTACATGGAGGTATAGGGCTTGAAATTTCTTGCAAAGGGGATTTAGAAATCGATGAGCATCATAGCGTTGAAGATGTAGCCTTAGCACTTGGAGCTTGCATCAAAAAAGCCTTAGGGGATAAAATCGGCATTGCAAGATATGGTTTTGCTTTACCTATGGATGAGTGTTTGGCAAGTTGTGCGATGGATTTTTGCAATCGCCCTCATTTAGTCTATAAAGCCAAATTTAAAAAATCTCATTTAGGAGCTTTAAGCACAGAAATGATCGAGCACTTTTTTTATTCTTTAAGCTATGCTATGGGCGTGAGTTTGCATTTAAAAGTTAAAGGCAAAAATGATCATCATAAAGCTGAAGGGCTTTTCAAAGCCTTTGCAAAAGCTTTGAAAATGGCAGTAAAAATAGAAAGTGAAAATTTAGCCAGCTCTAAAGGAGTGATATGAAAATCATCATCATCGATACAGCCTGTGCGAATTTGGCATCTTTGAAATTTTGTCTGGATAGATTAGGTTTTAATGCAACTATCAGTAGGGATTTAAAAGAGCTTGAAAGTGCGGATAAGCTTTTTTTACCTGGAGTGGGTACCGCAAAAGAAGCGATGAAAAATTTAGAACAATTTAATCTTATTGATTTTATTAAAAATACCAAAAAACCTTTACTTGGTATTTGTTTAGGTATGCAAATTTTAGGAAATTTTTCTGAAGAATTAAATCAAGAAACCTTAAAACTTATAGATTTTACAACCCAAAAATTTAAAGCTAAAGAAGGCTTTACTTTTCCACATATGGGATGGAATCAAGTTCATAGCTCTCATGCTTTGTTTAAAGGCTTAGAAGGGGCTTATTTTTATTTTGTGCATAGTTATTGTGTAGGACTTGGAGAATATACTATAGCAGATTGTGAGTATTCGCAAAAATTTAGCGCAAGCGTAATGAAAGATAATTTTTACGGGGTGCAATTTCACCCTGAAAGAAGCAGTGAAGCGGGGGAAATTTTAATTTCAAATTTTATTAAGGATATAGGATGACTCAAATCATACCCGCACTCGATCTTATAGATGGCGAAGTGGTGCGTCTTGTAAAAGGGGATTATGAACAAAAAAAAGTATATAAATACAATCCCTTGGAAAAATTCAAAGAATACGAAAAAGCAGGAGCGAAAGAACTTCATCTTGTAGATCTTACAGGTGCAAAAGATCCTAGCAAAAGACAACTTGCTTTGATAGAAAAATTAGCCAAAGAAGTCAATGTCAATTTGCAAGTAGGCGGAGGCATACGCTCTAAAGAAGAAGTTAAAGCTTTGCTTGATTGTGGAGTAAAAAGAGTAGTTATAGGATCTATGGCGATTAAAGATGCGACTTTATGTCTTGAAATTTTAAAAGAATTTGGTAGCGAAGCTATAGTTTTAGCCTTAGATACGATTTTAAAAGAAGATTATGTTGTGGCTGTAAATGCTTGGCAAGAAGCAAGCGATAAAAAGCTTATGGAAGTTTTAGATTTTTATAGCAATAAAGGCTTAAAACACATACTTTGCACAGATATTTCAAAAGATGGCACCATGCAAGGAGTAAATGTAAGACTTTACAAACTTATCCATGAAATTTTTCCTAATATTTGCATTCAGGCAAGTGGTGGAGTAGCGAGCTTAAAAGACCTTGAAAACTTAAAAGGAATTTGTAGTGGGGTTATCGTAGGAAAAGCTTTATTAGACGGAGTTTTTAGCGTAGAAGAAGGAATAAGATGCTTACAAAACGCATAATTGCATGTTTAGATGTCAAAGATGGCAGAGTAGTAAAAGGAACACAATTTAAAAACCATAAAGATATGGGAGATATCATAGAGCTTGCTAGGTATTATTCTCAAAATGGTATTGATGAGCTTGTTTTTTATGATATTGCTGCAAGTGCTAGAAAAGAACGCATATCAAGAGAATGGGTAAGTGAAGTAGCAAAAAATATCAATATTCCTTTTTGTGTTGCAGGGGGTATTAAAAGCGAAGAAGATGCAGCTGAACTTTTGGCTAATGGGGCAGATAAAATTTCTATCAATTCTCCTGCTTTAAATGATCCAAGCCTAATCACACGCCTTGCTAAAAGCTTTGGCGTGCAATGCGTAGTAGTAGGGATTGATAGCTTCAAAGATGAAAATGGAAATTTAAAAGTATTTCAATACACAGGCGATGAAAAAACAAGCAAGCATAGTGGAAAAAGCACTTTAGAATGGGTTAAAGAAGTGCAAGATCTAGGTGCAGGCGAAATTGTTTTAAATATGATGAATCAAGATGGTGTTAAAAATGGCTGTGATTTAGAACAATTAAAAGCTGTATATAAAATTTGTAAAGTACCTTTGATCGCAAGTGGGGGAGCGGGAAAAATGGAGCATTTTTTAGAAGCTTTTAAACTAGGTATAGATGGGGCTTTAGCTGCTTCTGTTTTTCATCAAAAACTTATAGACATTAAAGAATTAAAAATTTATCTTAAAAATCAAGGTTTAAGTATAAGGATATAATATGCAAAATTTCAAAGAACTTAATGAAAAAATTGCTTGGCAAAAAGTGGATCATCTTTTACCTGTCATCATCCAAGATGCAAAAACTTGTGAAGTTTTAATGCTAGGCTTCATGAATAATGAAGCCTTAGAAAAAAGCTTAGAAAGTGGCAAAGTAGTCTTTTTTTCACGCACAAAACAGCGTCTTTGGATGAAGGGTGAAGAAAGTGGAAATTTCTTAAATATCGTAGATTTAAGCTTAGATTGTGATAATGACACGCTTTTAATTTTAGCAAATCCTGTAGGATCTACTTGTCATACGGGCGATATTTCTTGTTTTGAAAAAATTTCTAAAAATGCGGATTTTGTTTTTCTAGCCAGACTTGAAAAGCTTATTAATGCACGCAAAAATGCCGATGAAAATACTTCTTATACAGCAAAACTTTTCAAAAGTGGCACAAAACGCATCGCACAAAAAGTTGGTGAAGAAGGCGTAGAAACAGCTTTAGCAGCGACAGTAAAAGATAAAGAAGAGCTTATTTGTGAAGCAGCGGATTTAATGTATCATTTAAGTGTTTTACTTGCAGATGCAAATCTTAGTTTCTCAGATGTGATTTCAAAGTTGAAAGAAAGACATAAAGCTTAAAGCTTTATGTAAATAAATTTATATCAATGCAAGGCTTCGTTAAGTTTGACTGCTTTTTTATTTAAAGCTACTATCATAGCACCGCTTATAGAATCTTGACGGAAATGTAGCCCATTTAAACCTTTAAGCTCTAAGCCTTTGTAAATTTCTTTATCAAAATTAAAATAAGGATTAAGTTTAGCAAGCTCCTCAGCATCTTTGAGTAAAAATTTCGTTCCTTCTAGCACTGCAATACCTGCATCAACTATACAATTATCCCCTAAAGGAATTCCTGTCACTGAATTAGCCCCTAAAAGACAAGCCTTACCTACGCTTATAGCATTGCCACTTGTTCCACTTAAAACACCTAAAATCGAAGCTCCGCCACCTACATCAGAACCTTCTCCTACTATAGCACTCGAACTAATACGCCCTTCAACCATACAAGCTCCTGTTGTACCTGCATTAAAATTCACATAACTTGCCCCTGGCATGATGGTTGTTCCTGCTGCTAAAGATGCACCCATTCTTACTTTGGAACTTTCTAAAATTCTTGTATTATCCTCAGGGATAATATGCGCTAAAAATCTTGGAAATTTATCAACAAAATCGATTTTTGGATATTGATTGCTCATTTTTAAACGCATTTCATTTGCTCTTAAATACTCAAGCTCGATAGGTTTATCATCGCTCCAAGCTACATTGCTTAAAAGTCCAAAAGCTCCATTTAGATTGATACTTCTTAAAGGTACTTTTTTAGTAGAAAGCAAATAAAGTTTTAGATAAACACTTTCTACACTTAAAGGTTCTTTATCTTCAAAAAGACAAACAAAAGCAAACTCATCGTCTTTAAATTTATCTTTGATAATCTTTAATAAATCAATATTTTGATGCCCTTCTTCTTCTAAAAAAGGTTTAAAACAAGAAAGCGCAAAATCAATATCTTCTAATTTTAAAGTTTGCACAAACTCACTCGCATTAAAATCAATCTCCACACCCCTTTGCATAAAAGCTTCAAGCATGATTGCCGCTGAGCCAAAATTTTGCTCATAATTAATCAAAGCAAAACTTGCTTGTAAGATTTTATTTTTATTTAACTGTCCTCTATCAAGCCTTGCTATACCAAAAGCTTTAGGTTTTTTATAGCCACTTTTTTGCTCAATTTGTTTGATTAAAAGTAAAAAATCTTCTTTGGTATTAATCATTTTCTTTTCCTTATCCACTTAATTTTTAATGCGAACACGCACTTTTTCCATTCATCACAGGTTGTATAGCAGAATTATCCGCACCGCCTTCATTGTTAATCTTTTCTATAAAGCCCCAAATTTTTTCAGCTGCTGTTAAATAACGCTTTGAACTCACACTTTCAGGGTGATAAAAACTCACAGGCTTGCCTTCATCTCCACCTTCTCTTACTATCATTTCTATAGGAATTTGTGCTAAAACTTCACTTTTATAGGCTTTTGCCATATCCTCAGCCGTTCCTTTGCCAAAAATATCATACTCTTTACCATTATCAGGACATAAAAATCCACTCATATTTTCAATCACACCCGCTATAGGAATGTGAAGTTTATTAAACATATCTAAAGCTCTTTTACTATCGTCTAAAGATACGGTTTGAGGTGTACTTACACAAACTCCTGCAGTAATAGGAATACTTTGTGCAGAAGTAATTTGCGCATCGCCTGTTCCTGGAGGCATATCCAAAAACAATACATCAAGTTCAGGCCAAATCACATCAGCTAAAAGCTGCTCGATTGCTTTCATAATCATAGCTCCACGCCACATAAGACCTTGACCCTCTTCGATCAAAACCCCCATACTCATCATATAAACACCATGAGTTAAAATAGGCTTTAATCTCTGCCCTACTACTTCAGGCTGAGTTTTGGTTTCGCCTAGCATTCTTGGAATATTTGGCCCATAAATATCTGCATCTAAAATCCCTACTCTTTTTCCCATTTTAGCCATGGAAATTGCTAAATTTACTGTAGTTGTAGATTTGCCCACACCACCTTTTCCACTTGAAACCATGATAAAATTTTTTACTTGTGGAGCGATATTTTTTCCACTTCTTGAATTGCTTTTTTCTTCAGGAATTTTTGGAGTAATGATATTAAGTTCAATATTTTTTAAAGCCAAACTCGATAAAGCTTCAGTGGCATTTTTACGAATTTCATTAGCTACTTCAGGATTTGCTGAAACGATTTCTATATCAATAAATACACCATCATCTTGAATTTTAATATCTTTTACAAAGTTAAAACTCACTATATCCTTTTCAAAACCAGGATATTTTACAGTTTTTAGCTTCTCTAAAATTTGTTCTTTCATGTTTTTTCCTTGTCTTTTAAAAAAATCAATTTTACTAATAAAATGATAAAATTTAGCTTTTTATAAGTGTATAATATGGTAACATTATAAAAACCAACAATATTAAAAAGAGGAATGAAAAAATGAGTGAAATTAGCCTCATTATGTTAGCAGCTGGAAATTCTACTCGTTTTAACACAAAGGTAAAAAAACAATTTTTACGACTTGGAAATGACCCTCTTTGGCTTTATGCAACAAAAAATTTAAGCTCTTTTTATCCTTTTAAAAAAATAGTTGTTACCTCTAGTAATATCACTTATATGAAAAAATTTACTAAAAACTATGAATTCATAGAAGGTGGTGATACCAGAGCAGAATCCTTAAAAAAAGCCTTAGAGCTCATAGATAGCGAATTTGTTATGGTAAGTGATGTAGCAAGGGTATTGGTGAGTAAAAATTTGTTTGATCGTTTGATTGAAAATTTAGATAAAGCAGATTGTATTACCCCTGCTTTAAAAGTTGCAGATACAACACTTTTTGACAATGAAGCCTTGCAAAGAGAAAAAATCAAACTCATTCAAACCCCGCAAATTTCTAAAACCAAATTGCTTAAAAAAGCCTTGGATCAAAACCTAGAATTTACAGATGATAGCACAGCTATAGCTGCAATGGGTGGAAAAATTTGGTTTGTTGAAGGTGAAGAAAATGCAAGAAAACTAACCTTTAAAGAAGATCTTAAAAAGCTTGATTTGCCTACACCTAGCTTTGAAATTTTTACTGGCAATGGTTTTGATGTGCATGAATTTGGAGAGAATCGCCCTTTGCTTTTAGCAGGAGTGCAAATTCATCCTACTATGGGGCTTAAAGCACACAGCGATGGAGATGTTTTAGCTCACTCTTTAACCGATGCGATTTTAGGTGCTGCAGGACTTGGAGATATAGGAGAGCTTTATCCTGATACTGATATGAAATTTAAAAATGCCAACTCCATGGAGCTTTTAAAACAGGCTTATGATAAAGTCAGAGAAGTAGGTTTTGAACTCATTAATATAGACATTTGCGTCATGGCACAAAGCCCTAAACTTAAAGACTTTAAACAAGCTATGCAAAGCAATATAGCTCATACTTTAGATTTAGATGAATTTAGAATCAATGTTAAAGCCACAACAACGGAAAAATTGGGTTTTATTGGAAGAAAAGAAGGTATGGCGGTGCTTAGTAGTGTAAATTTAAAATATTTTGATTGGACAAGATTATGAAAGTTTTAATTATTGAAAATGAAATTTATCTAGCACAAAGCATTAGCATTAAACTAAGTGATGCTGGATATAGCTGTGAAATTATCAACTCGTTTGATGAATACAATGGTGAAAAATACTATGATATTGTACTGCTTTCTACAAATACTAATAATTTTCTAAAAGCCGTAGGTCAGTTTAAACATAGTATTATTATTTTGCTTATTTCTTATATAAGTACAGATACAGTTTCAAATCCTTTGAAATTAGGTGCTAGTGATTATATTCAAAAACCCTTTATGATAGAAGAGCTGATTAGAAAAATAAAGCATTATCAGGATTTTAGAAAACTTTCAATCCTTAATAAAGCTTATCAAAGCTACATCAAATCAAGATTAGAAACAATCAAAATTCCAGAGTATAATTATAAAAAATTAAAACTTCCATTGATATTAAAATCCAACAAGCAAAGCAGTGCTGATGCTTTTGTTTTTAATTATGCAAATGAATGTGACATTACTCTTTCTTTTATTGATTTAACATCTACAAATTCAGTTGAAAAAGTTATGAAACTTCCCACAGAAAACAATCTCTTATTTTTGAGTAATTTTCAAGCATTAAAAGCAACAGAAAAGGAAAAACTCCTAGATTTTATACAAAACAAAAATGTTATTTTGCATACCAATTCAAATACAGATGATTTAAAAATAAACTGCATTAATTTAAATGATAATGAAAAAAATATCGATAGCAATGAAATTTTAACCATAGATGAGTATGTAAAATATGTTATTATAAATTACCAAAATATATTTCCTGATACTGATCTTTCAAAAAAATTAGGCATTTCACGTAAATCTTTATGGGAAAAAAGGAAGAAATATGAAATCAGCAAGAAAAAATAAAAACATTACCATAGATCAAAATGAATTTGGCATCTTGTCACTTATTAAAGAAGGTTTGCTAGGTACTTGCACTCATTTAATGAATGAAAAAGAAGTCAATGAAATCATTAAATCAGGAAAATTTAAAGGAGAAAGTTTTCCCTATCCCTTAAGCTTTGCACCAAAAAATGCTGAAGAAGCACTAAATGATATAAAATCTGGCGATAGAATCGATCTCATACTAGACGAAAAAGTAGTAGGACATATAGATTTTAAAAGCCGATTTAAAAATAATAAAAATTTTTCTGATATTTTCAGTCCTAACACTTGCTCTTTGGAAGATATGGGAACAACTTGTATAAGTGGAAAAATAGAAATTTACAATTCTCAAATTAAAAAAATAAAAGAAAATTTTCAACAAATCAAAAACAATCTTAATGCACAAAAAATTACCGCTATAGTTTCAAGTTTTGATCCTTTGCATCGTGCCCATGAAAGAATGTTTCGTTGGACTATTGATAAAGCAGATTTAGTTGTAATTTTTCTTGTAGAATCTTTTGATGCAAATGGGTTTGAATTCGAACTTAAAGAAGCTTATTTGAAAAAATTTATTCAAAACTATCTTCCACCGGATAGAATTTTCATTTTTCCATTAAAAAATATTAATATTTTTCACGCTCATTTAAATCCTGGCTTAGAAAGCATTATCGCAAAAAGTCTAGGTTGTACCAAACTAGTAGTAGGACAAAATCATACAGGACTTGGAATGTTTTATGATGATAATCAACCAAAAACCATACTTGATGATTTTTCCAAGGATTATGGCATAGAAGTGATTGTTTTGCCTGAATTTGTATTTTGCGATCAATGTCGCATGATTGTTAGCACAAGATCTTGCCCTCATGGTTGTCATCACCATTTGCACTATAATTCTCAGTCTTTAAAAGATTTACTAAGAGCGGGTATCATTCCTCCAGCAATTTTCATGCGCAAGGAAGTATCTAGCGTTATTTTAACTTCTCTTTTTCCAAATAGATTAAAAAATATGCAAAAAATTTATAATGAGCTTTTTCCAACTGATGGAATTTTAGAATACAAAAATGATGAAGAATTTTATCAAAAACTTTTAGAAATTCATCAAATGTCTTATATGGTGTAACAAAATGCAAAAATTATTTTTAACTTTTTTTTATTCAGGTTCTATAAAAAAGGCAAGTGGGACTTTTGGTACTATCGCTGCTTTAATACCTGCTTTTTTTATACTTAAATATCTTGGGATTAATACTTTGTTTTTACTAAGTATTTTAATTTTTGTTGCAAGTATTCGTGTTATAGATGATTATGAAAAAAAAACAGGAATTCACGATGACAAACACATAGTTATCGATGAAGTTGCTGGGGTTTTTCTTGCTTGTGCTATTGCAGCAAGTGTTGAAAATTCAATAGTTAATTTTATTTTGGCTTTTGTTTTATTTAGACTCTTTGACATTACAAAACCTTCTATTATTGGCAAAATAGATAAAAAAGTCAAAGGCGGACTAGGTGTAATGCTTGATGATATGCTAGCAGGATTGTTTGCTGGACTTTTAAGTGCGGTAATTTATGGATTTTTACTTAAATTTAATTTAGTTTTTTGGGATATAAATTTAAAAGATTTATTTTGAAATTTTGCTTAAATTAATTAAATTTTAAATTTTATTCTTATATAATTTAGTCTTTAATTTCAAAAAAGGAAAATATAAATGGCAAACCATAAATCTGCTGAAAAAAGAGCAAGACAAACTATTAAAAAAACAGAAAGAAATAGATTCTATAGAACAAGACTTAAAAATATAACTAAAGCCGTAAGAGAAGCTGCAGCAAATGGAGATAAAAATGCTGCTAATGAAGCTTTAAAAGTAGCTAATAAAAGCATTCATGCTATGGTAAGTCGCGGTTTCATTAAAAAACAAACTGCTTCTCGCCGTGTAAGCCGCTTAGCCCTTTTAGTAAATAAAATCGCATAATTTTCTATATAGTTTTTAATGTTAGCTAGCAAACTAGATCCTTTTTTAAAACGCTTTGAAGAGTTAAATTCTCTTCTTAGCAGTTCTGATATACTCAACGATATCAGTAAAATGACTACACTCTCTAAAGAACAAAAAAATTTAGAACCTATCGTTTTAAAAGCTAAAGAGTATTTAAAAACTTTAGACAATATAGAAGAAAATAAAGCTTTGCTAAACGATCCAGAACTTGGGGAACTTGCAAAAGAAGAACTAAAAACTTTAGAAGAATTAAAACCAAAACTTGAAGAAGAGATTAAAATTTTACTTCTTCCTAAAGATCCCAATGATGAAAGAAATATTTTTCTTGAAATTCGTGCAGGTACAGGTGGCGATGAGGCATCTTTATTTGTAGGAGATCTTGTAAAAGCTTATGCAAGATATGCTGAAAATCGCGGCTATAAACTTGAGATTGTAAGCTCTAGCGAAGGAAGTGTAGGTGGATTTAAAGAAATCATCATGCTTGTTAAAGGAACAGGGGCTTATTCAAGACTTAAATATGAAGGTGGAACGCACCGTGTTCAAAGAGTTCCTCAAACAGAATCCCAAGGACGCGTGCATACTTCTGCTATCACCGTGGCAGTAATGCCAGAAGTTGATGATATAGAAATCGAAATCAATCCAAACGATCTTAAAGTTGATGTGATGCGTTCTTCTGGACATGGTGGACAAAGTGTAAATACTACTGATTCAGCTGTTCGTATCACTCATATCCCTACAGGTATAGTTGTAGTCAATCAAGATGGAAAAAGCCAACACAAAAATAAAGAAAGTGCGATGAAAGTCCTAAAAGCAAGGCTTTATGAAATGCAAGAGAGTGAAAGACTAGCAAAAGAAAGCGAAGCAAGAAAATCACAAGTAGGAAGCGGAGATAGAAGCGAACGCATTCGCACTTACAATTTTCCACAAAATCGTATCAGCGATCATAGAATAAATCTTACTTTATATCGCTTAGATGCCATTATGCAAGATGGGCTTTTTGATGAAATCATAGAACCTTTAATCACTCATCATCAAGCCCAAGCTTTACAAGAACAAAATTTATAAGATTTTATACAAATTAATGCTTATGTGGGAATTTATGTGGATTTCCACTAGCACCTACATGTGCAACATTTCCATTTTCTATATCATAAGCTTGACCAAAACCTTTTACAAAGCGTCCTTTTTTAAATTCAAGCTTTACTAGATGAAAATCAAACATCTTGCGTATAGTTTTAATGCCTCCTTCTCCTCCGGTTTGTTTTTCAAACTCATCATAAATTTGATCAAATCTTTCACCTCTCTCTAAAAAGCTTGCATTTACTCTATAGCGCAATCTTTTGCGAAGTATAACAGAAGCAGCTTTACTCTCATCCTCTAAAAACATTATTTCTATATTGTTTGGATTTACTTTGATGTTGTTAAAATGTTCACTTACTTCACTTATATAAATATAATTTCCCCATTGTGTGCTTACAAAAGGTGCATACGAGCAAACAACTTCTGCATTTGCATTTAAAGTTGCCAAAGCTACAGAATTAAAACTTAGCATAAATTCATTTAATTCTTTTTCTACGCCACTAAAATTTTGCTCGCTCTTTGCACTCATGCAAAGGGATATTATAGTATCTTTAATCGTGTTTTCATCGGCTTTTTTAGGAAATTCCACTCGTAAATTTTCTTTATCATTGTAAACAAGATCCAAGCCATTAAAATCAACACTTTTTAGAAAAACATCTTGCACTTGCTCAATACCACCAAATTTTTTACAAAGATCAACTAAATTTGATTTATGATGATCATTCATATGAGAAATAATGCTTTCAAAATTCATTTTTATCCTTTCTTGATTTTAAAATAAAATATTAAAAAAAATGGTATCAATTATCAAATTAAAAATAACTTAAAATATATAAATTATCTATTTTAACAAAAATTTATACTAAATTAAGTTAATAAAGGATAAATTTCGTTCTAAATTATTATGATATAAATTATCATTATTTATTTTATTTAAGGAGTAAAATTTGCACCCAAATAAAAAAGCTTTTAAATTATCTTTATTTGCATTATTGCTAATAACTAATTTAAATGCACAAGAATCAAATGAAGCTATCAATCTACAAAAAGTTGTTGTTAGTGCAACAGGTTTTGAGCAAGATGCAGACTCAAATTTACGCAATGTAATCAGCATAGAAGGCAAAGATCTGCAAAATAAAGGTTATGTTTCCTTAGAACAAGCCTTAGAAAGAATTTCGGGTATTAGCTTTGTAAATTTTGGACTTGGACGCAATATAGATATGCGTGGACAAGGAGATAAATCCAATATAGCTGTAAAAGTTATGATCGATGGGCGTGCTATTAATGTTCTTGATAATTCCCATGGTGTAACCCCGCTAGATAGTATTAATTTAGATAATGTAGAACGCATAGAAATCATACCTGGGGGTGGATCTGTGCTTTATGGAAGTGGTACTAGAGGGGGTGTGATTAATATCATTACAAAAAAACAAAAATCAGATGCTTTTGCTATAAATTTAAAAAGCAGTGCTTATGATCATGGTGGACTAGGTGGAAATTTAGGTATCAATGGCGCCAAACAAATAAATGAAAATTTAGCTTTTAGCTTTGATATACAAAGTTTTAACCTTGATGGATATCAAGAAGGTTATAATGAAAAAGGTTATTTTATCAACACAAAAACCTATATTGATATCAATGATAATAGCGATTTAACTTTGGGGTATGATTATTTTAAAAGCAAAAATACCAGCAGTGGCTATCTAACAAAAGCACAAGCTCAAAGCGATCCAACCCAAAAAGGCAATAGTGACAATATCACACAAATCAATCGCCCTGAAATTTCTTTGGATTATCATTACTATTTTGATGATATATGGGAATTTAACCTAGAAGCTTTTTGGCAAAATCAAAAGATCGATTATCTAAAAGATGAAATTTCTATGATGGGAACTACAGCTTATCAAAATGGAAGCGGTTTTGAAGACACACTTACAGGGATAAGTTTAAAAAACAAACTAAATTATGCAAATAATTCTTATTTTATTTTTGGTTATGAATTTACAAACCATGATGCAAAAAGAAAGAGTTTGGTGTATTATAGTGTTCCAGGTGTCATAAATTATCACAGGATGACAACTTTAATGGATATGACTAAACAAAGTCATTCTATTTTTGCTCTTAATTCTCATAATTTTAATGAATTTTTTACTTTATCCGGTGGAGCTAGATATGAATTTAGCACTTATGATACCGATAGATCTTATAGAAATGAAATGAGTATGAACATACCCCGACCCCCATCAGACTCAACAACCCTTTTTGATACCAATAAAAACACCAATAATTTTGCTTTTGAAATCACCCCTAACTTTAAATACTCTGACACAGGCAATCTTTATCTTAAATACGAAAGAGGTTTTGTTTCTCCTGCACCTGCTCAATTTGTCAATCGCAACAAAACTGGTAATGGAATACCACCCTATTATTCGTCGAACCTAAAAGCTGAGATCTTTGATACCTTTGAACTAGGTATTGATGATTTTTGGTGGGATTTTTACGGCTTTAATCTAACTTTATTTTACACCCTAAGCAAAGATGAAATTTCTTATCTTGGAAACCCTCATTCTACTAGTGGATCTTGGTGGAAATATTATAATATAGATCAAACTCGCCGTTTAGGAGTAGAATTAAGTCTGAGTCAAAATTTTTTAGATGATGATTTAATCTTTAAAGAAAGTCTAACTTATCTTGATGCTAAAATTTCTAAAGGTGTTAATGACGGCATGAGAATTCCTTATGTTTCAAAAATCAAAGCCACAGCTGGGCTTGAATACGCTTGGAATAAAAATTTCTCAAATTTTATTGATCTAACCTATTTTTCTAGAGCAAAAGATGGTGGAACTATAGATGAAAATACAGGAAAAATGTCTAAAAATTCTTGGATAAGGGATTATTTTTTAACAGATATTGGCATGAAATATAATTATAAAAAATTACAAATTTTAGCAGGAATTCGCAATCTTTTCGATAAAAGATACTACACCTATCAAGACAGTATAAATGATCAATACCTAGTTGGGAATGGCAGAAACTACTATGTTGAATTTAAATACGCATTCTAAAATTTTAGTGATTATAGGGCTTTTGGTAGCTTATATAATCGCTTCTTTTACAGCACTTTGCTTAGGAGATGAGAATTTAAACCCAAAAGAACTTTTTTCATATATCTTTAGCCAAGATGAAATTTTAAGACAAATCATCATAGATGGACGCTTACCACGGATTATAATGGCGATTTTAATCGGTATGCTTCTAGCTAGTAGTGGGGCTATCACTCAAAATGTATTTTCAAATCCTATAGCCGATCCTTATATCATAGGTATAGCTTCTGCGGCAACCTTTGGAGCGGTTTTGGCGTATTTGTTAAAATTGAATGATTATTATTATGGAATTTTAGGTTTTGTTTGCTCTGCCTTTTTTGCCCTAGGAGTTTTTAAAATTTCTTCTAAAGCTTCTATAGCGACTTTACTCATTATCGGCATAGCAGCTTCATCTTTTTTAGGAGCTTTTACTTCTTTTTTCACTTATCTTATAGGCGAGGATTCTTTTAAAATAGTCGCTTGGCTTATGGGAAATATAGGCAATGCTTCTTGGTTTCGTGTGGGAATTTTAATCTTGCCTTTAATTTTTTGTTTGTTTTATTTTTACGCTCATAAAAACGAATTAAACATACTTTTAAGCGGAGATGATGAAGCTAGAAATCTAGGGGTAAATGCTCAAAAATTAAAGATAAATTTACTCATTGTCTCATCCTTGGCTGTATCTTTTGCGGTTGCTTTTAGCGGACTTATAGGCTTTGTTGGACTAATCATTCCTCATACTATAAGACTTTTGCTTAAAAATTATGATAATGCCTTAGTTATCCCTTTATGTACAGCATTTGGAGGATTATTTTTACTTATTTGTGATACTTTAGCAAGAACTCTTTTAGCCCCTGTACAAATTCCGATTGGAATTTTAACTGCATTTTTTGGAGCTCCTATTTTTTTATACTTGGCTTTAAGTGCTAGGAGATTTTTATAATGCTAAAAATACAAGATTTAAGCTTTGCTTATCACCAAAAAGATTTACTAAAAAACATTCATTTAGAACTTAAAAATCAGGCTTTTATAGGAATTTTAGGGCCAAATGGCTCAGGTAAAAGCACTCTTTTAAAACTTATACTTAAAAATTTAAGTCCAAATAAAGGAGAAATAAGTCTTTTTAACACAAATATCAAAGATTTTTCTCTTAAAGAATTTGCCAAAATTTGCGGATTTGTGCCTCAAAAATCAGAATTAAACACCCCTTTAAAAGTCATCGATGTGCTTTTAATGAGCAAATATGCGAATTTAAAACACGCTTTTAGTTCTTATTCTAAAGAAGATATTTTAGAAATTAAAGAATTTGCTAAGGATTTAAGACTTGAAAATTTTCTAGAAAGAAGCATACTTTCTTTAAGTGGGGGTGAATTTCAAAGAATGCTTTTAGCAAGAGCTTTACTTAAAAAGCCAAAAATTCTTTTTTTAGATGAACCCACTTCAGCCCTTGATTTAAACTATGCTATAGAGCTTTTAAGCCTTTGCGAAAAACTAGTTAAAGAAAAAAATATAGCCGTTGTTGCTATCTTGCATGATTTAAATTTAGCTTCTATGTTCTGCGATAAAATCCTTTTTTTAAAAGAAGGGGAGATAAAGTATTTTGGAACGAGTAAAGAGCTTTTTACTCAAGAAATTTTAAAAGAAATTTATGATTTAAACTGCGAGATTATTTATAAAAATTCTAAACCTTATATTTTAGCTTTAAAGGAGAAAAAATGAAAAAAATTTTAATTATTATGAGTTTATTTTTAATCACACTAAATGCAAAGGAACGCCTTGTAGTGCTTGATCCTGCAAGCATAGAAACCCTTTTTATGCTTAAGGCTGAAGATCAAATCGTAGGCATTGCCACTTTACAACACTCAAATATCTATCCTAAAGATCAAACCTCAAAACTTACAAGCGTAGGCACTTTTTCAAATCCTTCACTTGAAAAAATAGTAGCATTAAAACCAAGTTTGGTGATTTTAAGCTCTTATTCTTTAAATTTAGAAGAAGGACTTAAAAATTTTGGTATCAAAAGTATCAATTTAAAAGCCGAGCGTTTAGAAGATATAACAAAAAATATCACAACCTTAGGCCAAATCACCAAAAAAGAAAAAGAAGCAGAGTTTTTAAAACAAGAATTTACCCAAAATTTAAAAAAATTAAGCGATAAACCCCTAAATAAAAGTGCGATTTATCTTTATTCTAGCAACCCTTTAATGGCCTTTAATGATAATTCTTTAATAGCTGATATTTTAAGACTTATAGGGATTAAAAATTTAAGCCCGCAAAGTCAAATTTCAAGACCTGTTATATCAGCAGAATATATACTGAAACAAAATCCAGACATACTCATTCTTGGAATTAATGCTAAAAACAACCTTTTAGATACAAATGCTTTATTGAAAAATACCAAAGCAGTTAAAACAGGAAGTATTTATTTTAACAAAGATACACATATATTATTACGTCTTAGTCCTAAGATAATAGATAGAATTCAAGAATTTAAAACAAAGCTAGAAAATAACAATTTTTAATCACCCAATCTTGCTTTAAAAAATTCGCAAGTTTGACAAAGTTTTTCTATGCGTTTATCTTCTTCAAAAGCTTTTTTCATCATCTTTATACGCGGTGATTTAAAAAGCTTATCAAAGTTATTTTCAAAAACATTTCCTAAGTTAATATCTGCTTTAGCATCCAAACAGCAAGGCACCAAACTTCCATCACTTAAAATCCCAATTTGCTCTTTTAAAGCATGACATTTTCCTTTTTTATAAAGGGGTTCATCTTTTAAATTTGGCCATTTAAAAAGTTTATTTTGATGAAGCAAAATATGTCTTTGCAAGCGATTTTTACTTAAGTTTGTATCAATCTTAACTTCAAATTCTTTGGCTAAAAACTCATAAATTTTTAAATTTGACTTAGGTGCTTTAAAATTAGCATCTAAATTCCAAAGTCTTAGATTGATAAAAGAAAGGCTTTTTTGCTCTAAATGCTTTTTGCAAAGTTCTAAAATAGGCTTAAAATACTGTTCTAAAGAAATTTTGCTTTGACTTAAAAAAGACATTAAAGAAATATTGATTTGATGGATATTCTCATACCCTAACAATAAAGCTTGATTTTTAGAATTTAAATAAAAGCCACTTGTAGTGATTTCAAGCTTCATAGCTTCACTTTTTGCGATTTTTAGATAATTTTCCAAATTAGGTAAAAGCAAAGGATCACCCAAAAGATGAAAGGTAAAAAGCTCAGCCTTATTAGAAATTTCATGAGCTAAGTTTTGAAATTTTTCTTCACTCATTACCCCGCGAATTCCTTTTCGAGAAGGACAAAAATCGCATTTTAAACCACAAATATCGCTTAATTCTATATATATTTTTTTAAATTTCATTATATTTCCTAGAGTAAACATTTTACCAAAATTTATGAAATTTATTAAAATATGTAACATTTTTATCGATATTTTTATCTTTTTTATTTCTCTTCTTTATTTTTAAATATATTAAACAAAAATCACACTATACTTAAATAAAAATCTAAAATTAAGGAAGGGTTTATGCAAGAGCTTACTCGCACGAAAAAAATTCGCTCTATTATTGCTGCAAGTAGCGGAAATTTAGTAGAGTGGTTTGACTTTTATATCTACGCTTTTACAGCAACTTATTTTGCTCATACTTTTTCAACTTCAGATAATCCTGTTATCCAGCAAATCAATGCCTTTGGGGTTTTTGCAGCAGGGTTTTTTATGCGTCCTATAGGCTCTTGGCTTTTTGGCTCTTTAGCTGATAAAGTAGGTCGTAAAAAATCTATGGTTATATCAGTGGTTTTAATGGCTTTGGGCTCTTTTATGATAGCAGCCTTGCCAAGCAAAGATACAGTGGGAGATCTTGCTATTATCTTACTTTTAATAGCAAGACTCATTCAAGGTCTTAGTGTAGGCGGGGAGTATGGCATAGCAGCTACTTATCTTTCAGAACTTGCTACAGAAGGAAAACGCGGTTTTTACTCATCTTTTCAGTATGTAACCCTAATAGGTGGTCAACTTTTGGCCGTTGCAAGCATTAGTATAATGTTTTTATTTTTTAGCATTGATGATATGAAAGATTATGCTTGGAGAATACTTTTTGTAATAGGCGGAATTTTAGCACTAGGCTCGCTTTTTGTAAGAAAAATGATGAATGAAAGTGCTACAAAACTTCACCAGCATGAAGATCGTGGTACTTTAAAAGCATTATGCAAATCTTGGAAACCTTTTTTAATGGTACTTGGGGTTACTTCTGGAGGTTCTTTAGCTTTTTATACTATTACAACTTATACTAAAACTTTTATGGAAAATACGGGTATGGATAAAATGCTTGTTAATAATCTTTTCTTAGGTGCTTTATTTATACTAATGATCATTCAACCTCTTTTTGGATATATAGGAGATAAAATAGGTCACAAACGATCTTTAATTGTATTTTGTATTTTGGCATTGGTAGGAATTTATCCTATTTTTTCACTTATAGCCAATAACGCACAAAATAATCCTTCTTTGACATTTATGTTGGTGGTATTATTGTTTGTTATTTTAAGTTTTTATACTTCAGTTGCTGGGATTTTTAAAGCAAAACTTTTTCCTGAACATGTAAGAGCTTTAGGGACAGGTTTGGGTTATGCTATTTCAAATGCTGTTTTTGGAGGATCTGCTCCTTGGGTTGCTTTACAATTTAAAAATGCAGGTATAGAAAATGGCTTTTTTATCTATATAGCTATTTTTACAATCATCATGCTTATAGCTACTTTATATTTGCCTAAAAAATCACAGCTTAATTAATTTTAACGCATTTAAAGAAAGTGCCGAAAGTGCGGTACTTTCTAACTCTTTTAAGGTTTTAAATTCATAATTTTTATTTTCATTGTTTAAAATTTGATGATAAACCTTGATATTAAGTTTATACTTAGTATAGCCGTGCTTAAACTCCCCTACAAAACTCATATCTTTAGAAAGTTTATACTCTCCTTCTTTAAAAAAAGGAAAATTATACATACCTTTATAAAGCTTATCTTGGCTTTTCTGTATCGCAAATTTTTTATTAAATTCAAACAAAAAAAGATTTAAATTTAAACTCTCATAAAGTATTTTTTTAGCTCTTGGATAAAGCTCTGTATGAAATTTGCCTTGACAAAAATCATACAAAGGACAAATTCCACACTTTGCATTTTTACTCACGCAAACCAAAGCCCCTACATCAAGCAAAGCTTGGTTGTGATCAAAAGCATGATTTACATTTAAAAGCTCTTTAGCTCCTTTTTCAAGTTCTTTCATGCTAGGATTTTCTAAAGCAAAAAGACGAGAAAGCACACGGCGTATATTGCCATCAACAAAAGAAACCTTTTGATCATAGCCAAAACAAGCTATAGCACCTGCTGTATAAACTCCTATGCCGCTTAATTTTTTTAGATCCTCAACTTCTTTGGGTAATTTAGCCCCAAACTTATCCACACATTCTAAAGCCGCCTTTTTTAAATTTCTAGCACGAGTGTAGTAACCAAGCCCTTGCCAAGCCTTTAAAAGTTCATCTTCATTAGCATTAGCCAAACTTTCTAAAGTAGGAAATTTTTTCAAAAAGGGGAAATAAAACCTTTCTAAAACTGATTTAACTTGAGTTTGCTGAAGCATAATTTCGCTGATATAAACCCCATAAGCTCTATCAATATGCTTTAAACTTTCATCACAATTTTGACTTTGTAAATTACGCCAAGGTAAAGTTTTGCGTCCATTTTTTTCATACCAAAGAAGTAAATTTTCTTGTAGTTTTTCAAGCTCTTTTTTTTGCATAAATGAGAGTATAACAAAAAATTTTAAAATTTTTTGCTAAAATTAGCTCAAATTAAATTATTAAGGATATCCATGTTAGCTTTTTTTAAAGGTTTAGGTATAGGTTTTTTATGTTTATTACTTTTTGTTGCAGGAGTAGTTTTTAATGTAGAATTTTTAGGCAAAAAAGACTCTAATCATGATTTATATTTTTCAAGAAATATAGAAGTAAGCAATACGCTAAAACCCGATATTTTATATGCAAATATTAATTTTTGGGCAAATGAAAATTTAAGCTCAAAAATCACATTGGATAATAGCGAAAAAGCTGAAATCGCAAATACTTTCAATCAAATTTTAGAACGCTCAAAAAAAGAAAATTTTTGTAGCGGAGGAAGTTTTTCTTTAGAGCCTAATTTTTCCTATAAAGATGGTATACAAACTCCAAAAGGTCAAAGATTTGATGCAATTTTAGAATGTGAATTTAAAGAAAATCAACTTGCAGATTTTAACAAGCTTTTAAATGACATCAATTCTATCATAGCTAAAAATAATTTCATCAGCGTTTCAACACCAGCCATACAAACAAAATTTTCAAAAGATACACTAAACAACAACAAAGAAAATCTCTACAAAGAGCTTTTAAAAACATCATACGAATATGAAAAAACTTACTCTTTAGATCTTAATAAAACTTGTGTATTGAAAAATTTACAAGTAAATACAAATGTCAATATCGCACCTAGAATGTTAAATGCAAAATCTGACAATATAGAACTTTCATCTCCAATTATCAGCGAAAAAGAACAAATTTTAAGCGCGAAAGCTTTATTTATTTGCAAATAACTTAAGGCAAAATAAACTCCTTTTAAGTTTATTTTGCTATACTTTTATCTTCAATTCTTTCAGAAATTTATGCGGGAATAGCTCAGGGGTAGAGCACAACCTTGCCAAGGTTGGGGTCGCGAGTTCGAATCTCGTTTCCCGCTCCATAATCACCCGCCCGGGTGGTGGAATTGGTAGACACAAGGGACTTAAAATCCCTCGGAATTTTTCTTCCGTGCCGGTTCAAGTCCGGCCTCGGGCACCACTTTTTCAACATTATCAGGGCGACATAGCCAAGCGGTAAGGCATGGGCCTGCAAAGCCTTGATCTCCGGTTCGAATCCGGATGTCGCCTCCAAAAGGCAAAACTTTACTTTATCGGGAGATGGCTGAGTGGTCGAAAGCGGCGGTCTTGAAAACCGTTGAGGGTCACACCTCCAGGGGTTCGAATCCCTTTCTCCCGGCCACCAAGACTTTCTAGTTTATCAAGCTTATATCATTCCTGAAATTATAAAGGATACTACAAATGAAAAATAATACTTCGGTCTTACTATTTTTGTTATATCCTAAAAAACTTAGAAAAACTATGGCTAATATAATTAAAAATAAGAAATACAAATGGAAAATTTAGAATTTGTTATCTTAAAACAAAAATATAAAATTTTAAAAATATGTCAAATTTTAAAATACAAGGTAGGCAAATGAAAGAATTTTATATGAATTTAGCCTTAAATGAGGCTTGGAAATATCAGTTTTTAACCTATCCAAATCCGGCTGTAGGCTGTGTAATCTTAGATAAAAATGGAAAAATTTTAGCCATAAAAGCTCATGAAAAAGCTGGATTAGCTCATGCGGAACTTAATGCCATAGCTCATGCTTTTAAAAGCTTAAGACCTGAAATTTCATTGCCTAAAGAAGCAAACGCCTTGCATGAGTTTATTTGCAAAAACCATCAAGGTGTATTTAAAGATAGCATAGCTTTTGTCACACTTGAGCCTTGCTCTCATCAAGGAAAAACGCCTCCTTGTGCAAAACTCTTTAGCGAGCTAGGTTTTAAAAAAATTTTCATCAGCGTTAAAGATGAAAATAAAATCGCAAGTGGTGGGGCTGAATTTTTAAAAAAACAAGGCATAGAGATTGAATTTGACATACTTAAAGAAGAAGGAAAAAAACTTTTAAAACCTTTTTTAAAATGGCAAAAAGAGCAATTTAAACTTTTTAAATTAGCCCTTTCTATGAATGGCTCGCCTTTTGGCAAAATCGTAAGCAATGAGCTAAGTCGCACTTATGCACATAAAATTAGAGCGGTGATTGATTTGCTTGTAGTCGGTGGAGAAACCATAAGAAAAGATCATCCTATACTAGATGCTAGGCTTTGCAAAGCAAAAGCGCCTAATCTTTGTATCTTAAGCCGTCAAAATATAGATAATTTTGATAAAAATATCCCTTTATTTAAAGTTCCAAACCGCCAAATTTATACCCAAATTCCAAGTGAAGCTAAATTTTTAATGTATGAGGGTGGAGAAAATTTTCTCAAAACCTTTAAAGATGAAATAGATATGTTTTTGATTTTCCAAAGTTCAAGTTTAAATGATGAAAAAAATGTTACAATACCTTTAAATTTCAAGCCACTTTATAGGAATTTTTTAGGGAGTGATACTTATGGCATTTATGAACTTTAGTGGATTTTTTTATGCGAGAAATGATTTAAGATTATTTAAAATAGAAAAGAAAAATGAATTAAAATCCTTTTTTTACAAAGACTACACCTTATCAAGCTACAAAGATGCTTTAAATTTAAACAATGAAATCTTTTTTTATCAAAGTTTAAAAGAAGGCTTATTTAAAGAAAATGATGAAATTTTAGTTTCAAATTTGGGTAAAAAGATCATACTTTTTAGAAATTTCACTCAAAATTGCGATAATTTTAATGAAGCAAAATTAAAACAAATATTGCTTTTATTTTTTTTATTATTAGCGAGTGTATTTTTTGCAAGTTTGGCTATGATTAATGAATTTGGAGCCATAGATCTTGTTTTTTTAATGATTTGCTTATTGCTTTTAGTGATGGGAGTGATCAATCTTGGCTTGCTTTTTAAGCAAATTCGTATTCTTAAAAGTTTTTCCAAAGAAGAAATGAAAGAATTTTTAAGTCAAAGAATGAAAAAATACACTAAAGTGTAAAAACACTTTAGCATACTGTTTTTAAATTTGTAGCAAGACCACCTAAAGAAGTTTCTTTGTATTTATAATTCATATCTTTTCCTGTTTCATACATGGTTTCTATAACCTCATCAAGGCTTACCATAGGAGTAGATTTGCGTGTCATTGCCATTCTAGCAGCACTTATAGCCTTAATAGCTCCAAAGGCATTTCTTTCTATGCAAGGAATTTGCACAAGTCCTGCAACTGGATCGCAAGTTAAACCTAGATGATGTTCCATTGCCATTTCAGCAGCGTTGCATGCTTTAAAAGCATTAGCCCCTAAAACTGTTGCCATAGCCGCAGCTGCCATCGAACTAGCACTACCAATTTCTGCTTGACAACCTGCTTCTGCTCCGCTAATACTTGCATTTTTCTTATAAAAAGAACCTATAAGCATTGCTGTTAATAAAAACTCTATAGCCTTTTCATCACTAAAACCTATAGTATGATTTTTAAGATAAAGCATAACAGCAGGGATAACAGCACATGCTCCATTTGTTGGCGCGGTTACAACTTTTGCTCCGCTAGCATTTTCTTCAGCAATCGCAATAGCATATAAAGAAATAAAATCTATAATGCCCATAGGATCAGCTGTCATCGCCACTCTTTCTTTAAGTCCTTTGGCTCTACGCTTTAAATGAAGTTTTCCGGGCAAATAATCTTCATTTGGATGCGTACCATTATAATACACTTCTTGCATTACTTCCCAAATTTCAAGACAATAAGCACGAATTTCCTCTTTAGTGTGAAATTGCAATTCATAACGATAAGAAAGCTCTGCTAAATCCCAATCTCTTTTATCGCAAAGCTCTAAAGCTTCTTTTGCATTGTTAAGCTCTATATCTAGTTTTTTCTTTTTATTTTGGTTGGAATTTTTACCTTTTTTTTCTAATTGTGCAGCTGTTAAAACAAAGCCTCCACCTACAGAATAATAAGTTTCTTCATCGACTAACCCACCTTTACAATCATAAGCTTTAATCTTCATACCATTCTCATGTAAAGGTAAAAAATCTTTGGAAAATATCAAATCTTTTTCATAATTAAAACAAAGTTTTTTCTCACCACAAAAATCAATTTGAGCATTTTCAATAGCATTTTTATTTACTTCATCTTGTATTACTGCGCTTAAATTTTTAGCTTCTAGGCCATTTAACCCCCAAATTACAGCCTTATCACTCAAGTGTCCTTTACCTGTTAATGACAAAGAACCATAAAGAGTAACCTCAACTCTATCAATTTCATCAAGCTTTTTAGCGACTTTTTTACAAAATAAATTTCCAGCAAGCATAGGCCCTAAAGTATGAGAAGAAGAAGGACCAACACCTATTTTAAAAATGCTTAAATTACTCATTTTTTATCCTTAATTTATAAAAGATCATGAATTGCAGCAGAAATTGCAACTATCCCCATTACCAAAATAAAAAGATCTAAAAATTTATTACGAAATCTTGCCAAAATATCAAAACGATAAATACAATAAAGTGGCATTAAGAAAAGCAAAATAGCCAAAACAGGACCACCAATAGCCTCAATAATTCCTATAACACTTGGATTTTTATACGCAACAAGCCAAGCAATAGCAAAGGTAATGATCGCTGTTAAAGTTTGAGCGAATTTACCTTGAATTTTACCATTACTTGCTTTATATAAAATACCATTTAAGCCTTCTTGAGAACCAAGATAATGCCCTAAGAAACTTTTGCTAATAGCCACAAGCGCAACAATAGGCCCAACATAAGCTAGTAAAGAAACTTCAGGAAATTTATTTGCTATAAAAGTAAGAATATTGATATTTTGATCTTTTGCTGATGCAAAATCTTCTGGTGTAAAGGTTAAAGCACAAGAAAAAACAAAAAACATTACAACAAAAACCATAAGAATAATTGCCAAAGAAATAATTTTTCTAGCGCGAGGCTCAGCATAATCACCATATTCTTTTTTACAATAACAAGCAAGTGAAGAAATGATAGGAGAGTGATTAAAACTAAATACCATCACAGGAATAACAAGCCATAAAGTAACCCAAAAATTACTTGTTGAAATTACGGAAAAATCAACATTTGCAAATAACGATAAATTCCATTGTGGAATTAAAAGCAATGAAAAAATAAATAAAAATATAATAAAAGGAAAAACAAGAAAACTCATTGCTTTTGTTACAACATTTTCACCAAGAATAGAAATCAAAACCAAAACTCCAACAATCAAAAAACTCACCCACCAACGAGCAGCATGAGTAAGATCTGCATTGAAATTGAACTGATTGATTAAGAACTCAAGCAAAGTTGTTGTAAGATTAGCACTATAAACCAATAAAATAGGCAAAATAGCAAAAAAATACAAAAGTGTAATTAAAAATCCACCGCCCTTGCCAAAATAACTTTCTGCAACAAAAGTAATATCATCTTTTGGATTAGAACTTGAAAGCACAAAGCGACATAAATTTCTATGAGCTAAGTAAGTCATAGGAAAAGCTAAAACAAGTATAACTAACAAAGGTATCAATCCACCAAGCCCAGCACTAATAGGTAGCAAAAGTACGCCGGCTCCAATAGCTGTTCCAAAAAGAGATAAAACCCACCTTGTATCGTGACTAGTCCATTTAGGAGTATTCATTATTCTTCCTTAAATTTAAGATTACATCTCTTTTATTTTAGCAAAATATTTATAAATAATTATTTTTTAAAAAAAATATTTTAAATCTTATGTAACATTTTGTAAATTTAATTTTATAAAAAAAACAATCACTTGTATCAATAAAGTATTATTTTAAAACTAAATATATTTTGGGTTTTGTAATCAAAAAATAAAAATTTGGAAGACTATGCTTCCAAATTTTTGCATCAAATTTTCTAAGGGAGTTAAATTTTCAAAAATTAATCTAATTTTTGACCTAGGATATTTCCTTGCATATCTGTATAAACTTCCATATTGTTATTAAACTTAAATTTATAACCATTAATTTCTTTATCTATTTCAAGAATTTGAGCATTTGGTTGAGTTGCACTCACTTTTTTCATAACATTAGGTAAGATAGTATGTGGCAAAGCCTTATATTTTCCATCAACTTCTTTCCACTCTCCATTGATCATAAAATCAATTTCAGTTCCATCATTTAAAATCACATCATAAGAATCTATATCTTTTTTCACCAAACCAATTTGAGCGGTTTTAAAATTTTTAGAAATAAATTCTTTGGCATTATTTGGAAGTTCGCTAGCAGGAACAACCATATCTTTAGCTAAAAGCACCGTAGCACCCAACAAAGCAAGTAAAGTTAATTTTGCTTTCATAGTTTCTCCTTTTTTGTCTTGGTTGGCGAAAGTTTAACTCAAAACTGTGAAGTGAATGTGAAACTTAAAAAATAATTTTCAAGCTTTCATTCTCAACACTTATACCTTGACTTTTTATAAATTTTATTTCTTTTCCATCTTCAAATTTTAAAATATCTTTATCTTTTAGATTAATATCATAAGTTAAAATATGCAAAACAATATCATAAATACAAAAGAAAAGTTCTTTTTCTTCTATGTTTAAATCACAAACTTCAAGTTCTAATTTATCAAAATTTCTAAGCCCATAAGTATAAGCATTAACTCCATTTTCACTAGGATAAACACTAACATATATCCAATTATATACCGGCAAGCGATTATCATCTAACATTTTTGCATTTTCTATATAAAAACTGGGCTCTAAAACAACTGCACCTGTATAAAAACCTAAAGCATGTTTATTATCCAAACATAAAGCTGCAATTTTCGTAAACATTTTAGCTTGTTCTAATTTGCTTTGATCTTGACTTAGCACCGCTATAAGAAGATGAGCTTTATGTTTTTTAGTTTGCTCTAAGGCATCTTTCCACATAAAATTAAAATTTGCATAGTATTCTGCTTCGTGATTAGGTATAGGATTTTTAATCAAATTTAGAGTAATCAACATATTTTCATATGAAAAAATCACTCCCTCTTTGGTAAAATTTTCATCAGCTATTTTTATATTAAATTTATCTTCTAAAATGCTTTTTAACTCCGAAAAATTAAAATCAACTTCATCAAGAAGAACAAAAGAGGTAAAATTGTGATTTAAATCTATAGTCATGTTAAACCCTATTAAATTTTTATAAATTATAACCTAATAAAAATAAAAACTATAAACAAGAATTTCTTAAAAATTATGATAATTGATATTAATTATAAATTTATTTTTTATATAGTATAATTTTTTAAAATTTATAAGTATATTTTTGGAGAAAAATGTGGAATTTCTAAAAGATTACATCGATTTAATTATCTTTTTAATTCTAGGAATTATGGCATTTATAGCTTTTTGGTGTGTCGTAGAAAGAATGCTATTTTTTAGAAAAATTAACTTTAAAAATTATGAGAATCAAGAGCAATTTGATGATGCGATTAGTGAAAATTTAACCACTATATATATCATCTATTCCAATGCTCCTTATATAGGACTTTTAGGCACTGTAATAGGCATCATGGTTACATTTTACGAAATGGGCTTGGCGGGTAATATAGATGTCAAATCTATAGTCGTGGGACTTTCTTTAGCTCTTAAAGCTACAGCCTTAGGACTTTTGGTTGCTATTCCTGCTTTAATGGCTTATAATGCCTTACTTAGAAAAGTTTCCCTCTTAAGCAATGCTTATAAGGCAAATAAAAATGCTTAAACTACCAAAAAATGAAGGTTTAAATATAGTTCCATTTATAGACATTATGCTTGTTTTGCTTGCTATAGTGCTTAGTATTTCAACCTTTATTGCGCATGGAAAAATTCAAATCTCACTTCCTTCAAGTGAAAATGCTACCAATATAAGCAATAATGAAAAAAAACTTCTTATAACCATAGACGAAAAAAATACTTTTTATTTAAATGATAAATTAGCTGATTTAAATGAAGTTCAAAATGCTATTTTTTCACTTGATAAAAAAACCATAGTAGAACTAAAAAGCGATAAAAATGCTAAATTTGAAAGCTTTGTAAAAATTATAGATTTTTTAAAAGCCAAAGAACATGAAAATTTTCAGATTCTTACTGAGAAAAACAAATGAAAACTTTATTTTTAAATCATAAATACCAAGCTTCTTATATAACTTTTATAGTCTTTATACCTTTACTTTTTGTCATTTTTCACTCAAATGACTTTTTTAAAATGGAAATTAAAAATGAAGATTCTTTTTCTTTAGCAATAAAACAATTTACCCAAACTAATCCAACAAATGAGACTAAACCAACAGAATCCATTATAGAACCCATCAAACCAAAACCTCAGCCAAAAGTTATTAAAAAAACTCCTGAAAAAATTCAAAAAAAGATAAAAAAAACACCTCCACACCCAATACCAAATAAAACCCCAATAGCACCAACTCAAGAAGTTAAAACTTTTACAAAAACAACTGATACAAATGTCAAACCTAAAATCACCCAATTAACACAAGGAAAAGATAATCACCCTGTATTAAAAGAAATTCAAAAAGCTATACAACAAGCACAATTTTATCCAAGGCAAGCAAAAAAAATGCGTATGCAAGGAACTGTAAAAGTAGAATTTTTATGGAAAGAAAACAAAACTTTAGCAGATTTAAAAATCATCGAAAGCTCAGGATATGATTTGTTAGATAAAAGTGCTTTAGAAAGCATAAGAAAAGCTTCTTTAAATTTTCCACAGTATAACGGAGATTTAAGAATTACACTACCTATTATATATGATTTTAAAACCCTAAGAGGGTAAAATTATAATTTGCTACACTCTCTTATCTACAATTTGCGCTTCTTGATTTTCAATTTTATTTTGAAAATCTTTACTTAAATTCTGACTTAATTCTTGCAAAGATTTTTGCTTCAGTTTTTCAAATTCTTCAGGATTGCTAGCCTCAAGCTTTGCCTGCTCATCAGCACTTAAAGCACTTAAACCTTTTTTTTGAGCTTTTTGAAGCAAATCTTCGTCTTCTTTTTCTTTGATATTATTTTCCTTATCATCTTTTTTATTGATTTTTTGCGGATCTATAGTTTTCATAGCATTAGCTCCACCACCTGATGCTTCTTTAATGTCGCTTAAAATTTCTCTCATGCTAGGTTCTTTAACATCACTATCATCAACTTTACCATCTTTATTTACATCTTTATCAATAAAAAAATTTAATTTTTCTTCTATATTTGCATCATCAGATATTTTTTCATCGCTTGTTTTAAAGCCTAAATTTTGCATACTTTGCTGAAGAGTACTTGTATTAAAATTTAATTTTACACTTTGTTGTTTATTATTTAAATTTGAATTTAAAGAACCAAAATTATCTTTTACACTTTCAAACCAATTTGAAACAAATTGGTTTGCTTCGCCATTAAGCCTTATACTACCATCATTTCTAGCAACATAATTCGTATAAGAACCGAAATTTTTTTGTAAACTACTATAATTTTCATCGCTTAAATTTAAAGCTATAAGTTCACCTTGCTTATTTTCAAAAACAATCTTAACACCATCGCTATTTAAACTCGAAAGATCTTGCACGGGAATTTTATCTTGATCTTCTTTTTTTAATACGCTAAGCTCTTTTTTATCAACATTATTAGTTAAAGAATGAGTTAAACTAGCAGAAGTATCGATTTTCATTATTTATCCTTTTTTACATTTTGCAAATAAACCTAAACGACACATTTTTCTCTCATGTGAATTTTTTAAAGAATTACACTTTTTAAGTTCTTGCTCGTAGTTAGCACAAGAATTTGCAAAAGCAAAAGAACTCAAAATGCTTAAAACCAAAATTATTTTTAACACTTTCCAATCCTTATTTTAAAGATTTTTTAGTTAAAATTATACCTTTTATAATCGACAAAATCTTAAAAAACTTTATAATCTCAGAAAGGAATCAATGAAAGCATTAGCTCTTTTTAGCGGTGGGCTTGATAGTATGCTTGCAATGAAACTCATCACTGCACAAGGCATAGAAGTTAAAGCTCTAAATATCAACATAGGTTTTGGAAGCACAAGTGATAAAAGCGAAATCATGAAAAAGCGTGCGGCAATGATAGGTGCAGATTTTGAAATGATAGATGTAAGAAATTCCTATCTTCAAGAAGTGCTTTTTAATCCACAATATGGCTATGGCAAACATTTTAATCCTTGTATAGATTGTCATGCTTTTATGTTTAAAACTGCTTTGGCTATGTTAAAAGAAGAAAACGCAAGTTTTATCATCACAGGAGAAGTTTTAGGACAACGCCCTATGAGTCAAAGAAGTGATGCGATGGCAAAGGTTAAAAAACTTGCTCTTGATGAAGAAGATTTAATCTTGCGTCCTATGTGTGCAAAAAACCTACCTCTAACCAAACCTGAAAGAGAAGGTTGGGTAGATAGAGAAAAACTCGAAGGTATTAGTGGAAGAAGTCGTAAAAGACAACTTGAACTTGCAGCTAAATTTGGCTTAGAAGACTTTGAAAGCCCAGGTGGAGGTTGTTTGCTAACTCTTGATAATTTTGCTAAAAAAATTCGAGATTTCATAGAATTTGACAAAGATATGCAGGTTAATGACGCACAACTTTTAAAATATGGTCGTCATTTAAGATTACCTAATGGAGCTAAAATGATCATAGGTAGAAATGAACTTGAAAATACTCTTTTAAAAGGTTTAAAAACTCCTAAATATGAAGTCATAGAACTTGGGGATTTAATCGGAGCTTACTCTTTGGTAGATGAAAAAATTTCAGAAAAAGACTTAGAACTTGCCTTAAAAATAGCCCTTACCTATACTAAACACGAAGCAGGAAAAAGCTATGAACTTAAATTTAAAAATCAAGCTTATACAAGCATAGCTTTTGAAAATAAGGCTGATATTAATCAATTTTTTATTAGTTAAAGTATAAAGTATTTAGCAAAACAAGCGATATAGTATTTGAATCTTTTCAAAATATTGCAATCAAGCCCATGAAAATGGGCTTTTTTTATTTTAATCCATAAGCATTTTTTAAATTGTTTAAATTCGCACTCGCATTCAAAAGCAAACAATCAGCCAAAACTAAACGCACCATAGCACTAGCTACAACACTTCCTCTAACACCTACACAAGGATCATGCCTACCTTTGAGTTCAAATTCCAAATTATTGCCAAATTTATCTATACTTTCTTGCTTGGAAAAAATAGAAGGAGTAGGTTTAAAATAAGTTTTTAAAATAAGATTTTCTCCATTTGAAATTCCTCCTAAAATTCCTCCGCTATGATTGCTTAAAAACTTGCCATCTTTTAAAGCATCATTATTACACGATCCGCGCATTTTGCTTGCATTAATACCTTCGCCTATTTCAACTGCTTTAACAGCATTAATTCCCATTAAAGCATGAGCTAATTTAGAGTCTAACTTATCATAAAGAACTTCTCCAAGTCCTATAAGCATACCACTAACTTTTGTAAAAACAGCAGCGCCTACGCTATCTTTTGAGTTTCTAGCATTTAAAATTTCATTTTTAAAGTCACTTTCTAGTTTTGGATCAAGGCAAAAAATTTCACTTTTCTTAGCAAATTCAAAATCAAATTCTTTTTCTTTCAAATTTGATACAAAAGTTCCTACCCCAAAAACACCACTTTGAACACAAATGCCAAATTCACGCAAAAGCATCGCTGCAACTGCACCACCAGCCACTCTAGCAACACTTTCCCTAGCACTTGATCTACCCCCACCCCTATGATCTCTTATGCCATATTTATAAAAATAAGTAAAATCCGCATGAGCAGGACGAAATAGATCTTTTAAATTATCATAATCCTTAGAATGGGCATTTTCATTAAAAACCACTATAGCTATGGGATGACCCGTTGTATATCCTTCAAAAACCCCGCTTAAAACCTGAGCTTTATCGCTTTCTTTTCTTGGTGTTGCAAATTTACTTCCGCCTTTGCGTTTATCAAGCTCATTTTGCAAAAATTCTTCATCAAATTTAACCCCAGCAGGTATTCCATCAATAATACATCCAACAGCCACACCATGAGACTCACCAAAACTTGTAAATTTCAATCTCGTACCAAAGGTATTCACTATAAAGCTCCTAATTTCTCAAGTGCAATTTTTGCTGCCATTTGCTGTGCTTCTTTTTTGCTTCCTGCAATAGCTCTTGCAAGTTCTTTACCATCAAGCATTAAAGCAATTTCAAATTGCTTTAAATGATCAGGGCCAAAAGCACGCACTGTTTCATACTGCGGAGTTTGTCCGATTTTTCCCTGTGTAATCTCTTGTAATTTTGTTTTATAATCTTTTATAAGAATTTTTGCATCAATTTGAGGGAAATTTTTTTCTATAAGCCTTAAAGCAATAGTTTTTGCAAACTCGAACCCAGCTTCTAAATGTATAGCACCTATAATGGCTTCTAACGCATCTGAAAGTATAGAAGGCTTTTCTTTTCCTCCATTGTTTTCCTCAGCAACACTCATAAGAATAAAATCGCCCAAATTTAAACTATTTGCAATTTTTGCAAAAGACTTTTCATTCACTAAAGCTGCTCTAAGCTTAGATAAATCTCCTTCGGCATCTTTGGCGAATTTATGAAAAAGGTATTCACCTACAACTAAATCAAGCACGGCATCACCTAAAAATTCCAAGCGTTCGTTGTTGTAAGATTTTTTAAAACTTTTATGGGTTAAAGCATGTATAAGAAGATTTTTATCTTTAAATTCATAAGTTAAACTCTGCTCTAGCTTTTCAATGTTTTTCATCATTTTCCCTTGCAATTTTCAAAGCAGCTTCACGCGCCAATGTATCACACCTTTCATTTTCCAAATGTCCATTATGTGCTTTTACCCAAAAAGCCTTAATCTTATGAGATTTTGCCACTTTAATATATTCCTTCCATAAATCTATATTTTTTTTACCTTTAAAATCCTTTTTTATCCATCCTTCTAGCCATTCATTAATACTTTGAACCATTAGGTTAGAATCTGTAAAAAGCGAAATTTCACAAGGCTCTTTTAAAGCCTTCAAAGATTCAATAATTGCCATTAGCTCCATTCTATTGTTAGTGGTATTAGCCTCAGCTCCAAAACCTTCCTTTTGATACTCCTTATAACGCAAAATATAAGCCCATCCGCCAAAACCTGGATTGTTAAGACATGAGCCATCTGTATAAATTTCAATGTGTTTCATTGTTTTTCACTTCATAAATAATTTTACAAGTATTAAACTCATAACAAACAGGACAGTGATAAAAAAACAAAGGCATTACATTTTTACACTCAGAACAACGGTATGAAAATTCTAACCCCGCATTAAAAGAATTATCTTTTAAAATTTTTAACATTTTAAAATTAGAATTTTTAAAAACAAACTGATGCGTATCATCATGCTTTGAAATTTTACCCAAAGCATAAAAGAATTCTAAAAAATCTTGATTTTCTAAATTAAACGCTTCATTTTCCCTATAAAGCAAATCACAAATATCAAAAAAATTTTGCCCTAAAAACATATGATATTTTTCAAAAACTAAACGCCCCAACATAGGATTATCTTCTATTTTAAATTCTAAAAGTTTTTTCTTTTTTTCTTCATCAGTGATATTAAAAGTACAAAGTTCTAAAGCTTTGATAAAATCATGCTCTTTTTGCACATCTTCATTAAGCTCAAAAAGACATTCTAAAAGTTCTAAATTTTCTTTATAAGAACGAAGTTTTAAATAAACAATTTTTAAAAGTTTTAAAGCTTGTATATTTCTTGGACGCAGTTTTAAAGCTTGTAATAAAACTTCTTTTGCACGCTCTAAAAATCCTGCTTTAAAATAAACTTTTGCCAAAGAAAGGAAAATAAATTCTCTTTCTTGTTTATCTTTACATTTTTCAAGAGCAATTAAATAAATTTGAGTTGCTTTTTCAAATTCCCCACTTTTAGTAAAAATTTCGGCCAAAAAACTTAAATTTCCAAAACTCAAGCTACTATTTCTTAACAACTCTTTATGAGCGTTATCCATTTCAAATTTTTTTATAAATTTTTCAAGCTTTTGTTCTTCATCTTTGTTAGCAAATATTTTCCAAATATAATTTGCAACAGCTACAACAAATACTAAAATTGTTAAAATTATAAGCCCTACTAAAGGGTCTCTGTATTCTACAAAGAAAAAATCCATAGTCTCGCTCTAAAAATTTTATGCCAAATTATAGCCAAATCTTTGTATAATTTTAACAAGGTTTGTAAAATGATAACTAAAGAAAGTATAGAAAATTTATCCCAAAGACTTAATATTGTTGATATTATAGAAAATTATATTGAAGTAAAAAAACAAGGCTCTAGTTTTGTGTGTATCTGTCCTTTTCATGCAGATAAAAACCCGTCTATGCATATCAATCCTACCAAAGGTTTTTATCATTGTTTTGCCTGCAAGGCTGGTGGAGATGCTTTTAAATTTGTAATGGATTATGAAAAATTAAGTTTTGCCGATGCAGTTGAAAAAGTTGCAAGCCTTAGTAATTTTACTTTGAGTTATACAAAAGAAAAACAAGAAAATAAAAAAGAACTAAAGTCTATACTACCAAGCTTAAATGCGTATTTTAAAGATAATCTCAAACACCACAAAGAAGTCTTAACCTATCTTTACCAAAGAGCTTTAAATGACAAAGATATAGCCAAATTCGAATTAGGTTTTGCGGGAGCAAGTGAAGATAGTATAAGATTATTGCAAAATCAAAAAATTCCTTTAGAAGATGCTATGAGTGTTGGAGCTTTAAAAAAAGATGAAAATAATGAATTTTACGCAAGTTTTATATGGCGTATCACCTTTCCAATCTACGATCATAAAGACTTATTAGTAGGGTTTGGAGGGCGTACTTTAAATCCCAATGTACCGGCAAAGTATGTAAATTCACCCCAAAATATACTTTTTGATAAAAGTAGAATTTTTTATGCTTTTAACATCGCTAAAGAAAATATAGCCCAAAAAAAAGAAATAATAGTATGTGAAGGCTACATGGATGCAATAGCTTTTCACAAAGCAGGGTTTAATAATGCTGTAGCAGTTCTTGGAACAGTATTAACCGAACATCATCTACCCTTAATCCGCCGTTATGATGCAAAAGTGATTTTATGTTTTGACAATGATGAAGCAGGATTAAAAGCTGCGACACGATCTGCATTTTTATTAAGCACAAACAAAATAGACGGTAAAGTGGCAATTTTGCAAGGTGGAAAAGATCCTGCTGAGCTCGTAGCAAAAAATGAAAGCACAAAACTTCATGATATACTCGATGAAGGAATAGAGCTTGGTGAATTTTATATCAGACGCTTAATATCCACTCATTCCATAATTTCTGCTCTTGATAAACAAAAAGCTTTAGAAACTATACAAAAATTCACCTTTAATCTTGAACCTTTAGTGGCAAATTCTTACACTAGTCTAGTTTCAAATTTATTAAAAGTAGATGAAAAATTTATTGTCTTATCACAAAATTCAAAAAAAACCATACAAACCCCTTTAATTTCTCAAAATAAATACAATTTTCCTAAAGAAAAAATTCACATTGCAGAATTAGAACTTATAGCTTTTTTAAAACAGCATCCAGATATATGTAACGATTTTAAGCAAATTAGTGATAGTGTTTGTTTTAAGCATAAAATTTTATTGGATAAAATTTTAGAAAAAAAAGGTTATGAAGATAGTGATATTAGAGAATTTGAAAGTAAAAATATTCGAAAAAATTTAAACTATAGCGAATTCTTGTTAGGTATTTGCAAGGTTAATTTAGCTTTTTTAAACAATGTAAAAATTAAAAATTCTACACTCGCATTAAAAAAACAACTTTTTACGCTTATTGATAAAAATTTAAATCTTCTAATTAAAAATTTAAATACCGAAGAATTAAATAATTTTTTAAAAGAATATTTAAGCTTCTTAAAATATGAAAAAAACGAAGAAATTCTGCAACAATCATTTAGAAACTTAAATGGAATTTTTAGCAACAAAAACTTTACAGCTTATGATTTAGGATTTAGCGCACAAGATAATGACGAACCTTTTTAATTTATTTAAATTTCAAGCCTTAATTTACCTTTTTTTAAACACAATCACGCTAAAGTATATAAAAATTTTTAAGGATAAATTATGATGCCTTTTAGCGATGAAGAGCTTATAAATCCTGTTAAAGCAAGTTTAGAAAAGAGCTTGCCTATGCTTGAACGTGATGGCGGAGGGCTTGAATTTTTAGGAATTAAAAATGGGGTTGTTTATGTCCATTTAATAGGAGCTTGTAAAGGCTGTGCATCGAGTGGAACAACGCTAAAATATGGCCTTGAAAGGCAACTTAAGATCGATATTCATCCAGAAATCACTATAATCAATTTAAACGGCGGAGCAGACGAATTTGCAAAATTATAAAAAACTTGGAATTGAACATTTTTACAAGAAAGATTTTAAAACTGCAAAAATGTATTTTTCTATGGCTTATGAAAAACGCAAAAATAAACGCTTGCTAAATTTTATCTGCCTTTGTGATCTTGCTTTAAAATCTCCTAAAGAAGCTTCTTTACTTTTTGATTTTTATATAGAACATTACAAAATCTCTAGCATTGATAAAGACTTAGAAGAAATTTTAAGTACAATTGAATTTAAAAAACAAGAAAACAAACAGGAAAATGAATTTGAAGATGGGCATGCGTTAAATTATCAAGATTTTTTAAAAAGCGAAGAAGAACTTGGCTTTCAAAAAAGTTTTGAAAATATCATTAATAGCACTAAATTAGTTATTGATAATCGTGATGATTTTTTAGATTTTTTGGAAAAATTACTTGATAATGGCTATAAAGATATGACTTTAAATTATATAGAAAATGTTATGCCTCATTTTTGGGCAAATGATAGATTTATCAAACTCCAAGAAAAACTCATAGGATTTAAAAGTGAAATTAAAACTTGAAAATTCATTCATTACAGATAATACCTTAGAGTGTGAAAAAGAATGCTTTTTTTTACAAACCACACAAAATGCTAAATTTCACGCTCAAGCCTTAGAAAAAGGCGCAAAAATCATTGATGTAAATGAGTGTAAAAAACTTTTAAAAATCGATGAAAAGATTCAAATCATAGGAATCACAGGAACCAATGGCAAAACCACAACCGCAGCAGCGATTTATTCTATCTTATTGGATTTAGGTTATAAATGCGGGCTTTGCGGAACAAGAGGAGCTTTTATCAACGATGAACAAATTGATGAAAAATCCTTAACCACCTCCCCTATTCTTAAAACCTTAGAGTACCTACAAATAGCCACTCAAAAAAAATGTGATTTTTTCATCATGGAAGTAAGCTCACACGCACTCGTTCAAAACCGTATCGAAGGCTTAAAATTTGTTGCTAAAATTTTTACCAATATCACTCAAGATCATTTAGATTTTCACGGTACTTTTGAAAATTACAAAGAAGCAAAAGAGCTTTTTTTTACAGATGAGAGTTTAAAATTTATCAACAAAGATGCTTTGGCTATTAAATTTAATGTGCGTAATGCTTTTACTTATGGTATAGAAAATCCTGCTTTATATCAAATCAAAGCTTATTCTTTAGAAGAAGGCATTAGTGCTATTGCAACAAATAAAAATCAAACTTTTCACATAGACTCGCCCTTGCTAGGACTTTTTAATCTTTACAATCTTCTAGTTGCTAGTGCTTGTGTGAATGAACTCGTAAAGCCTGATTTAAAAGATTTAGAAAAAGCTATCAGTGGATTTGGCGGGGTTTGTGGTAGAGTAGAACAAGTAGCAAAAGGTGTGATCGTAGATTTTGCTCATACGCCTGATGGCATTGAAAAAGTACTTGACACTCTTAAAAATAAAAAACTCATCGTTGTTTTTGGAGCAGGTGGAGATAGAGATAAAACCAAACGCCCTTTAATGGGAACAATCGTCGAACATTTTGCAAAAATTGCTATCATTACAAGTGATAATCCACGTAGCGAAGAACCAAAAACCATCATGGAAGAAATTTTATCAGGCTTTGCTAAAAAAGAAAAAGTTTTAATGATAGAAGATAGAAAAGAAGCTATAAAAAAAGCTTTAGAACTAAAAGAAAATGACGATTTAGTCGTTATTTTAGGCAAAGGTGATGAAACTACTCAAGAAATTAAAGGGATAAAATATCCTTTTAGTGATAAAGTAGTTGTTAATGAAATTTTAAAAAATCAAGGATAATCAATGTTTGAAAATATGGATTTTTCTAAAATGGGCGAACTTTTAAATCAAGTTCAAGAAAAAGCAAAAAATATAGAACTAGAACTTGCAAATCGTGAATTTAGCGCCAAAAGTGGAGCAGGACTTGTTAAAGTAAGTGCTAATGGAAAGGGTGAAATTATCGATGTTAGCATTGATGATTCTTTACTTGAAGATAAAGAGTCCTTGCAAATTTTACTTATTTCTGCAATTAATGATGTTTTGGCTATGGTTGCGCAAAATCGTTCCAGTATGGCAAATGATGTTTTAGGTGGTTTTGGAGGTATGAAATTATGAAAAAAATTTTAATTATTTGCATGCTTTTTACTTTGTCTTTTGGTATAGAAAGACCTAAATTTGAAGATTTTTTAGCAGGTTATGAAAGAAATAAGGCAAGCATGCTCAACTATGAAGGAATGCCAGCTTTTGCACTCAGTGAAAATTTACTTGCTGTGTTAAAACAGCCTAATACTAAGCTTAACAAATATGTAAAATATGATCCATTTTTAAATTTATATCTTGTAAGAACTGACTTTAGCCTAATCCCTACTCCTATGGGTGATGAAGAAAAACTTACTCGTAATGATTGGGTTGGAATTTGGGATCCTAATAAACCTTATATAGGGCATATTAAGTATTTAGCTCAAAATATTGACGAAAAAGATCAACTTGATTTTAATTCTAAAATAGGACTTTTAGGGACTCCGTGCTGTGAAATGATGGGGATTGCTTTAAATAATAGCTCTTTTATAGGCAATCGCTATTTAAAACATTTTATGAAATATAACGATGCTTATTGGGGGGATATTGGCGTTGATTTTGTTGTTCGAGAAAATAAAATTTATGTTAACAATGTAAGAAAAAATCCACAATTTTTAATCAACGATCAAGTTATAAGTGTTGATGGCTTGCCCGCCAATGATTTAAGAAAACTCAATGAAAAAATTCTTTTTGCAGATCGCGGAAGCACTCTTTATTTTCAAGTGTTGCGTGATAATATGGATTTAAATATTTCTACTGAAGTTTTTGCAAAAGATTTGAGCAAATTTAATCTTCCTGATTCTAAACCAAAACCAAAAATTACAAATTTCACAAGCAATCTTGGTTTAACGGTTAATACTAGTCTTGTTGTAACTAAAATAGATCCAAAATCAAAAGCATCAAATGCAGGATTTATGGTAGGAGATAAAATTTTACGCGTTAATAATATTATTTTAAATAATTTTAAAGAATTACAAAATATTTTAAGCGCTGGTAATGACTTTAGCATCTTGATTGAACGCAAAAGTACTAAATTACCTTTATCAAATTTCAACAATGAACTAGGCGGAAATGCCAACTCAGGTGGCGACGGTAAATTTCAATTTTTCATAAGGCTTACTAAGTGAATTTAAAAGAACTTTTTATCCATCACTTAGAAAAAAATCTACCTAAAGTTGAAAGTTTTCATCCTTTTTTTAATGAAGCTTTAGCCCTTATGCTAAAAGCAGGAGGAAAGCATTTTCGTGCACAATTGCTTTTAAGCGTAGTACAAAGCAATAAACCTGAACTTTTAAATCAAGCTTTAGATGTGGCTTTAGCTTTGGAATTTATCCATACTTATTCACTCATACATGATGATTTACCCGCTATGGATAATGCGGATTTTAGACGAGGAATTCCAACCTTACACAAAAGCTACGATGAAACTACAGCCATCTTAGTGGGTGATGCTTTAAATACTGAAGCTTTTTTAGTTCTAAGTCATGCTCATTTAAAAGATGAAATCAAAATCAAACTCATCAAAACCCTTGCCTTTAATGCAGGACTTAATGGAATGATCATAGGACAAGCTATTGATTGTTTCTTTGAAGACAAAAGACTGAGTTTAAATGAACTTGAGTTTTTACATACACACAAAACCGCAAGATTAATCGCTGCAGCTTTAAAAATGGGTTGTGAAATTTGCGAACTTAACAACGAAGAAAGCAATCAAATTTACAAACTTGGTTTAAAACTAGGACTGATTTTTCAAATCAATGATGATATTATCGATGTAACTACAAGTCAAGAACAAAGCGGAAAGCCTACTAACAACGATACTCATAAAAATTCTTTTGTCAATTTACTTGGACTTGAACAAGCCATAAAAACAAAAGAAAATCTTCTTAGTGAATGTGAACAAGACTTAGAAAAACTTAATGAAAAACTCGCGCAAATGATACAAAATTTAATAATTCAATACTTATAAAGGCAAAAAATGGACATTCAAATTTTACAAGAACAGGCAAATACTCTAAGATTTTTAAGTGCCGATATGGTGCAAAAAGCAAACTCAGGACACCCAGGTGCACCTTTGGGTTTAGCAGATATTTTAAGTGTTTTAAGTTATCATTTAAAACACAATCCTAAAAATCCCACTTGGCTAAACCGTGATAGACTTGTATTTTCAGGCGGACATGCAAGTGCTTTGCTTTATAGTTTTTTACATTTAAGTGGCTATGATTTAAGCTTAGAAGATCTTAAAAATTTCCGCCAACTTCATTCTAAAACCCCAGGACACCCTGAAATTTCAACTCTTGGAGTAGAAATCGCTACAGGCCCTTTAGGACAAGGCGTTGCAAACGCTGTAGGCTTTGCTATGGCAGCAAAAAAAGCGCAAAATTTGCTAGGTAGTGATTTAATCGATCATAAAATTTATTGTCTTTGCGGAGATGGGGATTTACAAGAAGGCATTTCTTATGAAGCTTGTTCTTTAGCAGGACTTCACAAACTTGATAATTTCATACTTATTTATGATAGCAACAATATCTCCATAGAAGGCGATGTAGGTTTAGCCTTTAACGAAAATGTAAAAATGCGTTTTGAAGCACAAGGATTTGAAGTTTTAAGTATAAATGGACACGATTATGAAGAAATTAATAAAGCCTTAGAACAAGCTAAAAAATCCACAAAACCTTGTCTTATCATCGCAAAAACAACTATAGCAAAGGGTGCAGGAGAGCTTGAAGGCAGTCATAAAAGCCATGGCGCACCTTTGGGCGAAGAAGTGATTAAAAAAGCCAAAGAACAAGCAGGTTTTGATCCAAATATCAGTTTTCATATCCCACAAGCAAGCAAAATCCGCTTTGAAAGTGCTGTAGAACTTGGGGATTTAGAAGAAGCAAAATGGAAAGATAAACTTGAAAAAAGTGGTAAAAAAGAACTTTTAGAAAGGCTATTAAACCCTGATTTTAGCAAGATAGCTTATCCTGATTTTAAAGGAAAAGATCTTGCTACAAGAGATAGCAATGGTGAAATTTTAAATGTTTTAGCTAAAAATTTAGAAGGATTTTTAGGTGGAAGTGCGGATTTAGGCCCTTCAAATAAAACAGAACTTCACGGTATGGGAGACTTTATAGAAGGTAAAAATATCCATTTTGGCATCAGAGAACACGCTATGGCAGCGATTAACAATGCTTTTGCAAGATATGGAATTTTCTTACCATTTTCGGCAACTTTTTTCATCTTTAGTGAGTACTTAAAACCTGCCGCAAGAATAGCAGCCCTAATGAAAATCAAACATTTTTTTATTTTCACGCATGATAGCATAGGCGTGGGCGAAGATGGCCCAACACACCAGCCTATAGAACAACTTAGCACTTTTAGAGCTATGCCAAATTTTTTAACCTTTAGGCCTGCTGATGGGGTAGAAAATGTCAAAGCTTGGCAAATAGCCCTAAATGCTGATATTCCAAGTGCTTTTGTGCTTTCACGCCAAAAACTCAAAGCTCTAAATGAACCTATTTTTGGAGATGTAAAAAACGGAGCGTATTTACTCAAAGAAAGCAAAGACGCTAAATTTACACTTCTAGCAAGTGGAAGTGAAGTTTGGCTTTGTCTAGAAAGTGCAAACGAACTTGAAAAACAAGGTTTTGCTTGTAATGTTGTTTCTATGCCTTGTTTTGAACTTTTTGAAAAACAAGATAAAACTTATCAAGAAAGATTGTTAAAAGGTGAAGTTATAGGCGTTGAAGCAGCGCATTCTAATGAACTTTATAAATTTTGCCACAAAGTGTATGGCATAGAAAGTTTTGGAGAAAGTGGTAAAGACAAAGATGTGTTTGAACACTTTGGATTTAGTGTTTCAAAGCTTATAAATTTTATCCTTAGCAAATAAAATGAATGCAAATTTCAAATTTCAAAATAACACTCTTTTTATCTTTGGAATTTGGGATAAAACAAGTATTTATAAGTTAAAAATAAAAGATTTTTTAGCTTTGATTCAAAGCAAGGAAGTGATTTTTGATTTTAAAGATCTAAAAGCAATCGATACCGCTGGAGTAAGATTTTTCCTTGCTTTGGAAAATGACCTTAAAGATAAAAATATTAAAATCACCAAAGAAGGCTTAAATTCACGCTTTCAAACCCTTTTTGAACTTTGTGAAAAAAACTACCAAAGACTAAGTAAAACAAAAAAATCACATAAAAATTTCAGTGAATATTTTATCGATCTTGGAAAATTAAGTTTAGAACTTTTAAAAATTTTAATAAAATTCACCAATTTCACAGGAGCTTTTTTCACAAGTCTTTTTTTATGCCTTAAAAATCCTAAAAATTTTCGCTTTATTGCTTTTTTATATCATATAGAAAATTCTGCTTTTAAAGCTTTGCCTATAGTTATTTTAACCGCTCTTTTAGTAGGAGTGGTTTTAGCCTATCAGGCTGCTTATCAACTCGCACAATTTGGAGCCAATATTTTCATAGTGGATTTGATGGGAATTTCAGCCACTAGAGAACTTGCACCTTTAATCGCTGCCATAGTGATCGCAGGAAGAAGTGCAAGTTCTTATACCGCACAAATTGGAGTGATGAAAATCACTGATGAAATTGCAGCTATGAATACTATGGGTTTTCGTTCTTTTGAATTTATTATTATTCCGCGTGTTATGGCTTTGGTAGTGGCTATGCCTTTAATCGTTGCCATTAGCGATGCGATCAGTATTATAGGTGGAATGATGGTTGCAAAATTAAATCTTGATATTTCTTTTGCCGAATTTTTAAGACGCTTTAGAGAAGCTGTAGATATAAAACATATCTTTATAGGACTTGCAAAGGCACCTATTTTTGGATTTTTAATAGGACTTATTGCTTGTTTTCGTGGTTTTGAGGTAAAAAACACTACACAAAGCATAGGAATTTATACAACAAAAAGCGTTGTAAATGCTATTTTTTGGGTGATAGCTTTTGATGCTTTATTCTCTGTTGTTTTAACTTCTGCAGGAATTTAAATGGTTATTAAAGCGCAAAATATCATTACAAAATTTGGAGAAAAAATTGTCCATGATGGCGTAAGTTTTGAAATCAAAAAAAATGAAATTTTTGGTATTTTAGGAGGTAGTGGAAGTGGAAAATCCGTCCTTTTAAAACAAATGCTTATGCTTGAACATTTTGATGGTGGAGAATATGAAATTTTAGGCTATAAACTTAAAAATATCGACGAAGAAGATGCACTTGCTTTGCGTAAAAAATGGGGTGTGGTTTTTCAGTTTGCTGCACTTTTTAGCTTTTTTAATGTTTATGAAAATATCGCTATTCCTTTAAAAGAATACACTCATTTAGATGAAAATAGCATACAAGAACTGGTTTTAATGAAGCTAAAAATGGTAGGCTTAAACGAAAGTGTTTTAAAACAATTTCCAAGCGAACTTAGTGGCGGTATGCAAAAAAGAGTGGCAATTGCTAGAGCTTTAGCACTTGATAGTAAATTGCTTTTTTTAGATGAACCTACTTCAGGACTTGACCCTCATAGTAGTCGCGAATTTGACGATTTGGTTTTAGAGTTAAAAAAAAGTTTTGATTTAAATATCATTTTGGTTACACATGATAAAGAAAGTATGAAAAATTTACTCGATCGCTTTATCATTTTAGAAAATAAAAAAGTTGGATTTTGCGGTACTTACGAAGAATTGCGCTTGCAAAATGAACGACTTTTTAAAAAATTTATGGAGTAAAAGTGGAAAATAGAGCAAATTATTTTTTTGTAGGACTTTTTGTTTTTGGAGTATTTTTTGCAAGTCTTGGTTTCATACTTTGGCTTGGGGGATACTCCAAAGAAGAAAGTTTTAAGTATTATGAAATTCACACACAAGAATCCGTTGCAGGACTTGGTATAAAAGCACCCGTAAGGCTTTTGGGCGTGGAAGTAGGTAGCGTGGAAGAAATCAGCATTTACAATCAAGATGAACTCGGCGTTAATATACGCATCAAGGTCAAAAACAATACCCCTATAAAAGAAGACACCTTTGCTACTTTACAACTTCAAGGTATCACAGGACTTAAATTTATCCAACTTCAAGGCGGAAGTAAAAATAGTAAAGATCTAGTATCTATCCACGGAAAACTTCCAGTCATTCCTTTTAAAGAAAGTTTTTTAGCAACCATAGACAGACAAAGTGAACATATTTTTTCTTTGGTTAAAACGGCCGATGATAAATCAAAAGAACTTTTAAGCGAAAAAAATCTTAAAAATCTAGAAATCCTTTTGCAAAATCTAGCAGAATTAAGTGCAAATTTAAACGCTAATTCTAAAAATTTAAGTCTTAATCTTTCAAACGCAAGTTTAAAAATAGGAAAAATGGCTGATAATATAAGCCTTAGTGCGCAAAATTTCAACTCCAGTCTTAAAAACATAAAAGAAAGCACAATGATTTTAAAAAATTTCATAAAAAAAGCTGATGAAAAATTAAACACTTATGATGATATTAAAGCATCTTTGATGCAAAATTTAGAACTTTTTAAACGGGTTTTAATTGAAAGCAATATTCTAATAGAAAATTTACAAAACAGCCCTGCTGATTTGATTTTTAAAGAAACTAAACCTAAACTTGGACCAGGAGAAAAATAATGCTAAAGCAAATATTCTATATTTTTACTTTTATTTTTATATTATGCGGATGCTCTTTAAAACACGAAACCATCAATAAAAATGAAAATATCATATTAAAAGATGAAGGAATAGACTCAAATATTTTTTTTAAAAAAACCGGTAAAATTCTTAAAATTCGCAATGCAAATACACCTTTGTATTTAAACTCAAGAGCTATTGTTTATATAGATAATGGTTTTAGCAACAAATATGCACATTATTTCTGGGGAGATTTGCCAAGCAATCTTTATTCTTTTTTAATTTTGTCAAAATTTGAACAAAGCAATATTTTTACAACCTTACTTTCTTCAACAAGCTCTTTAAATGCGGATTATGCCCTTGAGAGCAGGATTAATTCTTTTGAGCAAATTCTTAGCAACAATGAAAACTACGCTCAAATTTCTATAAGTGTAAATTTCATAAATCTTGAAAACAATCAGATAATAGCTCATAAAATTTTCAATACTAAAGAAAAAATAGAAAAAAAAGATATCCGCTCTACTTATAATGCTTTTCAAAAAGCCTTGAATAAAATTGGCAATGAGATTATTTTTTGGGTAAATTCTAACTTATCCTAATTTAGGAACACTTTTTGCTTTTTAAATATTTAGCAATATTTTTGAAAGGTAAACAATGAAAAGTGATTTAGAAATATTTAAAAAACACTTAGGCGAAATTCAAGGCGTGAATGAATTTAAAGCAAATCAAATTTGCTCTCAAATCAATGATGCAAATGATTTTATAGGAGCACTTCAAGTGCTTGATATGTCTTTAAAAAAAATAGAAAAAAGCATTCTAGAAAGAATAGATGAAAATTCAGATGATATGCAAAAAAGAACTCTTGATGCCACAGCATCACAACTTATACAAAACTGCTCTTTCATGGGAACAGCCCTTTTTGGAAATATTTTCAATGTTTATGTTGGTAAAAAACTTTTTGAATTTGAAATTGCTAATCCACTTTTAATTCTTCAAACAAGTAATTACGAAGGTGTATTGGCCTATATACAAGATAAAAGAGATGAAATAAAAATCATTCTATCAGAGTTAGCAACCACAATTACCATGGGCGAAACTATGGATAATACTGGAATTTATAACTCTACAATGGATTTTAAAAATTTATTTAAATAAGAATAGTAATCGTTTATTCTCTTTAAGCAAATATAATATATTTTAGCTTAAAGAGATTTTCCAAACTCTTAAAAGAGAGTTAGGCTACGAATAAAAAGGGGGAGGGAAATAGCCTAACCCAAACGAGATCTTAAAAGATCTCTTTAAACTAAAATAAATATTTAGATAATTTAATAATTTTTATTAAATTATCTAAACCATATTTATGTTTTAGTTTAATACGATGTGACATTTTATTCTAACAACACTTAAACTGCTATAAAAATATCATTTAGTAACTTAAATTATTAAAGAATATTACTACAATATTATTTAAAAAATTTTAAATTTTTAGGATTTTAAGAAAAAAATATTATTTTTATAATTTAATATCATATCATAGAAAGAATTTCAGCACGCCCATTAATCACAGCAACACAATGTTCATAATGAGCCGCATTAAGCCCATCAATACTTCCAGCATCCCATTTTCCATTATAATGCTTTGGTGTTCCATCTTTTTGGCATATCATAGGCTCTATGCAAAACACCATTCCATTTTTAATTTTAGGGCCACTTTTTGCACTCGCACCTTTTTCTAAATAGTTTAAAATTTCAGGCTCTCCATGAGGCTTTCGTCCTATACCATGCCCGCAATATCCACGAAGCGGGACAAAACCTCTTGTATGGATAAATTCGCCTAAAGCAGCTGAAAGTTCCTTAAAACGCATTCCATCATGAATAATATCTATAGCATGGTATAACGCATCTTTAGCACAAGAGATTAAAGCTTTATCAGTGGGTGAAACTTCTCCTATAGCAATAGTTCTTGCTGCATCCCCATAATACCCATCAATCAAACTTCCCACATCAAGACCTAAAATATCACCCTCTTTGATAATTTTATCATCTGGAATTCCATGGATGCAAACTTGATTTAAAGATGTACAAATGGCACCTGGAAAACCATAAAGTCCCTTAAATGATGGCTTGGCGCCAAGGCTTAAAATATAATCTTCTGCCATTTTATCAATTTGTTTTAAGCTCATTCCTATTTTAATTTCATTCTCTAAAAAATTTAAAGTTTTTGCTACAATTTGATTTGCTATTCTTAATTTTTCTATTTCATCTGGTTTTTTCAATTCTATCATTTTATTTCCTTATAAATTTAGCCAAATTTTAGCAGTATTTTTTAAAGATTCAACATCGCTTGAAGCATAAAAATGTAATTTTGCTTTATGATTTTTCAAATCTATATTTTCTCTTTCTTTAAGAAATTCAACTATAGCATCTCCTGAATGAATTAATTTTGTTTTATCACCAAAATACTTACTTAAAGAACGTCCTAGTAAAGGGAAATGAGTGCAAGCGAGTATCAAAGCATCTGGAGTTGTGATATTTTTAAAATAATACTCCATAGCACTTTGCAAAAAATCTCCTTCAAAAATACCTTCTTCAACCATAGGCACAAAAAGCCCTGTAGCTAAAGCATTTATATTTGTATATCCTTGAGATAACAAACGCTTTTGATATTCTTCTGATTTAATGGTTGCTTTTGTCGCAATGACTAAAATTTCTTTATTTTTATCATGCAAAGCTTTTATCGTTGCTTCAACCCCTGCATCAATTACGCCATATACTGGAAAATGTGCTTTTGCTCTTAAAGCATCTAAAGCATAAGCACTAGCAGTATTGCATGCAATGATAAGCATATCAATTTGAAATTGTTCAAAAAATTCCAATGCTTCAAGACAGAACTTTATAATAGTATCTTTATCTTTCACCCCATAAGGAACTCTTGCGGTATCTCCATAATAGATAATTTCATCAAAAAGTCTAGCTTCATAAAGAGATTTTAAAACACTAAGCCCTCCTACTCCGCTATCAAATACACCTATTTTCACTTTAATACCTTCTTGCTCCTATATAACGAGCCTTCCAATAAGAGTTATTTAGCTCGACTTCTTTTACTCCACCTTTAGTAGATAAATGTATAAATTTTCCCTTGCTCATATAAATACCAACATGCATACCATTTGGCCCTCTACCTGTCTTAAAAAACACCAAATCTCCTGTTTGCAATTTTGATTTAGAAACTTTTCTTCCAGAACCTAATTGAGTTTTTGTAGTGCGAGGTATGCGTATATTAAGCTGAGCTAATGCGCTCTGTGTAAATCCTGAACAATCAGCACCTTTTTTACTAGTTCCACCTAAAACATAAGGAGTTTTTTTCCATTCATGTGCTATAGTCTTAAGTTTTGTTTCTTTATTTGTATTATAAATCGGACGAGTATAGTTTAAATTTTGATAAAAACTACATCCGCTTATAAAGAATATAATCGTGATGATGAAAAAAATATGCCTCATCAATCCCCTTAAGATCGAGCAGCAAAGAATTTAAGATAAATAAAACCCCAAATCCCAGAACAAAATGAAGCTATGAGAATAGCTAAATTATCTGCATAATTAAAAATATCGCTAACTTCATACGCCAAGCCATCGATAAACAAACTCATTGTAAAACCAATTCCTGTAAGTATACAAACCCCATAAAGTTGTTTCAAATTTGAACCTTGGGGCAAGGCTGCAAATTTAAAGCGGATTGCCAAATAAGAAAACAAAAATACACCCACTTGTTTACCCACAAAAAGCCCCAAGAAAATACCTACACTTACACCTGAAAAAATTGCTCCTATATCGATATTGGATAAATTTACCCCAGCGTTAGCAAAAGCAAATAAAGGCAAGATAACGAAAGCGAGCCAAAATTTTAGACTTTCATAGATTTCTTCTAAAAATGCTTCTCCATTTTTAGTTTGCATCGGTATAAAAAATGCTGTTATGATTCCAGCTAAAGTTGCATGCACACCACTTTTTAAAACACTAATCCAAAGAATAACTGAGCAAATAAAATAAAAAGACTTTCTTGTTATTCCTAAAATATTTAAAACAAGCATTGCCAAAATAGCAATTCCTGCAACGACAAAAGCAACTATTGATAATTTTGTCGTATAAAAAATAGCTATAATTAAAATAGCACCCACATCATCAAAAATAGCCAAAGAAAGTAAGAAAATTTTTAAACTTGATGGAATATGTTTGCCACACATCATTAAAATCGCTAAGGCAAACGCTGTATCTGTGGCTGTAGGTATAGCCCAACCTTTTAAAGTATAAGCATCTCCTATATTTACCAAAGCAAACAACATCGCAGGTATAAGTATACCCCCTAAAGCAGCCATAAAAGGTAAAACAATATTTTTAGGATTTTTAAAATCCCCGTGCAAAAATTCCTTTTTAAGCTCAAGCCCTATAGCAAAGAAAAATATAGATATAAGCCCATCATTTATCCAAAGTAAAAAAGGCTTGTTAAGCTCAAATTCACCTACACTAAATCCGACTTTTAAATTTAGAAATTCTCGATAATGTTCGCTAAAAGATCCATTTTGCACAAGCAAAGCAAGCAAAGTACAAACTATAAGTAAAACACCACCAAAAGCCTCGTTTAAAACTAAAGTTTTTAATTTATGTACTATATTATTCATTTAACAATCTTAAGATAAATAAAACCAACAATGGCACTTAAAAAACTAGCTATTAAAATAGCAAGTTTATCCGCATGTTCAAAAATATCACTATTTTTATAAGCCAAACCATCAATAAACAAACTCATCGTAAAACCAATGCCTGTTAAAATACATATACCATAAAATTTTCCATATTTAATATTTTCAGGTAGTTTTGCAAGCTTAAGTTTGATAGCAATAAAACAAAAAGTAAAAACACCTAGTTGCTTTCCTAAAAATAATCCTAGAATAATTCCAAGGCTTACAGGCGAAAATACCGAACCAAGATGCATATCTCTGATATCGATCCCAGCATTAGCAAAAGCAAATAAAGGCAAGATAAAATAAACCACCCAAGGATTTAAATCCTTAAGAACTTCATGCAAATAAGGTTTTTTATTTTTTGTATCAAGCGGTATAAATAAAGAAATAATCACACCAGCCAAAGTCGCATGTACTCCACTTTTAAGCATAGCTATCCACAATACAACACCTACTAACACATACAAAGAAAGATGGGTTATGTGATAATAATTTAACAAAAGCAGAGCAAATATACAAAACAAGCAAATAATAATCGCCAAAGCTGAAAGCTGATCTGTATAAAATAAAGCAATAATAACAATAGCGCCCAAATCATCAAAAATAGCTAAAGAAAGTAAAAAAAGCTTTAAACTTGTAGGAATTTTATTTCCTAAAAGCATCAAAATGCCCACTGCAAAAGCTATATCGGTTGCTGTAGGTATTGCCCAACCTTTCATAGCAAAATCATGGGAATAATTAATAGCAGCAAAAATTAAAGCAGGAGTAATCATACCCCCTAAAGCTCCAAATATAGGTAAAGATACAGCTCTTATATTTTTAAGCTGTCCGCGTAAAATTTCATATTTTAACTCAAGCCCTATACATAGAAAAAATATAGCTATCAAACCATCATTTATCCATAAATCCAACGACTTTGAAATTTGAAAATGATCAAATCCTACTGTAAAATTAGCATGAAAAAAATCTGTATAAATAACACTTAAAGAAGAATTTTTACATAATAAGGCTAAAAATGTAAAAAATATAAGCAAAATACCAGGGAAAGTTTCACTTAAAACCATCTTCTTTATCATTTGCATCCTTGCTCCTAAATAAATATTATAAAAATTTAATACGATAAATAAAATGGCAAAATTATAACGAAAAAATACTAAAGAAATAATTATTTAAAAAAACAAGCTCAAGATACCAACAAGTTCTTAAGCTTGTTCTTAAGATATTTAAGCGTAAATATCCAAACCACTAGAGCTAGAAACTTGTGGAGCGGAGGCTTGAGAGACACCTTCCATACCTTCGATGAGTTCATTCATCAATGCCTCGTTTGTGTCCATAGATTTTTTCAAAACTGAAGTATTAACAGCAGTCATTAAATTAGCATTACCCATAGAAACATCTGAAACCATATCATCCTCCTTTTAGATTGAGTCTTAAGACTTTATTTAAATCGGATGATATTTTTAAAACTTAATATTTTTTACTAAACTTTTTAAAATTTTTCAAGGAAACCAATATCTGAAATTAAAAATCATAAATTTTTTAAGATAAAATCCTATTTTAAAAATTTTTACACTATGAAACAATAAGCAAAATATAAATGGTTGATACTTTTAGAAGCAAATTAAATAGATAAAATTTTACTTCAATAAATTTAAATTTTATCTTATTTATACGATTTATAATATAATCAAAAATTACAACTTAAAAAGCTATTGCAATTATATAGGAGTTTGCTAATGTTACTTAATACACCTTGTAGGGGAATAGTAGATACAAATTTTGAAAGTAAAAGAATTAATATAACTTCAACTTTAAAATTTCAAGAAAAAAAAGAAAAAGTAGAAGCTAAAGCTGAGAAAGAAGAAGCAAATAAAGACAATAGCGATTCTACAAACACAGATACCAACAAAAAAGATAAACTTTTGGATATATCTGCTTAATCTAAAATATGCTATAATCATCTCCTTGAAGAATACACAATAAATGATTTTTTGATTTTTATTAAGCTTTTAAAACACAAAAAAATGAAAAATTAAAAATACAAAAACAATATCCCAAAGTGCATAGCTTAGAAGAAAACCTTGCGATACTTAAAAACAACCCATATTAAATCACAAAAATAAAATATATTTAAAAATTTATTAAAATATATCTTAAATATAATTAATAAAAAATATTATCGATACAAAAGCTTATTTTTTAGTTCTATTTAAGATTTTTAATATTATACTAGCCATTATTTATTTTGATAATAAATATTATTTTTATCAAAAACCAAGGATAATGATAATGAAAATTTTTAAAATTATATTTTTAATTATAAGTATTTTTTTATCAAGCTCAGCTTTTGCTAGAGTAGATGATTATATTAATGAAGCAAATCTTATCAAAGACATGCTAAAACAAAGCATAGAAACTTACAAAAAGGGTGATAATCTAGGTGCTAAAAAGCTTAGCGAAGATGCGTATTTTCAACATTTTGAAAATATGGAAGGCCCTATAGGAAGAAACATAGGAAGAAAAGCCATCACCATGGAGCGTAAATTTGTAAATTTGCGTCGTATGTATAAAGATGAAGCTCCTTTGACACAAATTAATGCTTTAATTGATAGTCTTTATTATGATCTTGATGAAGTAGCCCCTATTTTACAAAATGGATATCGTTTAAAAGCAGAAGCAAGCGATACAAACTATGATAAGGCTAAAGCTGAAAAATCAAGCCTAGAAGCCAATGCCAAACGCGAAGCTGATGCAGAAGCTTTAATCGCACAAATGATGGGCGTGGATAAAAAAGATTTAGCACAAAGTTCTTTAACCACCCAAGCTTCTACACCTGCAAACAACGACACAAGCAAACTTACAGATGATAATGCAAGCGCTGATTTACAAGCTGCCGCTGCAATGGACGCAAGATTGCAATTTATACTAGATAACATCTCTACCAAATTTTCACAGGCAGCTAATGCTTTTAAAGAAAAAAACTACCAAGCTAGTAAAGATTTTTTAAATGATGCCTTATTTAGTGATTATCGCAATACCAAAGTAGAAATTTTAGTAAATAAATTTACCAAAGCAGGAAACGATCAAAAAATTCAACAAGCCATACGCACCCTTATACGCCAAATCAACGATGCAAAAATAGATGAAAAAGGCTTAAGAGATGGCTTAGATAACATAGAAGAACAAATTTTTGATGTTTTCTTACAAATTCCAAATTCAGAACTTTCAAGTTTGCAAATTTCAGGCTTTAATGATGAAACAAAAGGCAAAGATTATGCCAAAGTTTCTAATGATATCAAACTTGCTTTAGATGAAATTTTAAAAAATTATGATGGCTTTAGTGCTTCTATAGTAGATGATTTACAAGGAATTTATCTAGATATTTTTGAAGCAAGCGGTATGGAAAATAAAATCGGTGCTGTAGATAGTGGCTTAAAACTTAAAATAGAAAGTTTATTTTCCAAAGGTGTGGCACTGATTAAAGCAAGTGCAGATAAAAAAGAGCTTGAAGCTACTTTTAATGACTTAGAACAACTCATAGCAAGCAGTGTGGATAAAATTCAAGATTCTACTCCTTATTCGCTGTTTATATGGGCTTTAGGTATTATTTTGCGTGAAGGCTTGGAAGCTTTGATTATCGTTGTAGCCATTGTTTCTTATCTTGTGCAAAGTGGTAATAAAAATCGTCTAAATATCGCCTATAGTGCTCTTTTTACAGGAGTGATTTTAAGTTTTGTTACCGCTTTTGGAGTTTCTTGGCTATTTAAAGAAAATGCAGGACAAAGTAGAGAGCTTATAGAGGGTATTACCATGCTTATAGCCGTATTACTACTCTTTTATGTGGGCTTTTGGTTACTTTCAAACGCACAAAATAAAAAATGGACAAGCTTTATCAAACAAGGTGCTATAGATGCTATATCAAACAATAGTGCAAAAACCCTTTGGATTACCGTATTTTTAGCTGTTTATAGAGAAGGTGCAGAAACTGTGCTTTTTTATCAAGCCTTGCTTTTTGATGCTAAAACAAGCACTGATTTTAGTGCTGTTTTTGGTGGGCTTGGACTTGGAATTTTAATACTTATTGTTTTATATTTTCTTTTAAAAGCAGGAGCCATTCGCATACCTGTAAAACAATTTTTCTATATCACTTCTTACATTATTTTTTACATGGTTTTTGTTTTTACAGGCAAAGGCATAGCTGAACTCATAGAAGGAAAAGTCATTATTCCTAGTCTTATACCTATGAATTTTGAACCGATTTTATGGCTTGGAATTTATCCTTACTATGAAACCTTAATCCCTCAATTTATAGTTTTGATCATGCTAATTATTGGCATTTTAATAACAAAACAAATTTCAAAAAAAGGAGTAAAATCATGATAAAAAAAGTTTTATCAGTAGTTGCTGCAGCTGCGGTTATTAGTACAAATTTATTTGCAGGCGAAGTGCCAATCGGCGATCCAAAAGAACTTAATGGCATGGAAATAGCCGCTGTTTATTTACAACCTATTGAAATGGAACCAAGAGGTATTGATCTAGCTGCGTCTTTAGCAGATATTCACCTAGAAGCTGACATTCACGCACTTAAAAACAATCCAAATGGTTTTCCAGAAGGTTTTTGGATGCCTTATTTAACCATAGCCTATGAACTTAAAAATACCGACACAGGTGCGATTAAACGCGGAACTTTGATGCCTATGGTGGCTGATGATGGTCCTCACTATGGCGCAAATATCGCTATGGAAAAAGATAAAAAAGGTGGCTTTGGCGTAGGAAATTATGAACTTACTTTTTATATCTCAAATCCAGAAAAACAAGGTTTTGGACGCCATGTTGATGAAGAAACAGGCGTGGGTAAGTGGTTTGAACCTTTTAAAGTAGATTATAAATTCAAATACACAGGCACGCCAAAATGATTTTACACTCGGATTTTCCGAGTGTTTAAATATTTTTATTTTTATTGAAAAATTAAAATAACAATGTTTAAAGAGTAAATTATGAGTATATATTTTGTGCATTTTCTTATCAGTGTTTTACCGCTAAGTATTTTAATGGCCTTTATCACTCCTGATAAAAAATATATTTTTAAAAGTTTTTTAGTAGTTTTTTTGGGCTTTTTATTTGGATATTTTGCTTTTTTTATCGCAGCACAATTTTTAAAAACCGAAAATTTAATCTTTAATTTTGATTTTGTTTTTATAGGTTTATTGCTAGTAAGCTTTATATTTTATTTTTGGAAAAAAATTGAAATTTTAAATTTTATTTTATTGGGAATTTTAAGTTTTTGCACCGCTTTGCATTATTATTTTTTAAGTCAAGATTTCCCTATTTTTACTAGTTCTTTAATCGATAGCGAAGGTATAAGTTCTTTAGGTTTTATTGCTTTAGCCTTGCTTGTTTGTATTTTGATTTTCTTCTTTTTAAAATGGCAAAAAAATTTTAATCAAAAAACAAGCTTTATGCTGTTTTTACTGCTTATCCTTATAGAAAGCGATAAAGCTCTAGCCAATATCTTGCTTACTTTAATGCGAAATTCCATCATAGAAACTCATACTTTTTTGGTGAGTTTTGTAGGAAAAAGTAATTATTTTGGTGTTTTTGGAATTTATGTTTATTTAATTTTCATCACTTTTTTAGCATTCTTAAGCCTAAAAATTCGCAAAAAAAATATAAGCAAAAAACAAATTTTAGATATAAATTATCGCAAAAACGAAGCTAAAACAAGTCTTATTAATCGCTATTTTTCCAGTGTTTTTATCTCCTGTGTTATAAGTTTTTGTATTATTTTATACTTTTTTATGGTAAGCTCTAAGCCTTTAACCATAGATGAGCCTAAAGAAATTTTACCCAATAAGAATGGCAAATTTATCTTTGATATAGCTCTTTTAAGGGACAACAAACTCCACCGCTTTGCTTATATCAGTGCTGAAGGTAAAGTGATAAGGTTTTTTCTTATCAATAAAAGAGAAGATAGGGATTCTCCTGTAGCTGTTTTTGATGCTTGTATGATTTGTGGAGATATGGGCTATATCAAAAAAGATGGACAACTCATTTGCATTTCTTGCAATGTGCGTATTTTCTTGCCTAGTGTAGGCAAAAGCGGGGGTTGCAATCCTATCCCACTCAAATACGAATACGATGGTAAAAAAATCACCATAGATGTTAAAGATGTAATAGCAGGATCTAATTATTTTAGTCAAATCAAAGAAATTGAAGTGCAAGATCCTGTATCAAAAACAAAAATTATAAACACCCAAGCTCCTTTTTCTTATAGCTATAAAGGGATTACTTATTATTTTTCAAATCAAAACAACTATGAAGAATTTAAAAAAGATCCTACAAAATATGTAGAAGAAAACGAAGCCCAATTTTTAATCCAAAGGAGAAATGATGTTGGCTAAAATGATTTTTAACTCTATATTTAAAAACAAAATTCAAAAATTTTTAGCCTTTCTTACTTGTTTTTTAGCCACGCTTTTGCTCTCTACTATGCTAAATATTACCCTAAGTATAGGCGATGAAGTAACTAAACAACTCAAAAGCTATGGCTCTAATATCCTTGTTTTACCCAAAGGCTCAAGTCTTAGTATAGAAATAGGTAATGAACTTTATGAACCCTTAAAAAACAAAAACTACCTAGAAGAAAAAAATTTATATATGATTAAAGACATTTATTGGCGTAACAACATCACCGCACTTGCTCCTTTTTTAGAAGGTAAAATCACAATTGAAAACTCCCAGCAAAAAGCACTTATTTATGGCACTTATTTTCAAAAAGCCATAAAAATTAAAGATGATGATGATTTTATCACAGGTATAAAAAGTCTTTATCCTTATTTAGCAGTGCAAGGAGAATGGGCAAAAGATGATAGCAATGAAATCATGCTAGGCGAAGACTTTGCTAAAAACAATAAACTAAAATTAGGAGATACTATCGAACTCACAGGAGAAAACAATCAAAGCAAAGAAGCAAAAATCGTAGGCATTTTACTTCATGCCAATCCTAAAATGTCAAATAAAATCATCGCTCCTTTAAATTTAGCTCAAGATTTACTCAACAAACAAGGGCTTTACTCAAGTGCAGAAGTAAGAGCTTTTACCATACCTGAATCAGCCCTTTCTGAAAAAGTGCGTCGCATGGGCGAAGAAAAATTAGATCAGTTAGAATATGACAAATGGTATTGCTCAGCTTATGTAGGCTCAATCGCTAGTCAAATTAGCGATGGCTTACCAGGTGCTGATGCAAAAGCTCTAAATGCTATAAGCGATGCTCAAAGCTTGGTGGTTAAAAAGATCCAATCCTTAATGGGCATTACTTGTATTATTTGTCTTATTGTTGCAAGTATTGCGATTTCAAGTCTGATGAGTTCTGAAATTCATCGTAGAAAAAAAGAAATAGGACTTTTAAAAGTGCTTGGTGCTAATACTTTTCAAATTTATCTCATCTTTGCTAGTGAAAATTTAATCGTAGCTTTATTTGCTGCTTTATTTGGCTTTATTTTTGGCACAGCACTTTCTCAAATCATCAGTCTTAGTATTTTTGGATATTTTATTGATATAGCCTTTATAGCTTTACCTTTAAGCTTTATTTTTGCAGGACTTATTGCCTTACTAGGTTGCTTGCTTCCTATCAAAAATATCACACAACTTTCAGCTGCAGGAGTGCTTTATGGTAGATAAGTTTTTCCTTAATGAGCTTTTTAAAAGCATTAGCTTTTCTTATCAAAGACTTTTTATAATAGTTTTAAGTGTTTTTATAGGAGCACTTACTTGCTCAGCTTTTTTAAATATTTATTTTGATATTGACACCAAACTTTCTAAAGAATTAAAAGCTTATGGAGCAAATGTAATGATAAGTCCTAAGCAGGATGAAAATTTTATCTCCAATGCTGAGTATGAAAAAATAAAAGAAAATTTAAAGGCTAGGGCTTTAACTCCTTTTTTGTATGATTTTTTAAATTTAGGCAGTACAAGCGGAGTGGTTTTAGGCACTGATTTTAGGGCTTTAAAAATCACCAAACCTTTTTTAGAAGTTAAAGAAGGAAGCTTTTCCCTAAATGATTTTGATGAAAATTCAGCCTTTTTAGGGGTTAATTTAGCCAAGCAACTGGGCCTAAAAACAGGCAATGAACTTCAAATTTACAATCCAAACAATGGAAAAAGCATAAAACTTACCATAAAAGGCATACTTTCAAGCAATGATGAATTTGATAGCATTGTTTTAGCTCCTTTAAGCGTGGTGCAAAATTTAAGCGATAGAGCCGGTATTAACTATGCTAATGCTGTAGTTTATGGAAATTTTGATGAAGTTAAAGCCAAAACACAAGCAATCAGCAATGAATTCATCGATGCAAAACCTATATCTTCAGTATCCTTAAGTGAAGGTTTAGTGCTTGGAAAAATCAAAGCTTTAATGTTTTTAATCATACTTGTAGTATTGATCATAGTCACTACTAGCGTTAATACGACCTTAAGCTCTATTATATTTTCTCGCAAAAAAGAAATCGCACTGCGTTTAGCCTTGGGTGCGAAAAAAAGTGAAATTTTTAAACTTTTTGCTAGTGAATGCTTTATAGTAAGTTTTTTTGCTAGTTTAATCGGAGCTTTTTGTGGGATATTTTTAGCCAATGTCTTTGGTTATTTGATTTTTAATTCTAGTATTGATTTTAGATTTATAGCTGTTTTTATAGCCTTAATCATTTCTTTGATTTTTGCCTTTTTGGCTGCATTTTTTCCTATAAAAAGAGCATTAAAAATCAATGTGTGTGAAAATTTGAAAGGTGAATAATGAAAAAAGAACTTATTAAAATAAACAACTTAAATAAAGAATTTGGCAAAGTTAAAGCCTTAAACAATATCAACTTAAGCGTCTATGAAGGAGAATGGCTTGCCATCATGGGTCCATCAGGAAGTGGAAAATCAACGCTTTTAAACATACTATCACTCATGGACACTCCAAGCTCTGGGGAGTATATCTTAGACAATGAAAACCTAGAGCAAATGGATGAGGAGCAAAAAATCACCTTACGTCGTGAAAAAATAGGGCTTGTCTTTCAACAATTTCATCTTATCCCCTATCTTAACGCCTTAGAAAATGTTATGCTCTCTCAGTATTATCACTCAAGCGTAGATGAAGAAGATGCTAAAATGGTTCTTGAAAAAGTAGGACTTTCGCACAGACTCACTCATTTACCTAGCCAATTAAGTGGTGGAGAACAACAAAGAGTTTGCATAGCAAGAGCTTTGATCAACAACCCAGAGCTTTTACTCGCAGATGAACCCACAGGGAATTTAGATGAAGCCAATGAACAAATCGTTCTTCAAACCTTGCAAAAATTAAAAAATGAAGGCAAAACCATAGTTTTAATCACACACAATCCTGATTTAGCCAAATTCGCAGATCGAACCCTTATCTTACAACATGGGGTGTTAAAATGAAAAAAAGCCTTTTAATCTTAAGCATTTTGTTCTTGCTCAATGCTTGTTCTTTTGAAAATTCAAAAGATACTGGAAAAGTTGGAGAAAAAAGCGCTGAAATTTCAGCTAAAGATACCTTAGGAAAAGCTGTAAAACTTGCTGATGATAATACAAGTTTAAAAGTTTTGGTCTTTTTTCAAAATGGCTGCCCTTCTTGCTTAAAAGAACTCCCTTCTTTAGATGAATTCATACAAAATCACCCCAATAAAATCAGTGTTTATGCTATAAATTCCATCGATAATGCCAATGTGGTTAAGGTTTTAGCCGAACAATTTGACTTTAAAAATGTAAAAGTTTTAAAAGACGATCTTAAAATCACCAATGATCGTTATGCTGTGTTTGCAACCCCTACTACCATCATCATTAAAGATGGGATGATAAAAGATAGAATTTTAGGAGAAAAACCATGGGAATTTTTCGAATCCAAGCTTATTTCTTTGCTTTAATTATAGCTTTATTTTTTGTAGCTTGTGATAGTGGAGAAAATTTTAAAGCTTTAAATAGTGATAAAACCTATAATTTTGCCTACAATGGTTTTGAAAAAAGCCTAAAACTAAATGATAAAGCACAAAATTTTGCCTTAGTATTTTTCACAAAAGATTGTGGAGTTTGTAAAGAACAAATTCCTATTTTGCAGAATTTGGCTAAAAATTATGATTTTAATATCTTTGTGGTTTTAGGCGATGCAAATGATGCAAATGATGCAAAAGCTTGGGCTGATGAAAAAGGTTTATCTAATTTAGCAATGTTTTATGAAAAAAGAGCAGCTAAATACCTTTCAAGTGCCATTGGGGAAATATATGGAGTGCCTGTGCTTAGTTTTTTCAAAGAAGGAAAAATGGATGAAAAATTCATAGGCTTAACTCCTTATAGCATACTTGAAAAAGAAATCAAAAAAGTAAAAAGCTAAAAATTTACTTTAAAGCTTTTTATCTCCTATAAAATATCCATAAAGCTCATAGCTTCCATCTTTTTTCATCAAAATTACAGGATATTTTTCACTATAACCTTGTTCCATTCCTGGGCTTCCTTGCGGCATGCCAGGAGCTGAAATTCCTATAACATCTTTAGGCTTGTTTTCAAGCAACCATACTATGGCACTTTCAGGAACATGCCCTTCAATAGCATAGCCTTCGATCACACCTGTATGGCAACTTTGATACTCATCTTTTATACCCATTTTTTCTTTGATTTTAAGAAAATCATTGGTTTTATGAACGCTAACCTCATAACCCTTAGCTTTCATATAATCAGCCCAAAGATCACAACAGCCACAAGTAGGACTTTCATAAACTTGTATTTCCTTAGCCTGCGTAAGAGTGAGTAAAAAAAGAATAGTTAAAATTGTTTTTTTCATAATCGCTATCCTAAGTAAAAAATATATAATAATACTTTTATAAAGTTAATATCATCACATTTTTAACACTAAAAATGAATTTACAAAAATTTAATCAAGAAAAGATTTTTAATGAGTGCTGATTTTGTCTTTACAGCAAAGATATAAAAGATAAAACGATTTAAAAAACTAGAAATTTTTAACTTAAAAAGCTTAAAATTTAGATATATTTTATACTATGTTTTTTATAGTCAAAACCTTTATGGTGTGAAAGCTCTATTATTTTAGAGCTTTCAAGTATTATTTGAAATTATAGCGCCTCGTAGAGATACCAGAACGACAATTAACATTATTGCTTAATTTTATAGGTCTATCAAGATGATCACATTCAATATCCCATTCAGCAGCCCAATTTGTTTTTCTATCTACAACTAAGAATTCATTATAATAAACAGTCTTTCCTTTTGCTATTTCTTGTTTCATTACTTTAAAACTGCCCCTTTGAATAACATTATAGTGTTCTGGATCATCTTTCTTGATACTTTCTATAGCGTAAATCTCTAAGTTATCAGTGTTAAATTGATTTTTCATTCCTTCTTTAGCGTTATCTAAAGCTATTTTTGCATAGGTATCATCTCCTCCTGATACTTTAACTAAATTAGAATCATGTATAGTGATAACCCCTGCAAATGCTGACACATTTAAAGCAACTAAAGCTGCCAAAGCTAAACCTAATTTTTTCATTTTATCTCCTTGAATTGAATTTTGTATATTTTAATTATTTTTCAAATCTTTTGCAAGATAATTTTTAAATTTATCTAAATTAAATTTGCATTTTATCTAACAATCATAAGAAATTTTAAAATGAAATAAAAATTTATGAGAAATCAACTCTTGTTTGAAAATGATAAAAGTAAGTGGTGCGGATGAAAGGACTTGAACCTTCACGCATTGCTGCACCAGATCCTAAGTCTGGCGTGTCTGCCAATTTCACCACATCCGCTAAAGTGGTACGCCCAAGAGGATTCGAACCTCTGACCTACGGCTTAGAAGGCCGTTGCTCTATCCAGCTGAGCTATGAACGCATATAAAATCTTGGTGGTGCGCCCGATAGGAATCGAACCCATAACCTACAGATCCGAAGTCTGTCGCTCTATCCAGTTGAGCTACGAGCGCTTAGTGGGGTGAGTGATGGGAATTGAACCCACGACCCTCAGGACCACAATCTGATGCTCTAACCGACTGAGCTACACTCACCATTTTGTATAAATTTATAAAAAATGGTCGGGGTGAAAGGATTCGAACCTTCGGCCCCTTGGTCCCAAACCAAGTGCGCTAACCAGACTGCGCTACACCCCGAATAAATAAAAGGAAATATTTTATCACAAAATAATTTTAAAGTCAAGGATTTTCATCTCTTATTCTTAAAAAAACCGGAAAGCGAGGTAAGGAATTTTTGGTCAATCCATTAAATTTATAAGTCACAATACTACCAATTTTTGGAGGATTTTTTCTATCTTCATCTTTTAAACCACTGCCTATTTTAATGATTTGTCCATTAGGCATTTTACAAAGTAAGGCACCTACTTGATTTTCAAATTTACCCTTACCCTTGCGAAATCCTACCAACTCACATTCTGCATCATCATAGGGTTTTAATTTCATAGCATTTTTACTTCTGCCTTTTTCATAAGGACTTAAATTTTTGCGTATAACAATACCTTCACCTTGATTTTTTATAATGCTTTCGTAAAATTGATTTAAATTATTTTGATTTTCAACTGGAATTTGAGGAATAATTTTTATATAGGCACTAGGATATTTTTGTAAATACTCTTCTAAAACAGCCAAACGATTTTTAAGAGTGCAAGTAGAAATTTGAAATTCTTCGCAAGCATTTGGCACATCAAAAATATTATAAGTTACTTCCTTCCATAAGGTCAAATTGCTATCGCCACTACGAATTAAAGCTGAAATTTCATCAAATTTATTTCTTGCTATCCAAAGCTCACCATCAATAGCAAAAGGAGGGAAATTTTTTGTAAAAAAGTCAGGAGTTTTTATTTTGTAATTTTGGCGAGTTTTTAGATATTTCCCATCCCAAATTCCACGCACCCCATCAAGTTTTTCGCTCATCAAATAAGCATTAAAATCTTTAGAATTAAAATCTTGCTTATCGAATTTGCTAAGAAGTAAAATTTCATTAGCAAAAACTAAACAAGCACAACATATTAAAAAAATAAATCTCATCAAAGCAGATTAATCATATATCCAGTTGCATCTTTTTGAATATTATAATTATAAGTTCCATCAAGATATATTACAAGTCGATAATATCCTTTATGAGATCCAAAGTCTATGCGTTTAAAAATAGAATTACTAAGGCGTATGTTTTTTGTAGGGCTAATCAAATTAGATCTAAAATCTATAACGATTTTACTTGGATTTCCTACTGAAAAATCTGTGATCATTTCATCACTAGTGTTAAGTTTTATTTTGTTTTTATAAACCGCGTAAGAAATAAAATCATAAATCTTTGCAACCTGTAAAGGTATTTCAACATTGGCTGTTGAGTTTGATTCTTGTTTAGAGCTATTTTTTTCAGGTATAGTAACTGAAACATCAAGTACTTTTGAAGGATCAGGGCTTTTAAATCTTGATATAGTATAAGTATCGTGCCAATCAATACTTTTATTAACATCTAAATCGATCTTATCTTCACTTCCGTCTAAATTGATATAATTAAAAGTGATGCTTTTTAAAATTCTTGCACTAGAATTAAATTTAACTTCCTCTTTTTGAAATTCAGGTGGAGCAACCAAGGTTATATTTTGATCTGTCTTGAAAGGATTTTCATCAGCATATAAAAGAGAGGTAAAAATAAAAAATATTGCCAAAATTCTAGTTTTCATTTGGGTATAATCCTTTTAATTCAAAATAATCTTTTTGTGCTTTAGCATTTTGTTCTTTGAGCAAAATAATCTTTTTATTAAGCTCTTCTTTGGTATTTTCTAAGCTTAATAAAGTATCTAAAGAATACTGCCCAAAAAACATATTGCCAAAATAAATCGCTCCAATTACAACAAGAAAAGCCCAAAAAATCATTTTTATAACATGGGTATAAAAACTTTTTTTTCTTGTGCTTTCGTCGTATTCTTTAAGTAAATCGCTCAGAGCTTTTCTCCTAAGTATTCATCGCTTTCAAGTTCAATTTCAAGCAAGCGATTGTATTTTGCGGTTCTTTCACCTCTTGCTAGGGCTCCTGTTTTGATTTGTCCTGTATTTAAAGCCACAGCAAAATCCGCTATAAAAGCATCTTCACTTTCGCCGCTTCTATGACTCATCACACATTTATAGTTATTTCTTTGCGCTAAACGCACAGTTCTCATAGTTTGGGTAATAGTTCCGATTTGATTTGGTTTAATAAGCACAGCATTTGCCATTTTTTTGATGATACCTTCTCTTAAAATATCTTCATTGGTTACAAACAAATCATCGCCTACAAGCTGAATTTTATTGCCCAATTTTTCAGTAAGCTTGATCCAACCTTCAAAGTCATTTTCAGCTAAGCCATCTTCGATACTGCAAATTGGATATTTTGCACAAAGTTCTACATAGCGTTCGATCAAATCCTCGCTTGAAAAAGCCTTGCCTTCCATGTGATATTTGCCATCTTTGAAAAATTCTGTACTTGCCACATCAAGAGCGATTTTTACACGATTTTCATAACCTGCTTTTTTGATACAAGTCATTAAAAGGTCGATAGGTTCTGTGTTGTTAGCTAAATTTGGAGCAAAACCACCTTCATCACCTAAAGCTGTAGAATGTCCAGAATTTGCGAGTTCTTTTTTTAATATCGCATAAATTTCACAAACTGAACGCAAAGCCTCTTTAAAGCTAGTAAAACCAAAAGGCATAATCATAAATTCTTGAAAATCTACATTGTTGTTTGCATGAGCACCGCCATTTATGATATTACACATTGGCACGGGTAAAATGCTCGCATTTGCACCACCTAAGTAACGATACAAAGGCATTCCCAAAGCAGCCGCAGCCGCACGAGCTGTTGCCATGGATACGCCTAAAGTCGCATTTGCACCTAAATTTGAGTAATTATTTGTTCCATCAAGCTCACGCAAAGTATCATCAAGTTGAGTTTGATTAAAAGCATCTAGTCCTAAAATTTCATCTGCAATGGTCTCATTGACATTTGCAACAGCTTTTAAAACGCCTTTTCCGCCAAATCTTTCATCATTATCACGCAATTCTAAAGCTTCTTTTGAACCTGTACTTGCACCACTTGGAACTATGGCCGCACCTACACTTCCATCGCTTAGCGTAACTTCGGCTTTTACGGTTGGATTTCCTCTACTATCAAGAACTTCATAGGCTCTAACATCTTCAATTACTAACATTATTCTTCTCCTTCGTCATCTTCGCTACCGCTGATCATACCTTCTATTCCCATAGAATTTTGAATTGCTTTTGTGATTTCATCTGCAATTTCAGGGTTTTCTTTTAAGAAAGCTTTTGAGTTTTCTCTACCTTGTCCAAGTTTTTTATCTTTATAAGAAAACCACGCACCACTTTTATCTACGATATCAAGTTTTACACCATAATCGATCAATTCACCTTCACGACTTAAACCCTCTCCAAACATCACATCAAATTCAGCTTGTCTGAATGGAGGAGCAACTTTATTTTTAACTACTTTTACTTTAACGCGGTTTCCTATAGGTTCTTCGTTTTGTTTTAAGGTTGCTACTTTTCTAACATCTAAACGCACAGAAGCATAAAATTTTAATGCATTTCCACCTGTTGTGGTTTCAGGAGTACCATAACCCATAGCACCGATTTTCATACGAATTTGGTTGATGAAAATTACTGTGGTATTCATTTTATGAACTATACCTGTAAGTTTTCTTAGAGCTTGAGACATAAGTCTTGCTTGAAGTCCTACATGTTGATCGCCCATATCGCCTTCAATTTCTGCTTTTGGGGTAAGTGCTGCAACGCTATCTACTACAATAAGATCTACTGCACCACTTCTTGCTATAGTTTCTACAATTTCTAAGGCTTGCTCTCCAAAATCAGGTTGAGAAACATACAAATCATCTGTATTTACACCTAAATTTTTAGCATATTTTACATCAAGAGCGTGCTCTGCATCAATAAAAGCACAAACTCCACCTGCTTTTTGGCATTCTGCGATAATGTGTAGAGTTAGAGTGGTTTTACCTGAACTTTCAGGCCCATAAATTTCTATAATTCTTCCTTTTGGAACACCGCCTATACCTAAAGCAAGATCAAGTCCAACTGAACCTGTGCCTATGCTATCGATTTGCTCGACTTCTTTATCCCCTAGTCTTAAGATAGTGCCTTTTCCAAAGGTTTTATCTAAACTTTTTAGGGCAGCGTCTAGAGATTTTCTTTTATTATCATCCATAACTTTCCTTAAAAATTCTAAATTTTTAGTTAGAATTCTAACAAAATAAAATTAAATAATGATTTATTTTGCTAGAATTAAAGCAAAGATTTAAAGGAAGCATAGATGAAAAAAATTACTATTGCACATTCTCCTGATGCTGATGATATTTTTATGTATATGGCTATTAAATTTGGGTGGATAGGGAATGATTTTGCTTATGAAAATACAGCTTTAGATATACAAACTTTAAATGAATTTGCCTTGAAAAATGAATTTGATGCTACGGCTATTTCTTTTGGGCTTTATCCTTTAATCGCTTCTGAGTATGCGCTTTTACGCACAGCAGTGAGTTTTGGTGAAGGTTATGGGCCAAAACTCATCAAGAAAAAAGACACGCATTTAAAAAGAAATTTTAAAGTCGCTTTGAGTGGAGCAAATACCACCAATGCTTTGATTTTTCGTATGAAATACCCTGAAGCAAGAATTATTTATAAGAATTTTTTAGACATTGAAAATGCAGTTTTAAGTGGCGAAGTAGATGCAGGAGTTTTAATCCATGAAAGCATTTTAGAATTTGATCAAAGTCTTTGCGTGGAAGCAGAACTTTGGGATATATGGCTTGAATTTGCTAAAGAAAATTTGCCTTTGCCTTTAGGTGGAATGGCTTTGCGTCGCTCTTTGCCTTTAAGCGATGCGATTAAGATTGAAAGAGATTTAACCTATGCTGTAAAAATTGCCGATGCAAATCGTAAAATTTTAGCCCCCATGCTTATGGAAAGAAAACTTATCCGTGTTAATGAAGAAAAACTTGATACTTATCTTAATTTATATGCCAATAAAAACTCTATTAGCATGAATCAAACTCAACTTTTAGCTGTAGATACGCTTTTTAAACTAGGATATGATTATAAATTTTATGATAAAATCATACATGTAAATGATTATCTTATCCCTAGCGAATACGAAGAAGCTAGAAATTCTTAAAAAGGATAAAAATGGACGAAAGTACCTTAGTTGCTCTTGGAGTGCAAACCTTTAAAATCACACTTTTGCTTTCCTTGCCTATGCTTTTAGCAGGGCTTATTGCAGGGCTTGTAATCAGTATTTTTCAAGCAACTACACAGATTAACGAAATGACACTTTCTTTTGTTCCTAAAATCATCTTGGTTGTGGTTATTTTAATCTTTTTAATGCCTTGGATGACTACAACTATGATTGATTTTACTGAGAATATACTAAATCAAATTCCAACTTTTATCAAATGATCATTGATTTTAAAAAATACTCTTCTGTACGTATAGGAAATGAATTTGAAGTTTTAGTTTTGGATCAAATTTGTGATTTTGATGGTTTTTTAATAGGTGGTGCAAACAACCTTTTAATTAGCCCAAAACCTAAAAATATAGGAATATTAGGAGATGGTTTTGATTTTATACAAATTTTAGATCAAAATAAAGATTTTATACATCTTCGCATAGGCTGCAAAACAAAATCAAGCAAAATGTATCGCTTTGCCAAAGAAAATAATCTTAAGGGTTTTGAGTATTTAAGCAAAATTCCTGGCACACTTGGTGGGCTTTTGAAAATGAATGCAGGACTTAAAGGAGAGTGTATCAGTCAAAATTTAATTAAAATTGCCACTTTTCAAGGCGAAATTCTAAGAGAAAATATAAATTTTGATTATCGTTTTTGTCCTTTAAATATGCCTTTTTTTTGGGCTGAATTTAAATTAAATTTCGGTTTTGATATCCTTAAAGATGAAGCTTTAAAAAATGCAAGAAGCAACCAACCTAGTGGAGCAAGCTTTGGCTCTATCTTTAAAAATCCAAAAAACGACTTTGCAGGACGTTTAATCGAAGCTGTAGGACTTAAAGGATTTAGCAAGGGAGATGCTATGTTAAGCGATAAACACGCAAATTTTTTAATCAATAAAAAAAATGCAAGTTTTGAAGATGCGTTTTTTCTTATCGAATTGGCTAGAAAAAAAGTCTTTGAAGAATTTGGCATAAACTTAGAAAATGAAGTGATTATTATCTAAAAATTTTTCAATATATCTTTAAATTAATTGATAGTTAATTTTAATTTTTTTATTTCATTATCTATAACACTAGCTAACATTTTTGGCATTTGATTTACAATATCTTGATAATTTTGTTTTGCATCTTGATCTTTTAATGTCAAATTTAATTCTGCATTTTTTGCTGCAAGAATTTTTCCATTGCTTGTAGAAATAATTTTAAAATTAACATTAGCCACACCCTCTTTACTAGTTGTGATAAAATAATTTGTAATATTTACATAAAAATCTTGCAAATTTACCACCACAACATAATCTGTAAATTTGGCATACATTTTAGCCTTATCTTTTTCTTGTGTTAAAAAAGGACTTACATTTATAAGTTTTGCATCTTTAGGGCTAAAATATGACAAAGTTTTAGGACTTTGATAAATACCATTTGCAGCAGAATTAACCCAATTAAGCTTTAAGCTTTGAATCAAATTTTTAGCAAATAATGTAGAAAATTCCTTATCACTCACCCTAAAACCATCTAAAAAATAACCAAAATTTTTCCTAGAAGTTAATACAATAGCAAAATCAATATCCTCATCTTTGGTGATTTGCGATTTTTTTTCAATTAAAGTAGAACTATCAAACAATGCTTTTTGTTGATTTAAATTTGGATTTGCAACATTTTGATTTAGATCTATTACTTCAAAGCTATCTGCGCTTTTTTCAATTTTAATAACCTTTTTCTGAGAAAAATTATTCGCTAAAAGATTAGAACTTAAAACTAAACTTAAAAACAAAATGAAACAATACCTCATCTTCATCCTTATAAACTATTTAAATATAAAATTATACTCTTTATTTTATAAAAAATCTTGTAAAAAATTCCTAGATGAAACACAAATAAAAGGACTGGATTTATAATTTAAAGGGTTATATAAAATGTATTTTTTAGAAAAATCCCCCATAAATCCTCCATTTTGATTAATCAAAAAATCTCCTGCTACAATATCCCAAATATTAAGCTTTTCAAATCTTTTATAAACTCCTGCCCTAGCCTCTAAAATAGCACAAAATTTCAATCCAGAGCCTATATTAATAGCTTCTAATTGATGCTCTTTTGCAAAGTCTTCATCTTCTTTACTAAGATGATTAACACTCAATAAGGCTTTATATTTATTTTTCTCGTATTCTTGCTGGTCAATTTGCAAAGGTTTATCGTTTTTATAAACCTTGGTTTTTGCATGAGCATAGAATATATCACCTTTTGATGGATTTTGTATAAGCGATAAAACAGGGCGATTGTCATGAACTAAACTTATCATAACGCAAAATTCATCGCTGCCTTTTAAAAAACCACTTGTTCCATCAAGAGGATCGATAAGCCAAAAAGTTTTTAATTCTTCACACTCTTCTTTGCTGAGTAATTTTTCTTCTGATAAAATTTTAATATCCGTAGAACCTAAAATATCATTTAGAATTTTATTAGAAGCAAGATCTGCTGATGTAAGCGGGCTTTTATCTTCTTTTTCCCAAGTTTTGAAATTTTTTCTCTCTTCTAAAATAGCTTTAGAAGCTTGATTGCTAGCATTTATAGCAATTTCTAAAAATTTATCAAGATTAAGCATGATTATAAGACTTTCTATAAGATTTTTTAAAATTATACAAGAAGATTTTGTGGAATTTTTAATTTCCACAAAAATTTTAATTAAATTTTACTAGTTTCACCCAAATAAAGTTGTCTTGGACGGACTATTTTAAGACTTTCTTGCTCTTTTTGTTCTATCCACTGAGCTATCCATCCTGGGGTGCGTCCTATAACAAATAAAGTAGCAAACATTTCATTTGGAATACCTAAGGCTTTTAAAATAAGTCCACTATGAAAATCAACATTCGGATATAGCCCTCTTTGAACAAAATAATCATCGCTTAAAGCAATCTCTTCTATACGCGTTGCTACTTTAATAAGATTGGTATCAATACCCAACTCATCAATAAGTTGATCACGAAGTTTTTTAAGTACTTTTGCTCTAGGATCAAAATTTTTATAAACCCTATGCCCAAAGCCCATCAAGCGGAAAGGATCGTTTTTATCTTTAGCTCTTTTGATGAATTCATCTACTCTATCAACACTACCTATTTGCTCAAGCATTCTAATAACACCTTCATTAGCTCCACCATGTGCATGACCCCAAAGCGCACCAATACCTGCTGCTATACAGGCATAAGGATGAGCATGAGTTGAACCCACAGCACGAACCGTTGAAGTTGAAGCATTTTGCTCATGATCTGCATGAAGCATAAAAACTGTATCAAGTGCTTTTACTTCTATAGGTTTAAGCTCTACATGATCGTAAGGATAAGTTCTTAACATATATAAGAAATTTTCTGTAAAACCACGATCTAAATTTGGATAAGCCATAGGAAAGCCGTGTTTATATCTATAAGCGGTGGCGACTATAGTAGGGATTTTAGCTACTATTCTAGCTGCCATTTCCATATATTCTTCTTTTACATTCATGTTTAAATGATCAGGATAAAAAGCACTAAGCGATGAAACAGCACCTTGTAAAACTGCCATAGGATGAGCATTATCAGGGAAAGAATCAAAAAGACGATGCATACCTTCATGGATAAAAGAACGTTTTTTCATTTCATAACGAAATGCTTCAAGACGCGTAGCATCAGGTAATTCTTTATAAAGCAAAAGATGAACCACATCTAAATAAAGTTTGTTTTCAGCAAGCCACTCTATAGGATAGCCACGGTGCATTAAAATTCCGTTTTCTCCATCAATATAAGTGATTTTTGATTTACAAGTAGCTGTAGAAGTCAAGCCCTCATCATAAGAAAACATTCCTGTTTGTTTATAAAAACTTGACATATCTACAACGCTTGGGCCAGTTGTACCATCATATATAGGAAATTCATAGCTTTTTCCATTTCTATTATCGGTTATAGTAACGGAATTTGACATTTTCGCTCCTTTTATTGTTACTTTTATTAATTCTAACAAAAAAGGACGATTATGAGTTTTTTTATTATTAAATTTTTAAGATTTTGTTTGCTTTTTTGAGTAAAAAAGTAACTTTCATTTTTTAGAATTAGAAAGAAATTTAATCATACTCATAACAATAATAGCCTCAAATAACGCTGTTAAAATAAGCGCTGAATAAAGCTTCTCATCAATAACCTTGCCCGAATAACCCAGAGTAGCTGTTGCTATAAGCAAGGTTAAAGGCATAGAATGACTAAGACCAAATAAAATCATATTTTTAAAACCAATTCTTTTTAAAAAAACACTTGCACATAAAATTCTTAAACCCACCATAACAAACATAAGTAAAAATGCTTGTAAAACGATTTTATAATCTAAAATCATTTTAAGATCAAAGGTTGAACCTATATGGATAAAAAAAATAGGGATCAAAAACCCATGTCCAAAAGTAGAAAGCTTATGCTCAAGATCTTTTTTATGATCAAAAAAAGTAGCTATAAATGAGCCTGCTATAAAAGAACCAAGAACGATTTCAAGTTTTGTAATAACCATAGCAACAATGATCAGTATAAAAATCGCCATACAAAATCTTATATCTTTTTCATTTTTATCTTCCCATGGCATAAGCACAACTTTAAGCTGAGGATACCACCAAAAAAGCACACCAAGCATTTTAAATCCGAGCAAACAAAGTCCCAAAAAGATATTAAGATATAAAATACTTTGCGCTACATCAATAATACCTGTTCCTTCGCGCAAAAAAGCTCCCGCTATAGTCAAAAGCACAATAGAAATCACCTCAGCTAAAGTAGCTACTATCATAGCAATATTTAGCCAATAACACTCTTTTCCAAAATCCTTAAAAAGCAAAGATAAAAGCCCTACACTCATCACAGGTATAATGATAACAAATACTAAAGAAAGTCCAAAAATCCATACTATAAGAGAAGATAAAGCGTAAAGTAAAAAAATATAAAAAAAACTTTTTTTGGCGACTTCTTTATCCATATTAAAAAAGGCTCTTAAATTTACTTCCATACCCGCTATAAACATTAGATAATAAAAACCTACATTGGCTAAAAGTGCAAAATTTTCACTTTTTCCTATAAAACCAAAATATGCAATTACCGCACCTAAAATAATTTCAGTAGCTGAAAGAGGCAAGCGTAAAATTTTTGCAATATGCGGAGAAAAAAGTAAGCATAAAGCTATAACAATAAGAATTTTTAGATCAATTAAACCTTGCGGATCAATGACACTCTGATGCAAAAGTAAATCCCATTTCTTTTAATTTTATTATATCTTGACTTGGTTCTTCACCTTTAGTGGTTAAATAATCCCCTATAACAATAGCCCCAGCACCTGCTTGAAAAATTTCATACTGCCTTTCTTGCAATACCACTTCACGCCCACCTGCTACCATTACCACGCTTTGAGGCAAAGCCTCTTTGGTGTCACGCACGATTTTTAAAGCTTCATCAGCACTAAGCCTTGGAACTTGTAGTTTTAAATTTTCATTGGCTATAAAAAAATTAATAGGTGTTGAAAAAGGCTGTAATTCTTGCAAAGATTTTCTAAAACTTAGTCTATCTTCTTCACTCTCACCCATACCATAAATTCCACCACAACAAAGCATAAGTCCTGCTTCTTTAGCGTTTAAATTGGTTTGAAATCTACTTTCCCAAGTATGAGTGGTGCAAATTTGTGGAAAAAATTCCTTAGAAGTTTCAAGATTGTGATTATAAGAAAAAATTCCTGCTTTTTTAAGTTCTTTGAGTTGTTCCACGCTTGCCATACCATTACAGGCAATTAAAAGCAAATTAGGCACTTCTTTTTGCACAGCCTTAGCAGCCTCACAAACATACTCAAGCTTTTCATCATCAAGCCCAAGTCCTGCTGTAACCAAACAAAAACCCAAGGCTTCATTTTTCTTTGCCATTTTCGCTTCTAAAACGATTTGTGAAAGTTCTTTGCGACGATATTTTTGAATATCTGTTTTTACATGGGCACTTTGGGTACAGTATTTACAGTCTTCTGAACAATTTCCACTCGCTATATTTGAAATAGCACAAAGCATGATTTGCATTCTAATCCTTCATTTCTTTTTTGATTTTGCACTTTAAGCATTCTAGGAATGTACCTTTTTTAAGCTCTTTTATCACTAAAGTTTCGCCACACTCTTCGCATTTTTCTTCACTTGGTTTGTATTTGCTTATAAAATTGCATTTTGGATAAGCACTACAGCCATAAAATTTACCGCGTTTTGAAAAGCGTTCTACGATTTCACCTTTTTGACAACTTGGACAAGTAATACCTGTACCATTAGCTTTAGCTTTTGCGGCAGTATTTTCGCTTTCATTTTTACTTTCACTTTTTAAATTTCTTGAATACTTACATTTTGGGAAATTTAAACACGCTACAAATTCTCCAAAACGCCCTTTTCTAATAGCAAGCTCCCCGCCACAATCAGGACAACTTTCACCTAGTTTTGTGACAGTTTTTTGACTAGCAATTTTTGTTTTTCCTTCTTCGATTTTTCTCATAAAAGGATAGTAAAATTCTTTTAAAGTTTCTTGCCAATCTGCCTTATCTTCAGCGATTTCATCTAAAGTATTTTCAAGGTTTGAAGTAAATTTACTATCTACTATATCGCTAAAATTTTTTTCAAGCACTTCGGTTACATTAAAAGCAACATCACTAGGAATGAGTTGTTTTTTGTCTATTTTTACATAATCACGGCTTGTAAGTATAGAAATTGTTGGTGCATAAGTAGAAGGGCGACCTATGCCTAAACTTTCAAGTTTTTTTACAAGTCCTGCTTCTGAATACCTTGAAGGTGGTTCGGTAAAATGTGAGTTCATTTCTAAATTTTGTATTTTTAAATTTTCACCTATTTTAAGATTTGGTAAAATTTTATCCTTATCCATATCACCATAAACTTTATAATATCCATCAAAAAGGATTTTTCTACCGCTTATTTTAAAAAGTGCTCTATCATTTTTTACAAATACATTTTGAGTTTGAGAGATAGCAGGATTCATCTGACAAGCTAAAAAGCGATTGTAAATAAGTGTGTAAAGTTTTAACTCATCTTTGTCTAAAAATTTGGCCGCAATTTCTGGAGTAAAACTTAAATTTGTAGGGCGTATAGCTTCATGGGCTTCTTGAGCACCTTTAGCCTTTGTAGTATATACATTTGCTTTGCTTGGAAGATAGTCTTTGCCAAAATTTGTTTGTATGAATTTTCTTGCATTTTCTATAGCTTCTTTGGCTAAATTTAAACTATCGGTTCTCATGTAGGTAATAACCCCCATCACGCCTTCATGGGTATTTACTCCCTCATAGAGTTTTTGAGCTATCATCATGGTTTTTTTAGGGTTAAAACCAAGGCGATTGCTAGCACTTTGTTGCAAGGTTGAAGTCATAAAAGGAGGTGGTGGAGCGATTTTTCTTTCTTTGCTTTCAATGTCGCTTATAGCATAAGCTTCATTTTTACAAGCCTCTAGTATAAGCTTAGCACGATCTTTGTTGGTAATGGTAAGTTTTTCTATCTTAGCTTTGTCAAACTCAACCAGTTCTGCATCTAAATCTTTTTGAAAAATCATATCTATACTAAAGTATTCTAGTGGCACAAAAGCACGAATTTCTTTTTCACGATCGACTATGATCTTTAAAGCTGCACTTTGAACACGCCCTGCGCTAAGCCCTCTTTGAATTTTTTGTCCTAATAAGGGGCTGAGTTTATATCCTACAATGCGATCTAAAAGGCGTCTAGTTTGCTGAGCATTTACAGAGTGCATATCTAATTTTCTTGGATTTTTTAAAGCATTTTCTATAGCGTTTTTAGTGATTTCATGAAAAACAATGCGTGGTAAGGTGTTTTCATCTTTTCCTATAGCTTTTGCAATATGATAGGCTATAGCCTCTCCTTCTCTATCCTCATCCGTTGCAAGATAAACTTCTTTGGCATCTTTGGCTTTGCTTTTAAGTTCTTTAACTAAGGCGCTATGATCACTTGTGATTCTATACTCAGGGATAAATTCATCATCTTCTATTTTAATCCCAAAGCTTGATTTAGGCAAATCTCTAATATGTCCTTTAGAAGCGATAACTTCATAATCTTTTCCCAAAAAATTTCCTATGGTTTTAGCTTTTGCAGGAGATTCTACTATGATTAAATTTTTCTTCATTTTGCACCCTTGTTAAATAAAAAGCTGAATTTAGCTAAAAATATTTAAAATTCTACTTATAAAATATATTTTAATCAAGCTAAAATATTTTAAAAACAAAACTATCATAACAAAATAAATAAAATATAATTTTAAGTAATTTTAAATACAAACCATAATTTTTAGAGTATAATAAAGCAAAAAAGGCAAAAATTATGAATGGCAAAACTTATAAATTTCATCCAAATGACACGAAAATGGATAAAAAAATAATTCAAATTACTGAAAAGTCTGGATTTAAAGCGGCTGTGTTTTCTATGGCCGCTATGACTATGCTAGGAAGCGTGGTCATTTCATCTGCTCTGCCTGCTATCAACAGACATTTTGAAGAACTTTTAACCCAAAGTGGCGCTACTCTTGCTTCAAGTTTCACATTAGCCCATCTTGATATACTTGTTCGCTTAGTTTTAACCATCCCTGCTATTTTTGTTGTCATTTTATCTCCATTTGCTGGTATTTTAATAGATAAATTTGGCAAATTAAAATTCATTCTTCCAGCTATGGTGGTTTGGACTATTTCTGGAGTAAGTGGCTTTTTCTTAAATGATATTTATGCTATACTGACTTCAAGAGCTATTTTTGGTATGGCAACTGCTTTTATAATGACAGGTGCTTCGGCTTTACTTGGAGATTATTATAGTCGTGGTGGCTTTAATCGCAGAGAAAATGCTTTAAGTCTTCAAGGATTTTTTTGTGCGGTAGGGGGTGCTGTTTTTATTTCTATTGCAGGATTTGTTTCGAGTTATTCTTGGCGTTATCCTTTTTTAGTATATGGACTTGGAATTTTAATTACCTTAATGGCTATCATTTATCTTTTTGAACCTAGAAAATTTAAATTCTATAATCATACAAAAATAGAAGCAAAAACAAATTATTGGCAATTTTTCCCTATCTATTTTATAGGTTTTTTTATCATGGTAGTTTATTATATTTCGCCAACTCAACTTCCTTACTATATAGAAGAACATTTAGGATTGGATCCTAAATATATAGGTATTTCGATGTCTGTATCTGCACTATGTTATGGTTTTTTCTCTCTAAGCTATAGATATATTATAAAATTCTTAAGTATTAAAACTATCTATGTTTTAACTCTTTTTATCGTATCTTGTTCTTTTTCGCTGCTTTTTTTAGTAGATAGCTTTTTCACAGTTTTAATCGCCTTAGCTTTGCTTGGAATGGGCGGAGGTATTATGCTTGTAAATAATACGGCTTATCTTTTTTCAATCTGTCCTGAAAATGCTCGCGCTAGGGCTTATGGAATTTTAGCAAGTTGTATATTTTTAGGACAATTTTTAAGTCCTATTATCTCTCAACCCATCGTTAGACAAATGGGTCTTGTAGATGCTTTTTTAATATGGTCAATAGTAATTTTTATAGTGTGCATTGTGTTTTTATTTTTAAAGCAAAAACCTAGGATAAATTAATCTTCAAGCATTGCATCTGTTTCCAAAAAGTTTCCAATATTTGATTTAATTTTAAAAATTTTCCAAAATATGGAGCTTGGATATGTTAAAAATTAACAATTTAAATAAGAAATTTGGGAACAATGAAATTTTAAAAAACATCAATCTTGAAATTAAAGAGGGTGAATTTTTAACCTTAGTTGGAGAAAGCGGAAGTGGCAAATCAACTCTTCTGAGAATTATAGCCGGCCTTGAAGAGCCAAGCCAAGGTGAAATTTTAAACCTTAACAATCAAGATATAAGCAAACAAAATCCAAGAGATAGAAATTTTGCTATGGTTTTTCAAAGCTATGCCTTATATCCTCACTTAAGCGTGAGAGAAAATCTTGCTATGCCTATTAAAGCAAGAGCTAAATTTATCCATAAACTTCCTCTGGCTTCTTTTTATATTAAGTCCTATAAAGAGTTTAAAACTCATTTGGAAGAAAAAATTGAACAAGTAGCAACAAAACTTAAAATTACACACCTTTTAGATAAAAAACCCAAACAACTTTCTGGAGGACAATGTCAAAGAGTCGCTCTAGGTAGGGCTATTATAAGAGAACCTAATATATTTTTAATGGATGAACCTTTATCAAATTTGGATGCTAAATTACGCATTCACACAAGAGCTGAATTAAGTGCTATGCATAGAGAATTAAATAAAACCTTTATATATGTCACGCACGATCAAAGCGAAGCTATGACTATGAGCGACAGAATAGCTTTTTTGGTTGATGGTGAGCTTTTGCAAGTTGCAAGCCCTGATGAAATGTATAATAACCCCAACCATTTAAAAGTTGCTCAATTTATAGGAACACCTACAATCAATACCTTATGCGTTGAATTAAAAAGCTATGGTTTTGCTTTAATCAATAAAAACTTATCTAAACATAAAAGTCTAGCCATAAGAGCAGAAAATTGTTTTATAGATCCACATTCACAAATTAAGGCCAAAATTTATAATATTGAAAATATGGGAAATGAATATTTAATTTATACCAAACTCTTAAAAAATGATAATAATTTTATTTTAAGTTTAAATACACAAGAAGGTAAAAAGCTTCAACTAGACTCTGTTGTAGGAATTAACTTTGATTATTCAAAAGCCTTTATCTTTGATGAAGAAGGTAAAAGAATGGATATTAAACTTTATAATTTGAGTTTTGCAGCATGAAAAATTCACTTGCGACTTTTTGTTTTATTTCTCCTGCTGTTTTATTAATGCTTTTATTTTTGATTTTACCTATTATATGGGTAATTATTTTAAGTTTTAGTGACTATCAGCTTGGAAACGGCGATTTTCATTTTGTAGGATTGATTAATTATAAAGCCTTGCTAAAAGATCCTGTTTTTTTCACTTCAGTAAAAAATACTTTAATTTACGCCCTTATTGTTCTACCTTTAAGCGTTTTGGGAGGTTTGGCTTTAGCCTTGCTTATAGAATCTAAAAATAGTGCAAAATCATTTTATAGAGCTGTCTTTTTTCTACCTGTTATGGCAACCTTGATAGCCATGAGCATGGTTTGGGAATATATTTTACATCCGGATATAGGAATTTTTAATAAAATTCTTGCTTTATTTGGGGTTAATACAATCAATTGGCTTTCAAATAAAGACACAGTTTTATATACTCTTGCTGGGATTGGAGTATGGCAACAACTGGGCTATAATATGATCTTATTTACAGCTGGATTAATGAGCATACCTACTTCGGTATATGAAGCAGCAAAACTCGATGGATTAAACAAAACTCAAATTTTATTTAAAATCACCCTACCCTTGCTTTTACCTATTTTATTTTTTGTTTTAATTATAAGTTCTATAAAAGCTTTTCAAGTTTTTGATACCGTTCAGGTTCTAACAAATGGAGGGCCAAATCATTCTAGCGAGGTTTTATTATTTACCATTTATCAAGAAGCTTTTATGTTTTTTAGAACAAATTATGCCTCAGCTATTTCTGTAATATTTTTATTATTTATTTTGATTTTAACTCTTCTTAAAATTAAATTTTTGGATAAAAAGGATTGATTTATGTTTAGAATTTTGCGCCATCTTATTTTGGGTATATTGTCATTATTTTTTATTTTTCCTTTTGTATGGATGGTTATAACTAGTTTTAAACCTGAAAATGAAATTTTTTCCAATGCTTTTCATTTTTTTTCCACAAAATTTTACCCTAATTGAAAACTACACAAAAGCTTTTAAGGAAAATGACTTGTTGCACTTCCTTTTTAATGGATTTTTTGTATGTTTTGCCATTCTATTAATACAAATTATAATCGCTTATCCTTGTGCTTATGCTCTATCCAAATACAAATTTAAAGGACAAAAGTTTTTGCTTGTTATTATAGTGTGCTCTTTGCTTATTCCAACTCAAGCTATTTGCGTTCCTTGGTATATTTTAATGTATTATTTTGAAGTTTTAGATTCATATCTAGCTCTTATTTTGCCTTTTAGCATTTCAGTCTTTGGGATTTTTTTAATTAGGCAATTTATCAATTGTATTCCCAATGATATAATTTATGCAGCAAGAATGGATGGTTTAAATGAATTTAGTATACTTTGCAAAATTATATTACCACTAACCACCCCTGCTTTGATTTCTTTTGGAATTTTTTCCATAGTTGCTCATTGGAATGATTATTTTTGACCTTTAATTGCTGTAAGTTCCCCACAATATTTCACTCCAACCCTTGGAGTAATTTCTTTTAAAAACAATGAAGCAGGTACGGATTATGGAACCTTAATGGCCGCCTCAACAATAGTAGTAGCCCCTCTTATAATAGGTTTTTTACTTGCACAAAAAAGATTTATACAAGGTATTGCCAATACAGGCATAAAATAGCTTGTTAAAACTTATTAGAATTACATTATTCTAATAAGTTTTAACAATTTTAAAGGATTTAAAATGAAAAAAATATTTTTCACCTTAGCTCTTTTTGGAGCTTTAAATTTAGCCCAAGCAAAAACAGAACTTGTTGTTTCTTACGCTTATCCTTGGTTTAAAGATTTGCACGAAAAACTTAAAGAAGATTTTGAAAAACAAAATCCAGACATAGAAATAAGATTTTTAGCACCCGCACAAAACTATGAAGAACAAAGTGCTAGACTTTTAAGAGAAAAAATGATCAACAAACTCCCTGATGTAAGCTTTAACAGCTATAGCTATTACCTACATTGGTAAATAAAAATATTCCTAAAGATTTAACACAAAATCTTATCAATAAAAAAGAATTAGGCTTTAATGATAATGCTTTTAAAGCAACCACTTTAGAAAACAAAATATATGCTATTCCTTTTGCAAGCTCTTTACCTGTTGTATATTATAATATGGATTTAGTCAAACAAGCAGAATGGAATAAAGAACTTCCTAAAACATGGGATGAACTTTTTGATTTAGCTCAAAAAATCAACTCATTAAATGGAAAAAGCGGGGTGTATTTTGGAGAAACAGATACTTGGCTTATATTGGCTTTAAGTCTTGAAAGAGGCGGAAAACTCATTAATGAAAAAGGCAAGGTAGATTTTAACAATAAAGCATGGCAAGAAACTTTTAAACTTTTAAGTGATTTTCACACTTTAGCAAAAATGCCAGCTATAAAACGCTCTGAAGCTATAAGCTCATTTTATGCGGGAAATTTAGGCATACTTATACAAACCTCAGCAGCTCTAACTCAAACAGAAAAAAGCATTAACTTTCCTCTAAAACTTTCTAAATTTCCAGGTGTTCAATCAGGAGGAGAATTACCCGTAGGTGGATCCGTAGTTATGCTAACTAATGATAAAAATAAAGAGGCAGCTTTAAAATATATTCATTTTGTAACAGGGGAAGCCAACGCTTATGTACCTCAATATACAGGTTATATGACTAGCAATTTATTAGCCAATGCAAAATTAAAAGATTTTTATAATAAAAATCCAAATTATACCATTGCTCCTTCTCAAATAGAACTCATGGGAAATTGGCCTTCATTTCCAGGAGATAATGCTCTAAAAGCTACAAATACTTTATGGAATTATGCTGAAAAACTTCTTATGGGAACAAGTACAAATTATGAAGAGATTGCAAAACAAGCCCAAGAAGAAATCAATGCTTTATTACCTTAAAAGGGTATAAGATGATATTTTTTGATTTTGATGGTGTTTTGGTTGATAGTTTAAAACTTTGGGAGCAAGCTTGTCAATTTAGTGCAAAGAAATTGGGTTTTAAAGGAATATTTCCTCAAAAACCTTATGCAAAATTAAATCCTGTTGCTCACAAAGAAATTGGGAGAATTCTAGGTTTTAATCCTTTAGAATTTGAAAAAATAGCGGATGAGTATTTTTTAGAACACATCCATACTTTAGTCTTTTTTGATAAAACAAAAGAATTATTAAAGGATTTGAGTTTAGATTTTAAACTTTCCATATTAAGCGCTAGTAATGAAAATTTAGTTCGAATTCTCCTTGAAAAAGAACAAATTTTGAAATATTTTACCAATCTTCATTGTACAAGCTCAATACCAAAAGCACAGACGCTCAAAAAATTTAAACAAAATCACTCTATCATGATAGGTGATTGTATTAGCGATATAGAAGCTGCACTAGAAGCTGATGTTTATTCTATAGGAGTGCTATGGGGTTGGCAAGATAAAATCATGCTCGAAAAAGCTAATATCTTAGTCAATAATCATGCTCAATTAAAAAATGCTATAAGGAGTTTTTATGAAATTCATCCATTTAACTGATATACACTATGGTGATAAAAAAGAAGCCATTTACTCAAGAGAACCATCAGCTATGATGCGTTTAGCTATAGAAGATATCAATAAAAATCATAGCGATGCTGATTTTGTATTTATAACAGGAGATTTAACTCACAAGGGGAGTTTAGAATCTTACACTCTTTTAAAACAAGATTTAACCAAACTTAACATGCCTTATTATTTGATCTTAGGCAATCATGATGACAGAGCTAATGCATTAGAGATTTTTAATAATTTAAAGCAAGATGAAAATGGTTTTATACAATATGAAATACAATGTAATGACAATAATGTTTTTTTAGTACTAGACACTATAAAACTTAAAAGTCACGGAGGTGAGTATTGTCAAAAACGCCAAATTTGGCTAAAAAATGCCTTAGAGAGAAACCAAAACAAAAATATATTTATTTGCTTACATCATGCTCCTTTTAAAACTGGCCTTAGAGCTATGGATTTTATAGGACTTGATGAAAAACACTCTTTAGAACTTTATAAGCTATTTAACTCATATAAAAATATAAAACACTTATTTTTTGGGCATTATCATAGCACTCTTTGTGGAAGATGGAAAGATATTTCCTTTTCTTCTCTTAAAGGCATCAACCATCAGGTTAAATTTGATTTAAATAGCAATGAAATATTATTAGAATTTAGAAATCCAGAATATGCTGTCGTTTTACTCAATAATGAAGTTTTAAATATTCATTACAATGATTTTACTTTTGATAAAAATTTAATTTTTCATGAAAAATAAATTATCCAAGCAGGAAATTTTTCCTGCTTGGATAATTTTAAATTACAAACCTACCGCACTTAAAGTTTGGTATTTACTCATATAAATTTGAGCTTCAATTTTTCTCATCGTATCAAGTGCTACTTGAACTACAATAAGTACAGAAGTACCGCCAAAATGAAAAGGTACACCCATAAATTTCACCAAAACCCAAGGTAAGGTTGCAACAAGCCCTAAATAAATAGAACCTGATAAAGTTAAACGAGAAGCTACTTCGTTAAGATAACTTGAAGTTCCTTCACCTGGACGAATTCCAGGGATAAAACCACCTTGTTTTTTCAAATTTTCTGCTATATCTTTAGCATTAAATACGATAGAAGCATAAAAATAAGCAAAGAAAATTACAAACAAGAAAGTTAAAACATGAAACAAATAACCATTTGGATTTAAAAAGTCATTAATGGCTTGTAGATAAGGATTTGTACTAGTTTGTAAAATCGTTGTTGGAAACATCAAAATCGCACTAGCAAAAATCGGTGGAATAACCCCACTAAGATTGAGTTTAATAGGAATATAATTCATAATGCGTTTGTTTTGATTTTGCATTACAACTTTACGAGAATAAGAAATAGGAATTCTTCTTTCTCCAAGTTCTACATAAATAATCACGCCTATGGTGATTAAAATCAAAGCAAAAATTGCAAAAGCGGTTAAGAAATTCATCTCGCCTGAATTGATTTGCCCTACAGTTCCTGAAATCGCTCTTGGAATACCTGAAACAATACCTGCAAAAATGATTAAAGAAATACCATTTCCTATACCTCTTTGTGTGATTTGTTCGCCAAGCCACATTAAAAGCATAGTTCCTGCAAGCATAGAAATAGCACAAAGTGCGATAAACATATTTAAATCTTCCACCATTATAGCCCCTGCACCACCACGACCGTGCAAGCTTTGCAAACCTATAGCAACGCCTATACTTTGAACCAAAGTAATCACAATAGTCGCATAACGGATAATTTGCATATATTTTTGCATACTATCACGCTCTTTTTTCATCTTACCAATATTTGGAAAAGTTGCTGCAAGAAGCTCCATAATAATAGAAGCAGTAATATAAGGCATAATACCTAAAGAAATAATAGAAAAGCGTTCAGCCGCTCCACCACTAAAAACATTAAATAAACCCAAAGCATTGTTTTGATTGTTGTTAAAAAATTCCGCAATCACATCAGCATTGACGCCAGGAACTGGCACATAAGCCAGAACCCTATAAGCAAACAAAAATGCTAAGGTGATTAAAATCTTATTCGTCAATGCTCTATTCATTATTTTGATCCGGTGACGCTAATATTCTCGTCTTTGATTTTTAATACTAAGTCTTTTGCACTTGCACCAATTAATTTGATTTTATTCACAGATTTTGAAATTTTGTGAACACTTTTAATGCTATCAAATGTAATTTCACTAAGCTCTTTTACAGCTGTGATTTTTTCAACATTGATCACATAAGGTTTTTGAATTTTAGAAGTAAAACCTACTTTTGGTAGTCTTCTTTGAAGTGGTTGTTGACCCCCTTCAAAACCTCTTTTTTCATTATAACCTTTTCTAGCAGTTTGACCTTTACCCCCTTTAGTAGCAGTCTTACCCATGCCAGAACCTTGACCACGGCCAATTCTTTTAGTTTTATGCGTTGAACCCGCTGCTTTTGTTAAATTCATCTTCTTATCCTTTTAACATTGTTAAAGCTTTGATTGTAGCACGAACCACATTAGCTGAATTATTTGAACCCAAAGACTTGGTTAAGATGTCTTTAATACCTGCAAGTTCCACGATAGGGCGTGTAGAACCACCTGCGATAACTCCTGTACCTTCACTAGCTGGTTTAAGTAAAATTCTACTTGCGTTATATTTTACCTCTACATCGTGAGCGATAGTTGAGCCTTTAGTTTTAACTTCAACGATATTTTTAAACGCATCGTCAACAGCTTTACGGATAGCATCTGGAACTTCCTTAGCCTTACCATAACCAACACCTACTAAACCTTTGCGGTTTCCAACGATAACTAAAGCAGTAAATCTAAATCTTCTACCACCTTTAACAACCTTAGTAACTCTGCCGATATCGACGATTACTTCTTCAAATTCTTCTCTATTATATTTTTCCATCGATTTACCCCTTATAGCCTAATGCCATTTTCTCTTAAAGATTCAGCCAATGCTGCGATAACACCATGATATACATAACCATTTCTATCAAAAACAGCTTGTTCTATCTTTTTAGCTTTTAAAGTTTTAGCAAATTCAGCAGCGATTTTTTTAGCACCTTCTTTATTTGCTTTAACGCCAAGTTTGCGTCCATCAACTGCTGCTAAAGTTACAGCTTTTACATCATCAATCGCTTGGATATATAGAGTTCTGTTCGATTTAAATACAGAAATTCTTGGAAAATTTTCACAACCTGAAATTTTCGCTCTAATTCTTTTTTTTCTTTTGATTCTTAAAGTTAGTTTTCTTTTTAATACATTTGCTCTCATATTCTACCCTTACTTCTTAGATGTCTTACCAGCTTTGCGGATAATGCGTTCATCAGAATACTTAACGCCTTTTCCTTTATATGGCTCTGGCGGTCTAAATTCACGAATTTGAGCAGCAACTTGACCTACAACTTGTTTATCACTTCCTTTAACTGCAATAGTATTTTTATCCACTACAATTTCAATTCCTTCTGGAATATCATAATTAATAGGATGAGAAAAACCAAGGCTTAGTTCTAAAACTTTACCTTTTAAAGCTGCTTTATAACCAACTCCATTGATTTCAAGAGTTTTTGAAAAACCTTGAGTTAAACCTACAACGATATTGTAAGCTAAAGCTCTGTAAGTTCCCCAATAAGCTCTACTTTGTCTGTCTTCACCTTTTGGAGAAAAAAGAATATTATTATCTTTAATCTCAACATTTACATTTGCTTTAGTATCAAGTTCTTTTGCTAAATTTCCTTTTTTAAATTTAAGCAAATTTCCTTCTAATTTTACTTCTACTCCTGCTGGAATAGCAATCGGTTGTTTACCTATACGAGACATATTTTTCCTTTTTATTTGTCTAGGATATTTCTACTTTTTTAAAAGAATGGATACCCAATGCCATAAAAAGCAGATTTTTTACCAAATGGTACATAAAATTTCGCCGCCAACACCTGCTTTATAAGCTTCATCATTAGCTAAAACACCATGACTTGTGCTAACTACGATAGTACCATAACCATTTTTAAAACGCTTGATTTCATCTTTACCTTTATAAACACGACGACCAGGCTTAGAAATTCTTTTAAGCTCATTGATAACACTCTTACCTTTTTCATCGTATTTTAAAACTACATTGATAAATTTCTTTTTATCTTCTTCAATAACATTAAAACTCTCAATATAGCCCTTAGCTTGAAAAATTCCAACTAAAGCTTCTACAACTTTAGAATGTAAAAGCTTGGTTGTTTCAAGCTTTCTCATTCCTGCATTTCTGATACGAGTGAGTGAATCTGAAATAATATCATTTATCATATTTTATCCTTACCAACTTGCTTTCTTAAGACCTGGAATCAAACCTTCGTTACCCATTTTTCTTAAGCAAACTCTGCAAATTCCAAAATCTCTATAAACCGAATGCGGACGCCCACAAATTTGGCATCTTGTATAAGCTCTAACCTTAAATTTAGGCTTGCGTGCCGCTTTTGCAATCATTGATTTTTTAGCCATCTTACTTTCCTTTTGTAAATGGCACACCGATAAGTTCTAATAACTTTTGTGCCTGTTTATCATTTTGTGCTGTTGTAACTATAGAAATGTTCATACCATGAGTTCTTAAAATTTTATCATACTCCACTTCTGGGAACATCAACTGCTCATCAAGACCGAAGTTATAGTTTCCGCGTCCATCAAAACCATCTCTACTTAAACCTCTAAAGTCTTTCACCCTTGGCAAAGCAATAGAAATTAATTTATCAAGAAAAGCATACATATTTTCTTTTCTTAAAGTTACCATTACACCCACAGGAAAACCTTCGCGAACTTTAAATCCTGCGACTGATTTTTTAGCTTTAGTAATCACAGCCTTTTGTCCTGCAATTAAAGAAATAGTATCTGCAACATTTTGCAATACTTTTTGATCTTTAGCCAACTCACCAGCACCTACGCTGATAACTACTTTTTCGATCACAGGGATAAGCATAGGATTTTTAATATCAAATTCTTTAACCAATGCAGGTTTAATGCTTTGATTGTATTTTTCTTTTAATCTCATCATCGCTTACTCCTGAACTTTTGCCACATTGGAAATATCCATTGGCATTTCTTTATTGATAAAACCACCATTTGGGTTTTTCTCGCTCGGCTTAATAGCTTTTTTAGCGATTTTGCATCCTTCAACTACCACTTTAAGTGTTTTTGGATATACCGCTAAAACTTTACCTGTTTTACCTTTATCATCACCTGTGATAACCTTAACGCTATCACCTTTTTTGATTTTTAATTTAACCGCCATTATAATACCTCCGGTGCTAGTGAAACGATTTTCATAAAGCCACCATATCTAACTTCTCTGCCCACTGGCCCAAAGATACGAGTTCCGATAGGCTCTCTTTTGTTATCAAGAATAACCGCAGCATTTTCATCAAAACGAATCAAAGAACCATTATCTCTATGAATTTCTTTTTTAGTTCTAACGATAACCGCTTTTACCACTTGACCTTTTTTAACTTTTCCATTTGGTAAAGCTTTTTTAACAGATGCAACGATTACATCACCTACGGTAGCGTATCTTCTTTTACTACCCCCTAAAACCTTGATACACATTAATTCTTTTGCACCGCTATTGTCAGCAACTGCAAGTCTTGTAAAACTTTGAATCATTACTCAACTCCTGTAGCTAATACAGATTTTAAGCGAAATGATTTTCTTTTTGAAAGTGGTCTGCATTCTACTGCAACAACAGTATCACCAACTTTAACTTCATTTCTCTCATCATGAATTAGATATTTTTTAAAGCGTTTAACAATTTTTCTATATCTTGGATGAACCACTTTTCTTTCAACCAAAACACTTGCGGTTTTTTCACCAGCGATTTTAACAACAACGCCTTGAATTTCTCTTTTAAATGCCATTTTCTATCCTTATCTTAAAGCGTTAATTGCTGTATTTATTCTAGCAATGTCTTTTTTTACTTGGCTAATCTCTTTTGGATTAGTAAGTTGCATTGTTTTTAGCTTTTGTTTTAAAGTGAATAAAAGCACCTTTTTTTCTTTTAGCATTGTTGCAAGCTCAGCTGCTGTTTTATCTTTAATCTCAGTATATTTCATTTTGGCTCTCTCTTGTAACAAACTTAGTTTTAAATGGAAGTTTATGCATAGCTAAAGTCAATGCTTCTCTTGCCATTTCTTCGCTTACTCCTGCCATTTCATAAATGATACGGCCTGGCTTGATATTCATTACCCATTCTTCAACAGCACCTTTACCTTTACCCATACGAGTTTCTAAAGGTTTTTTTGTCAAAGGCTTATCTGGGAAAACTCTAATCCAAGTTTTTCCTTGTCTTTTAACAAAACGAGTTAAAGCGATACGTGCTGCTTCGATTTGGCGTGAGTTAATGCGTCCTGCTTCAGTTGCTTTTAATGCAAATTCACCAAAAGTAAATTCTGTTCCACGATTAGCATAACCTCTGTTACGCCCTTTCATCATTTTGCGATATTTAGTTCTTTTTGGCATTAACATGATTATTTACCCCTTCTTGTGCGTCTTGGCTTTTTAGCTGGAGCACTTTCTTCAGTTTTTTCAGGTTGCATACCTTTGTGTAATACTTCACCTTTAAAGATCCATACTTTAACCCCTATGTTTCCATAAGTAGTTCTAGCTTCTGCAAAACCATAATCGATTTTTGCTCTTAAAGTATGAAGTGGAACGCGTCCTTCAAGATACCATTCTGTTCTTGCCATTTCAGCACCACCTAAACGACCAGAAACTGAAACTTTAATCCCTTTAGCACCTGCTTTTTGCGCACCTTGAATTACTTTTTTCATCGCTCTTCTAAAAGCAATTCTTTTTTCAAGTTGAGTTGCAACACTTTCAGCAGCAAGTTGAGCTGAAGCTCCTACTTTTCTTTCTTCTTTGATATTGATATTTACATCTTTACCGATTAAATCTTGCAATTCTTTTCTTAAATTATCAACATCACTACCTTTTTTACCGATGATGATACCTGGTCTTGCAGCAACTACAGTAACGCGAAGTTTTTTAGCAGTTCTTTCTACTAAAATTTGACTGATTCCTGCGTAATAAAGTTTTCTTTTTAAGAAAGCTCTGATTTTGTAATCTTCACCGATATTTTCTACTAAATTTGCTTTAGTCGGAAACCATCTTGATTCCCAGTTTCTATTGATTCCTAGTCTTAGACCAATTGGATTAACTTTTTGTCCCATTAGCTTTCCTTTTTCGCTGTTGCTTTTTTAGTGCTTGTTGTTTTTTTAGCTGGAGCTTTTGTTGTAGTAGTTTTTTTAGCTGCTGGAGCTTTTTTAGCTACTGTTTTTTTCTCTTCAGCTTTCACTTCTGCTTTTGCCACTTCTACTAAAATATGTGAAGTTGGTTTTCTAATACGACTTGCACTTCCTCTAGCTCTTGGTCTAAATCTTTTTAATACCGCAGCTGCATCCACACGACAACTTTTTACAATCACTTCATTTGCTTCAAAGCCGCCATTTGCTACCGCACTTGAAATTGCATTTGCGATGTATTTTGCACCTTTATTTGGCATAAATTTTAAACTAGCCATAGCTAATTCTGCATTCATCCCCTGAACTTCTCTAGCAATCAATCTTGCTTTAGTTGGAGATAATCTTATGAATTTAATTAATGCTTTACTCATATCTTATCCCTTACTTACCAATTTTCTTTTGCACAGAGCCTTTATGCCCTTTGAATGTGCGTGTTGGAGCAAATTCACCAAGTTTATAACCGATGTGATTTTCAGTAATATAAACCGGAATGAAGCTTTTACCATTATGAACATTAAATGTAAGTCCTATCATATCAGGAGTAATTGTGCTTCTTCTTGACCAAGTTTTAATTGGTTTATTATCATTAGCCTTTTTAGCAGCGATGACTTTTTTCATTACATGATCATCAACAAAAGGACCTTTTTTTAGTGATCTAGCCATCTTACTTTCCTTTTCTTCTTGAAATTATTAGCTTATCGCTAGCTTTTTTACGACGAGTTTTCGCACCTTTAGTTGGTTTACCCCATGGAGTTACTGGATGACGGCCTGAATTTTTCTTACCTTCACCCCCACCGTGCGGGTGATCTACTGGGTTCATAGCAGAACCACGAGTTTGTGGACGGATACCTCTATGGCGATTTCTACCTGCTTTACCGATAGTTACGTTAGCCCATTCTTCATTTCCAACTTCGCCGATACTTGCCATACATTCAGCTAAAACTTGTCTCATTTCGCCACTTGCAAGTCTTAAAATAACATATTTTTCTTCTTTACCCATAAGTTGTGCATAAGCACCCGCAGAACGGATCATTTGACCGCCTTTACCTGGTTTTAACTCAACATTATGAACAATAGTACCCACAGGAATATTTTTAAGTTTCATTGCATTACCTGGTTTAATATCAAGTCCGCTTTCAGCAGCTGCAACGATATCTCCAACGCTTAATCCACGTGGTTGAAGAATATATCTTTTTTCCCCATCTTTATAAGCAATCAAAGCAATTCTACAATTTCTATATGGATCATACTCGATCGCTTCTACTTTGCCTTCTATACCGAATTTACGACGTTTAAAATCAATAATTCTGTAAAGTTTTTTAGCACCCGCTTCTTTATGACGACTTGTAATTCTTCCATAGCTGTTACGACCCGCGTGTGCTGGAAGTTTAACAAGTAGTGAGCGTACACTTGGTTTAGCTGTAATATCTTCAGAACTTAAACCTGTGATATATCTTCTACTTGGAGTATATGGTTTATAAGTTTTAATTGCCATCTTAAGCCTCCGTATTTTCTAAGCTAACACCTTCAGGTAGCTTAACATAGAATTTTTTGTAATCGTTTCTTTGACCTAAACGACCTCTAAAACGCTTAACTTTTCCATCCATTCTTAATGAATTGATGCTTTTTGGAGTTACACCAAAATACTCTTTTAAAACCGCTTTTAAGCCTGTTTTAGTCATCTTTGGTGAAGTTTGAATAACTACGACACCTTGCTCTTGCAAATTCAAACTTTTTTCTGTGTAAAGTATAGTCTTTATATCAGTAATATCTGCCATAATTATCCCTCTTTTGTAATAGATTCTAACGCTGATTTTTCTATGATAACAGCATTAAATACAGATACTAAATAAGCATTTACTTCGCTTACATCAACTACATAGCAATTTGCTAAATTTCTGTAAGCTAAAAGTGTTTTTTCATCTAGTAAATCTTTAACGATTAAAGCATCTTTGACGCCAAGTTTTTTAATCACAGCGTTTGCATCTTTTGTTTTACCACTTTCAATAGCCAAAGAATCAGCAGTAAATAACGCACCTTTAGCTGCTTTATCTGCTAAAGCTCTTTCAAGCGCCAATCTTTTTTGTTTTTTATTTACTTTTTGGAAGTAGTTTCTTTCATTTGTTGGACCAAAAGCAACCGCACCGCCTACCCAAACGTTAGTTCTTGTTGAACCCGCTCTAGCACCGCCACGACCTTTTTGTCTCCAAGGTTTTTTACCACCACCACTTACATCACTTCTACCTTTAGTATGAGCTGTATTTGCTCTTAAACTTGCAAGGTAAGATTTTACATACAAGTAAAGATTGTGTGGATTTACTTCCGCATATTTTGAAGGTAAATCAAGTTCACCTGCTTTTTCTAATTTATCATTTAAAACAACTACTTTACTCATTTTGCAATCCTTATTTTACCCATAGCACCATTATAACCTGGTACTGCACCTTTAACTACTAAAATTTTGTTTTCAGCATCATAAGATACAACTTCGTTTTTAACGGTTACTTTAGTATTTCCATAATGTCCTGCCATTTTCATACCTGGTTGAACACGACCTGGCCATTCTCTATTACCAATAGATCCGTGGCGTCTGTGAAATCTAGAACCGTGACTTGCTGGACCCCCTGCGAAGTTATGTCTTTTCATAACACCGCTATAACCTCTACCTTTAGTGTTAAAGCTTACTTTTAAAATTTTTGCTTCATTTAATGGAGTTTCATCTAAATCTCCTGCTTCAGTGTTTGCTACTTCTAAAGTCGCAAATCTATTGTATTCTGCAGAAAGATTATACTTTTTTTGTTGTCCTGCGACACATTTATTACTTGCTTTACCTTTTGGATATGCTACTAAAGCCTTTCCGCCTTCAACTTCACATACTTTTGCATTTACAACTCTTAGTAAAGTTACAGCGATACTTGGATTAGTAATTGTTCTGCTCATTCCGATTTTTTCTACAATATATTCCATATCTTATCCTTACTTACCCATAGCTCTTACTTCAACGCTTACTTCTGGCGCTAAATCAAGCTTAGTTAAAGAATCAACTGTATCTGGAGTCGCTGCTACTATATCTAGCATACGCGCGTGAATTCTTATTTCAAACTGCTCACGAGAATCTTTGTTAATGTGTGGAGATTTTAAAACTGTATAGCGTTTGATTTTAGTAGGCATTGGTATCGGACCTCTGATATCCGCACCTGTTCTTTTAACAGCTTCTACGATTGCTGCAACTGTTCTGTCTAGTACTCGATGGTCATAAGCTTTTAGCTTAAGCCTAATTCTTTCCATAATATTTCCTTTAAAAAGAACTCGTTAGTTAAAAACTAACCAATTTATAAAAATTGAAATGAGAGTATATAAAATCTTGTTTTCAAAGTCAAGGAATTTGATGAAATTTTTCTATTATTTTCCTTTTAAAAAGGATAAAAATAGAATTTTTAGAATTTAAAAATTATCATTATTTTTTAAATTTTTGTATATAATGGTCAATATCTTATTTCATTAAATTTTAAAAAATCTCTTAATTTTTCATATTCTCCATTTTCCAAATAGCGATGTTTTCCTGCCTTCAACATACCAAGATCTAAAGCCCCAAAAGCAACACGCTTAAGATCCATGACTTCAAGATCAAAATGTCCAAAAAAGCGTCTAAGCTCTCTATTTTTACCTTCATTTATAACCACTCTAAGCTTAGTATAACCTCCACTTGATCCAAAAATTTCAAAGTCTATAAAAGGAGCAAAACTCATAGAGGTAATTTTAGTTTTTGCATGTGCGCCTTTTTTTTCATTTTTAATCTCAAGTCCATTTTGCATGGCTTCGATGACTTGTTTGCTCACCGTGCCTTTAACTTTAAGGTAGTATTCTCTTTCTAAATCGCTATGCATTAAAGCATCGGCAATCACAGGAGAATCTGTAAGCAAAAGCAAGCCCTCGCTTGCATAATCCAATCTACCTACGCTAAGCCAAGTACTAAATTGTCTTGGCAAGGTATCGTATATAGTTTTTCTTCCACGATCGTCTTTTTTACTGACAATTTCACCTTTTTGTTTATGGTAGATTATCACGCTAAATTGCGTTCTTTTTTGCACTCTTTTACCTTTAACAAAAACTTTATCATCAAATTTAACTTCATCGCTTAAAAGGGCAATTTTGTTGTTTATTTTTACTAAGCCTTGTTTGATAAGTTCATCAGCTTCACGGCGTGAATAACGAGTGTTATGGGATATAAATTTATTAATTCTCATTTGATCTTCCTTAAAAAGGGCGTTTTTGCCCTTTTTTACATTACAAAAATAGTTGGAACTATGGTTGGGTATTTTTTAATCTTTCTAAAGATATGCTTTCTTAAGACTTGGCGGATTTGGTTTTCTAAAAATCTTGGATCATTGAGTACTTCATCTTTAACATTGATGAAAAATTGCCCTAAAACTTCAGCCATATCTTTACTAAAAGCATGATCGTGTTTGTCAGCTACTAACCCATAGCTAAACACTCTTGGCTTGTTGATCAGTGTTTTTGTAGTTTTGTCAATTTGTGCGATAATAACTACTATACCACTATCTGCAAGTTTTTGACGATCTATAACTACATCATCGGCAATTTGTTTGTTGATTTGATTATCCACAAAAACTTTACCTGTTTTTACGGTTTTTATGCGTTTGACATATTTTTGGCAAAGTTCTACTTGATCGCCATCACTCATAAGATAGATATTTCTTTCGGGGATACCGCATTTCATCGCTGTTTCTTTGTGTTTGGTGATATGATTGTATTCTCCATGAACCGGTAAGAAAAATTTAGGTTTAGTAAGGGTTAGCATAAGTTTTTGCTCTTCTATGCTAGCGTGTCCGCTTACATGAATTTCACTAAATTCTTGATACGCTACTTTAGCTCCTGCTTTTAAAAGATAGTCAAGCACCGCAGAAACACTTGCTTCATTTCCTGGTATGGCTTTAGCTGAAATGATTACTTGATCTGTAGGCTTAATCTTTATAAATTTATGCTCATCAGTTGCCATTCTATAAAGCGCACTCATGGTTTCGCCTTGACTTCCTGTAGTTACAATAAGCACTTCATTGTCTTTATATTTGCTTACCTCATCAGCATCGATGAAAATTTTTCTATCAAGTTTAATATAGCCTAATTCCATAGTAGTATAAAGATTTCTTTCCATAGAACGACCAATAACACAAACTTTTCTGCCGTATTTTAAACCATAAGTGATAGCCTGATAAACACGGTGGATATTAGAACTAAAAGTACTCATGATCACCCTACCCTTAGTACGCGAAAAAATTTGATCAAAAGTTGGCCCTACAGAGCTTTCACTTTTTGTATAACCTTCTTTATAAGAATTTGTACTATCACTTAAAAGACATAAAACTCCTTCTTCTCCATAATGTGCTAAACGTCCTAAATCTGTTGGATAGCCATCAATTGGAGTTTGATCGATTTTAAAATCACCTGTGTGGATAATCGTTCCTGCTTTTGTTTTGATCGCAAGTGCTGAAGCATCAATGATAGAATGCGTGATATGAATCCATTCTATATCGAATTCGCCTATCTCATAAACACGGCGTTTTTCTACAGGGCGAAACCATTTGCGTTCTGCTTTTAAGCCATGTTCTTCAAATTTGTTTGAAATCATTCCTAAAGCTAAAGGTGTAGCGTAGATAGGAAATTGGAATTCTTTAAAGAAATAAGGCACCGCACCGATATGATCTTCGTGTGCATGAGTGATCACTATACCACGAATTTTATCTTTAATTTTTCTTACATAGTCAAAATCAGGGATGATAATATCTACCCCATGCATAGTTCCATCAGGAAAACTCATACCTATATCTACTATAATTGCATCTTTATTGGTTTCAAAAACACTGATATTTCCACCAATTTCTCCTAAGCCCCCTAAAGGAGTGATGCGGATTTTATGTTCGCTAGAATTGTTATATTTTAAAGGGTGTAAGCGGTTTTCATGTGAAACACGGTTAGCTTCTATACATTCTGCAAGAGCGATTTGCCAATCTTCATTACCTGTGAGTTTTGAAGGAAGATTGCGATTTTTTTTCTTTTTTTTCTCAGTTTTATTTTCTGAGTTTTCAGAAATTTCCTTGTTGGAATTTTGATCGATTTTTGGAGTATCGTTTTCATTTTGTAAAGAATCGGCTAATTTTTTTCTGCGATTTTTATATTTATAGCGTTTATTGTTTTTTGAATTTGAGTTCGGATTTTGTTCGTTTTTATTTATCTCTTTGTTTTCGTCCATATTCATCCTTTAATTTGTCATAAATTTTAAGGTATGAATCAACGCAAATTTCATGTGGTCTGATGTTTTCTTTTAAGCCAAGAGTGCTTAAAACTTCTAAAACTTTTGCTTTATATGTTTTTAAATTTCCTAAGAGTTGTTTTCTAGGAGCTTTAAAACAGTCTTTTAGAAAATTTTTGAAATTTTCTATTTCGCAAAGTTCATCAAAATCCTTAGTTTTAATCAAACTCATCACCGCTGACATAACTTTTGGCGGTGGATTAAAACATTGTGGATCAACATCAAAAAGCATTTTTCTTTCGCAAATCATTGCACTTAAAACACCTAAGGAAGAAAACTCACTATTTCCTTCTTTAGCGCAGAATTTTTCAGCCATTTCTCTTTGCACCATTACAATAAGCCCTAGACAATTTTTATCTTCTAAAGCTTTTAATATAATGTGACTTGCAACATAATAAGGCAAATTTGCAACCAAAAAATATGGTTTTTCATCAAGACTAGGATTAAAAGCTTCGCTTGCGTCTTGATGGATCAAGTTAAATTTTCCACATTCAAGTTCTTTTTGAAATTTCTTTTTTAAAATAGGTATGAGATCATTATCGATTTCATAAGCTTTTACTTGAGAAATTTTTAAAAGTTCTTGCGTTAAATCACCTAAGCCAGGCCCAATCTCAATAATATTGTTCATCTCTTTGGGTATGGCTTGGATGATTTTTGCTAATACGCTTTTATCGATTAAAAAATTTTGTCCGTATTGTTTTTTTGCTTTAACCATAAGAAATAATTTTATCTAAAAATTCTTAATTAAGTCTTTTTAGGTAGAATTATTTTTGTAAAATTTCATAAGGATCAAAATGATTGTTTGTGCGGGTGGAAATGAAAATTTTTCTTTTGCAAAAGCTATAGGTATAGGTTTGGTTGAATCAGCTTTTCATTTGGGTCAACTTTGCTTCAAAGAAAAACCATCAAAACTTATATTTATAGGAACTTGTGGGCTTTACGATAAGGGTAAAATTTTAGAAATTTACAAAAGTTCACACGCTTTTAATGTAGAATTTTCTAAAATTTCACATGCTTTTTATACTCCTGCAAAATATGAAATTTGTTTAGAAAAAGAAAATGTTTCTCGTGAAACAATCAAGATCAATTCTTCAAATTATATTTGTCAAAATTCAAAAGCAGCAAAAGAATTTTCGAAATTAGGTTTTTTTGCAGAAAATATGGAAGCCTTTTCTGTTTTAAGTGTAGCTAAAAATTTAAATATTGATGCAGAGTGTATTTTGTGTGCAACAAATTTTTGCAATGAAAACGCTCACGAAGATTTTATAAAAAATCATCAAAAGGCAAAAGAAAAATTAGAAGAATACTTAAAAAAATATCATTATATTTAAAAATTCAAAAAGGAAAATAATTTTGAAAGAGCTTGTTAATATTTTAGATTTTTTACCTGAAGAATTAGGAGAAAAAATCAAACCGATGTTTCGCGTGAAACAAATTTATCAATGGATTTATCAAAAATATGCCAATAATTTTTCCGATATGTCAAGTTTACCAAAATATCTACGTTTAGAACTTGCGCAAAATTTTCATTTTTCCCCTGTAAAATGTGTTAAAAATGAGCAAAGTAAAGATGGAAGTATAAAATATCTTTTTGAACTCGTTGATGGTTTAAGGGTAGAAAGTGTGCTTTTGCCTATGAAAGAAGAAAAAATAGACGCAGAAGGCAAAAGAATTTCTCATGCAAGATACACTATCTGTGTTTCTTCTCAAGTGGGTTGTAAAAGTGGATGTAGTTTTTGTCTTACTGCCAAGGGTGGTTTGAAAAGAAATTTAAGTGCAGGGGAGATAGTCGGACAAATTTTATGGATCAAAAAACAAAATAATATCCCTTATGAACGCCGTGTAAATATAGTATATATGGGTATGGGCGAGCCTTTGGATAATCTTAAAAATGTTTCTAAAGCGGTAAAAATTTTAGCACAAAATGATGGACTTGCCATAAGTCCTCGCCGTCAAACCATCAGCACTAGCGGTTTGGCAAAACAAATCAAAGAATTAGGTCAAATGAATTTAGGTGTTTTACTTGCTATATCATTGCATGCGGTTAATGATGGGCTTCGAACCGAACTTATGCCTATCAATAAAGCTTATAATATCGCTGCGATTATGGATGCGGTGCGTGAATTTCCTATAGATCAAAGAAAAAGAGTGATGTTTGAATATCTTTTGATCGATGGTATCAATGATAAGCTTGAACACGCTAAAGAATTAGTCAAGCTTTTAAATGGTATTAAAGCCAAAGTGAATTTAATACTCTTTAATCCACATGAAGGAAGTTTATATAAACGCCCTAGTTTAGAAAATGCGATTAAATTTCAAGATTTACTCAGTAGTAAAGGTGTAACTTGCACTATAAGAGAAAGTAAAGGGCTTGATATCTCAGCTGCTTGTGGACAGCTTAAAGAAAGGGCAAAAGAACAATGACAATGCTAGATATTTTTGAAATCGTTTTTATAACAGCTGTTGTAATTATAGGTTTTTTTGGTATAATTTATTTTTTAAATAAAGAAAGGTGAAATAATGTTAAATACAACAAAATTACTCGAAAATAAATTATTTCAAGAAAGATATATTAAACCAAATATAGATTGGTATTTTTCTTACCTAAACGGAAAACGAGGAATGTCAAGAATTTATAAAACACCCTATGCAATTTTAATGAAAAAATTTTTTTTACAAAAATACTTCGAAAAGCGTATTAAAAAAAGAATAATAGATATACCTTATCTTGAGCTCGTTTTAACTACAAAATGCACCATGCGTTGTCAATCTTGCAACAATTTAATGCAATACTTCTCTCAAAATAATCAATATACTTGCACATTTGAAGGGATAAAAAAATCACTTGAAATTTTACTTTCCAAAGTGGATAGTATTGCAAGAATTAGAATTATAGGTGGAGAACCATTATTATTTAAAGATTTACCTAAACTTATTGACTACTTAAATTGTCAAAAAAAAATTTTGACATTTAGTTTAGTAACAAATGGTACTATTGATTTTAAAGATGAATTAATTAATAAACTCAAACATTCTAAAAAAGTTAGGAAAATCACTATTTCAAATTATAAAAATTCACCAAATTTAAAAATCCCATTAAAACAAGAAGATATAATCAAAAAACTTATAAAAAATAAAATCCCATACTCTCTAGACTCCAATAAAGAAAATTCTACATGGTTTGATCCAGAAAAAATTTACAAAAGAGGGCGCAACAAAGAAGAGATTATAAAAAATTACTATTATTGCAAAATGCCCTGTGTAAGTTTAATGACAAGCGAAGGAGAAAATCTAAAAGGTAAAGAATTGGCTTCAAATGGAGCTATTTTCGTATGTCCAGTTTCAAGTTCTTTAAGTCGTCTTAAAGGTTTAAATGAATTTGAAGGCGATTTTCTAAATTTAGATGATAATATAGAAAAATTTTTTGAATTTTATATTAAAGATTTCTATAAAGCTTGTGATTATTGTAGAGATTTTAGCAAACCTTATAAAAGAATTCCTATTGCCATTCAAACCAATAAGACTTTAAAACTTGAAAAAGAAGATTAAAAATATATTTCAATCTTTAATATTAGTATATTTGCTTTTGTTCATAATAAACTAGCAACTAAAAACAAATATTTTTAAATTTTTAAAAAACAAAAGAAGCAATAAAAATGGATGGTGTCAAGGGGGAGACTTGAACTCCCGACCTCCGGCTTATGAGACCAGCGCTCTAACCAGCTGAGCTACCCTGACTAAAAATAAAAATATAATTATACTACTTTTTACTAAAAATTTTCTGATTTTTTAAAAAAATAATTTTATTTTCAATATTTAAAAAATTTCTTTATTTTTAAAGCTTTTATAGATATAATGAACACTTTATTTCATAGACAGGTGTCCGAGCGGTTGAAGGAGCACGCCTGGAACGCGTGTAAAGTGCAAGCTTTCGAGGGTTCGAATCCCTTCCTGTCTGCCATTCTTATTTTTAATATTTAAAATATTATTGTTTTGTCAAAAGTTATTTTATTGTTTATAAATTCTTAAATTTTTGATAAAATATTAAAAATTTTATTTATTAGGTTTTTTATAATGTTACAATCAAGACTTTTGATGAATTTAAAAGGAATAGGAATATCTTTTATACCAAGATATTTTTTCAAATAAATTTAGATAAAAATTTTTAATGATATTTTAAAATACAATATTAAAGACTTAGAAGAAATACAAACTCGAGTTAAATATTATAATCAAATAGATGAATTTTTTACACCTACAGCAAAGGAAAAAATAGGAAAATTTCCTTTTAAAAGCACCTCTTATGCTTTTGATGCTTATGAAATCAGTAAATACTTTAAAGATGAATTTTTATGGAATAAAGAATTTGGCGATGTAAGACATACTTTTAAAGAAGCAACTATTTGCAAATCGAGATCTTTGGAAAATAATATAAATAATATTTTATTAAAACTTGATAAAAATAGGCACTTTTGCTTTTTAAAAGATAACATAAACTATGAAAATAAAAAGGATATAGCGATATTTAGAGGAGCAATATATCAAAAACATCGAAAAGAATTTTTTGATTCTTATTTTGGTAGAACTTTTTGCGATATAGGAGATACTTCAAAACAACCTAGCCAATGGAAAAAAAACTTTTTAAACAAAAAAGAACAAATGAAATATAAATTTATAATTTCTTTAGAGGGTAACGATGTAGCAAGCAACTTAAAATGGGCTATGAATTCTAATTCTTTAGTTTTAGCTCCAAAAATAACTTGCGAAACTTGGTTTATGGAAGGAACTTTAAAACCAAATTATCACTTTGCTTTGATTGATAATGAGAATTTGTCAGCAGTAATTGAATATTTTAAAAGTCGCCCAAAAGATGCATTGGAAATTATTAATAATGCTCATCAATATATTAAGAAATTTTTAGATAAGAAAAAAGAATTCCATATAGGAATTTTGGTTTTGACCAAATATTTTTATTATTCTAGACAACTTGAACTTAACAAAAAAAGAGATATTTTAGAATTAATCAAATAGTAAAATTACTCTCATTAATTCTCTAATTTTTCATAAAAAATAAATCTTTTTATACATATATTACATCATAAATTAAAAATTTGATTTTAGTTTTCAGCCAAAAACAAGTAATATTGCGATAAAATCTCAGACTTATAAAGGGGCATTAGCTCAGCTGGGAGAGCACAACGCTGGCAGCGTTGGGGTCAGCGGTTCGAACCCGCTATGCTCCACCATATGGTTCCGTAGCTCAGCTGGTAGAGCACTACCTTGACATGGTAGTGGCCGTTGGTTCAAGTCCAATCGGAGCCACCATCACCCTTCCTTATACAAAGGATTATCATGCAAAACACTATCATACAAAAAGCCGTCCATAAAGATTTAAATTCTATACTTGAAATCACAAAAGATGCTTTAAATGCTATGAAAGCTATGAATTTTCATCAATGGGATGAGAATTATCCCAATGAAATAGTTTTTAAAGAAGATATACAAGCACAAGAACTTTATGTGTTTAAAGAAAATGATGAAATTTTAGGCTTTATCTGTATCAATGAAAAATTTGAACCTGAATTTTACAAACAAGTTATTTTTAACAAAAATTATGATGAGAAAGCCTTTTATCTACACCGTTTAGCCGTCAAACAAAATGCAAAAGGCAAAGGCGTAGCACAAAAACTTTTAAATTTTTGCGAAAATTTTGCCTTGGAAAATCACAAGGCAAGTTTAAGAGCAGATACTCATAGTAAAAATTTTCCTATGAATTCGCTTTTTAAAAAGCTTGATTTTAATTTTTGTGGAAACTTTGACATACCTAATTACCAAGATCCTTTTTTAGCTTATGAAAAAATTCTAAACCAAAAAGCTTTTTGAGTTTTTTTCATAGGCTTTGATTTGTGCTTCATGTTTTAAAGTTAAAGCTATATTATCAAGTCCTTCCAAAAGACAAATTCTGTGAAAATCATCTAAATCAAAAGAAAAAATCTTATCTTTAAAAAATACTCTTTTTTCCAACAAAGAAATTTCTATATTTTTATCTTGGGATTTTTTTAACTCATCAACTATTTCCAAAACCTCGTCTTTAGCAAGTTCTATGGTAAGCAAACCATTTCCTAAGGCATTGTTTTTAAAAATATCCGCAAAAGAAGGTGCAATAATAGCTCTAATACCATAATCAACCAAAGCCCAAGGCGCATGCTCTCTTGAAGAGCCACTACCAAAATTTTCAAAACTTACGAAAATAGAGCTATTTTGATATTCTTCTTTGTTAAGATTAAAATCCATATTTAAAACACTTTCTTTATCATCTAAATAACGCAAATCATGGAACAAATGCTTGCCAAAACCTTGCTTAGACACTGCAAGTAAAAATTGCTTAGGTATAATTTGATCTGTGTCTATATTGGCATATTCTAAAGGACAAGCTATACCTTTATGTATAATAAATTTTTGCATATTAAACTCCTAAATACTTTCTATTATCACAAATAACACCTTCTATGGCACAAGCTGCCGCACTTGCAGGACTCATCAAATGAGTGATAGAACCTTTACCTTGTCTGCCTACAAAGTTACGATTTGAAGTTGAAGCAACTCTTTGACCTGAATTTGCCTTGTCATCATTCATACCAAGACACATAGAACACCCTGCATATCTCCACTCACACCCTGCCTCGATAAAAATCTTATCAAGTCCTAAATTTTCAGCTTCTTTTCTTACTTGCATTGAACCAGGCACGATTAAAGCTTTAACATTTTTATGAATTTTGCGCCCTTTTAAGATATCAGCGGCTATTTTGAGATCTTCTAAACGCCCATTTGTGCAAGATCCTATAAATACAATGTCGATTTTTACCCCTTCTATAACTTGATCTTGCTCTAAATTTACATAAGATAAAGCATCAAGCAAAGATTTTTGCTCACTTTGATTTTTAAAATCACTTATTTTTGGAATTTTTTCATCTATGCCAATCACTTGCGAAGGATTTGTTCCATAGCTAATTTGTGGTTGTATCTTGCTTACATCTAGAGTAATACTCTCATCATATTTTGCTCCTTCATCACTTCTTAAACTCTTCCAATACTCACAATACTTTTGAAATTCTTCTCCTTTAGGTGCAAATTCCTTTCCCTTAATATACTCAAAAGTGATCTCATCAGGAGCTATCATACCTACTTTAGCTCCAAATTCTATAGCCATATTACAAAGAGTCATTCTAGCTTCCATACTTAAATTTCTTATAAGTTCTCCGCAAAATTCTATAGCATAGCCTGTGCCTTTTGCCGTGCCATATTGTGCGATCAAATACAAAATCAAATCCTTAGCATAAACGCCTTTTTGAAACTGCCCTTTACATTCGATTTTCATAGTTTTAAGTTTGGCTTGTTTTAAAGTTTGCGTTGCCATAACATGCTCTACTTCACTCGTGCCTATACCAAAGGCTAAAGCTCCAAAAGCCCCATGTGTTGCCGTATGAGAATCCCCACAAACTAAAGTAACCCCAGGTAAAGTAAAGCCAAGCTCAGGACCTACTATATGAACTATGCCTTGATTTTTATCTCCAAGTCCTAAAAGCCTTACTCCAAATTCCTTAGTATTTTGCATCAATGTTGTAATTTGCTCTTTTGCCATATCAGAACAAGCATTTAAATCCATACTTTTAGTTGAAACATCATGATCTATAGTAGCCAAAGTTAAATCCGATCTTGCCATTCTACGCTTAGCCATTTTAAGCCCTGAAAATGCTTGAGGGCTTGTTACTTCATGGATTAAATGTCTATCGATATAAAGTATAGGAAGTTCATTTTTGCCTTCATAAACCACATGAGCATCAAAGACTTTCTCATATAAAGTTTTAGCCATTGTCATTCTCCTTTAAAATTTCTAAAATACAATCCCCCATTTCATCGGTATTTAAATACGACTTAGCATTTAAATCCTTAGTCATTTTTCCTTGTGCCAATGCCAAAGATATAGCATTTTCTATATCCTGTGCGGCTTGTTCTTCTTTGAAACTATACTTTAACATCAAAGCCGCACTTAAAATTTGAGCTATGGGATTGGCTATATTTAAATGAGCTATATCAGGCGCACTTCCACCTGCCGGCTCATAAAGTCCAAAACCTTTATCATTCAAACTTGCTGAACTTAACAAACCCAAAGATCCATTAATGGCAGCTAACTCATCACTCAAAATATCACCAAAAAGATTTGAACAAAGCATAACATCAAAAATGCTAGGATTTTTTACAATCTGCATCGCAGCATTATCCACATACATGTACTCTAAGTTTATATCTTGATAATCTTTTGCAACATTTGCCACCACTTCTCGCCACAAAATAGAACTTGCTAAAACATTCGCCTTGTCGATTAAATGCACTTTTTTCTTTCTTATTCTTGCACTTTCAAAAGCGATATGAGCTATCCTTTCTATCTCTTTTTTAGTGTAAATTTCAGTATCATACGCACTTTCTTTACCTAAATCTTGCTTACCAAAATAAATCCCACCTGTAAGTTCTCTAACACATAAAATATCCACTCCTTTTTGGATAATCTCATTTTTTAAAGGTGAAGCATGAGTTAAACTTTCATAAATTTTACAAGGACGCAAATTTGCAAACAAATTAAAATGCTTTCTTAAAGGCAAAAGTGAGGCTCTTTCAGGTCTTTGATCTATGGGTAAATTATCCCACTTAGGCCCACCCACAGAACCAAATAAAATCGCATCACTTTGCTCACAAAGCTTTAAAGTTTCATCACTTAAAGCCACTCCATAAGCATCTATACTTGCACCACCTATTTTAGCTTCATTAAATTCAAAACTAAAATTGTATTTTTGTGCGATAAAAGTTAAAATTTTTAAAGCTTCTTTCATCACCAAAGGCCCTATGCCATCTCCTGCTAAAACAGCTACTTTATAAGTTTTCATGCCATTTTCCTTTCTTCTACTTTTAAAGAGCGATAAATCGCATTGTAAGCACTCACAAAAGCTTGTGCTGAAGCTTCTATAACATCTGTTGAAAGTCCTTTTCCATGGAATTTTCTCCCTTTAAATTCCAAATCCACATCCACTTGTCCTTGAGCATCTACCCCTGAACTTTTTGCATTGATACTATAAGCTTTTAACACAGGCTTTAAATTCGTTATCCTAGCAATGCAGTTAAAAACTGCTTCAACAGGACCATTTCCTGTGCAAGCTTCAGTTTTTAGCTCTTCTTTGATACGCATACAAACACAAGCAGTTGGGATATTGCCACTAATCACACTTAATTTTTCAAGTATAAGTTCATTTTCTTCTTCATTCTCATAGCTTAAAAACATCAACGCTTCCAAATCATAATCATACACTTGACCCTTTTTATCCGCAAGGCGTAAAAAACGCTCATAAACATCATCTAAATTATAAGTATTTTCATCATAGCCTAAATTTTCAAGGCAAGTTTTTATCATAGCACTTCCGCTTCTTGCTGTCATTAGCATACGATTTTCATGAATTCCTATGACACTAGGGCTTATGATCTCGTAAGTTTGCCTATTTTTAAGCACTCCATCTTGATGAATGCCTGAACTATGAGAAAACGCATTGCTGCCCACTATAGCTTTATGTGAAGGTATGCTTTCATTAGTGAGAGCTGAAACTAATTTTGAAGTTTTAGAGATATTTTCACATTTAATATCAGTATAAAAATTTTTTAAATAATCTTTTCTAGTTTTTATCGCCATAACCACTTCTTCTAAAGCACAATTGCCCGCCCTTTCGCCAAGTCCATTTATAGTGCACTCTATCTGTCTTGCACCTTGTAAAATAGCACTTAAGCTATTGCCCGTTGCCATACCTAAGTCATTGTGACAATGCACAGAAATGATAGCCTTGTCTATATTTGGCACTTTGTTAAATAAAATTTTGATGATATTAGCAAATTCACTTGGTAAGGTATAGCCCACAGTATCTGGGATATTTATAGTTTTAGCGCCTGCTTTTATCGCATTTTCCACCATAAAACAAAGATTATCTATAGGAGTTCTCCCTGCATCTTCGCATGAAAATTCTACATCATCAGTATAAGATCTTGCTCTTATAATCGCTCTTTTTGCCATAGACAAAATTTCATCAAAATCTTTTTTTAATTTATCTTGTATATGCAAAGTCGAAGTGGCTATAAAAGTATGAATTCTAAAATGCTTTGCCACTTTTAAAGCTTCATAAGCCATATCTATATCTTTATCCAATGCCCTAGAAAGTGCACAAATGGTTGAGTTTTTAACCTTAGAAGCGATCTTTTGCACCGCTTTAAAATCCCCTTGTGAAGATACCGGAAAACCTGCTTCTATAACATCTACGCCTAAATTTTCAAGCGCTAAAGCGATTTGTAATTTTTGATTGATACCTAAAGAACTGCCTAAAGCTTGTTCTCCATCACGCAAAGTGGTATCAAAGATTATGATTTTATTATCTTTCATGATTTAATCCTTTAAAACCAAACAGACTAAATGAATTAAAAATTCAAAAACTTAACAACAATGATAAAAAATTAAAAATATAAAAAATGATTAAAAATAAAATTGAGTTTTAGAGTGAGAGTTGCAGTAGCAGATTAAAAGTATTGTCTTTACTTTTTTGTTGGACTGAATTTGAAATTTCAAAAATTTGTTTCATCTTTTCCTCCTTTGTTTCAAATCAATCCTTAATGTATCATATTTTTAGTAAATGTGTTTGTAAAATTCTTAAATTAAGAAAATTATTGATATAATTGTAATTTTAAGTAACAAAAAGGATGTTGATGTTAAAAGAACTCTTAGAGATTAAAAAAGAAATGGAACCTGTTATCCACGAAGCCAATGTGAAATTAAATGTCCTAGCTCGTGAAGTCATAGTCCGAAAAAAAGAATACGAAATTTATGGGCCTATGGTAGATCGTGTTTATCTTGATAATGCCATTTATGTTAAAGTTATGTCAAGCGGACGCGATGTAAAAACAGACAATGTAGCTATAAAAAATGGTTTTTACATGGTTTTTGTCGCCCCTGAAAAAGAAAGTACAAAAGATATCAAAAACAAACTCAAAGTAGCTTATGAAGGACTTGATAACAAATTCATCGCTACACTTATACGCTCTTGCCAACGCTTTAAAGAGATCATAAACAAAACCCAAGCCACACTCGCTAAAGCTTCTAAAATGAATGTAGTAGTAAAAACAAATTTAGGCGAAGCAAGTGCTGCACTTAAATTTAACATCAATATAGAATACACCAAAGAAAACCAAAAACTCACTCGTGAAAATTCAAAATCTGCAGGAAGTTTCAGAGATACTAAAACTTATATCAATCTTGTAGTAGAAAAAAACACAGATTCTCAAATTTGTGAAAAACTACTTGATGATGTTGAAAAATACTTTATCGGTGGAGGTTGATCACTCACCGATAAATTTTATCCCCATAATCTTACGCAACTCATCCATCAAAGACATCACTTTTAAAATCTCATCATGTTTGATTGCATCGCATTCTATCTTGCCTTGTTCTAAGGCCTCAAAACAAGCTTTAAATTCATACTCAAAACCATTGATTTGATTTGGCACAGCTAAGCTTTTGATACATTTTCTATCTTGATCGTAAAGCTCTATAAGAGTAGGGTTGTTGATATTATCCACGCTTATATAACCTTTTGTCCCATTGATAGTTCCTTTGCGATCATTTATCATAGCCACACTCGAATTTAAAAAAGCAAAAATTCCTTTACTAAACTCTAAAATCACCCCATTACTCTCATCTACACCGCTAGGCATTTTTTTACAAGTTGCCATTATATTTTTAATCTCATCTTGTATAAAACTAAGGGCAAAATTTAAAGTATAAACTCCCACATCAAGCAAAGCCCCACTCCCAAGCTCTAAGCTTTGTATACGGTATATATCCTTAACATTATAAGCTAAATTTGCTTCTATACTTACTAACTCTCCTATAAAACCTTGCTCTATAAGTTCTTTAACCATACTTATATAAGGCATATAACGCGTCCAAATGCCTTCAGCCAAAAGCAAATTTTTAGCTCTGGCTAATTCTATAAGCTCTTTAGCCTCTTTGGAATTTAGTGTAAAAGACTTTTCACAAAGCACATTTTTAGCATTTTGAAGGCAAAGTTTTATGTGAGAGTAATGTAAAGAATGCGGGGTATTGATATAAACAAGATCGATATTTTCATCTTTTACAAGCTCTTCATAATTTGTATAAAATTTAGAAAAACCATAAGCACTAGCAAATTCCTTAGCATTACTTAAAGATCCTACCGCATAAGGAGTAAAACCGGCTTGTTTTAACATGGGTGCGACTTTAGAAGCTATGGCTCCTGCACCTAAAAAAGCGACATTTCTTCATTTATTTCCTTAAAATTTTTCTAAAATATGTAAATATTCTATAGTTTTATTTTGTTGACAAATACGCTTAGAATCTGCTTTGAAACGCTGATAAATTTGGCTTTTAAAATCATATTTTCCATATTTTTCAAAGATTTGTCTAATTTGCTCTAAAGAAAGCAAACCTTCATCATTATAACTTAAAAAAATGAATTTAAAATCAGCATTTTTAATTAAATCTTCTAAAGCATCAAAAACCAAATTTTTCTTACACCAAGCAGATTTTTCATAGGCTCTCAAGCCCGTTTTTCCTTGTGGGATAAAATCATCATACATTGCAATGGAATTAAGCACATGATAATTTGCTCCATATTCTCTAGAATTGTAAGGCGGATCAAGATAAAGAATATCACCTTTGATTTTTTTGATTAAATCATTTGCATTTTCATTAAAAACCAAGTGTTTTGTATGGGTGCATTCAAATTCTGCAGGCAATAATATAAGTTCTTTTTGTGCTGATGGTTTAAGATGTTTTAAAAAAGCCCCATAAACAGATGCTGTATTGGCTACTTTATCAGCACTTTCCAACAAAGAGGCTAACAAAAAATAATATTCTTTTTCGTTAATAAAATTATCGTATTTCCACTCTGATATTTTAATACGCATACTATCAATTTTCATTGCATTAAAATCGCTAAAATACTGCCTATTTTCGCCACCACCTATTGTGTAATGTTTATAAATTTTACCTTTGATTAATGGCGTTTGATTGAGTATTTCTATGAGTTCATCAGCACGAGATAAGAAATTTGAGTTTTGTATATAATTTTTTGCCAAAACAAAACTATAAAATTCCTTATCGTTAGCGATGATTTGCTTGACTTTTGACTTAAATAGCTTTCCTACCGCTGATGTTCCTGCAAAAATATCACAAAAGATACAATCTTTTAACACTTGATTTTTTACTTTTAAAACCTCATCAATACTTTTAAACAAAAAAGATGAAAGCTTAAATTTACTGCCGATGTAGTTCATTATTTTTTGGCATTTGTAAAAATTTATTTAACTCTTCTCTCCATCTATATGGATCATACCAAAAACAACCAACACATCCCTTTTCATCATTATCATCTTCTCCTTGCCATTTTTCATTACCTCTATACCAAAATTTAATCTCAGGAAAATATCCTCTAGTACCATTTTTAAAACATTTTTCACAATAACGCGATTTTAACAAATTATTATTTCTAGTTAACAATATAAACTTATTTTTTATTTCTTCTTCACTCATAGAACCATCATTTTTACTCTCATCCGTTTTCCACCTAATCTGTGGAAATTTATGATCAATTTCCAATTCATTAGGAGACATTTCTCTTAGAAAAATAGCTTCTTCATTTCTAAGACAATTCTTAATTCTTCTAGCTAAACTAACAGAGATGCCGCTTCTTGTCTTAGTATTTTCTAAAATTTCTAAGCTTTTTAGTTTTCTATGAATGGTGTTCATATTGCATTTGGAGCATAATTGTACTTTATAAAAATTTCCTTTTTCATCAGTATCTAGCTGAATACCTTGATGTCTCCAAGTTTGCCAAGTTTTAGCTTGTGCTGCTTTTAATTCACATTTTGTGCAATGCCATTGCAAATCACTCATTGTAATAAAATCATAATAACTTGTCGTTTCTCTTTTAAAAGGTATATCCATATTTATTTCTCCTTTTTATATTTTTTATCTTCAAGTATATTAAATAAAATTTTAGAAAAATCCAAGCATAAAGCCTCAAACAGCTCAATATATTTTTCAATATCAGCGAAACTTTCAAAACTATAAGAATTTTCACCATGTGCAATAGCATTCCTAATATTTACAAGTTGATTAAGTATATCTTTATAGTCTTTAAAATTTACACTACTAATATCAAATTTTAAACAAAGATTTTCCAAAACTTCAAATGTTAAATTTGACTTTACATTAACCTTTGTCTCAAATTTTAATTGACATAATAGCTTCTCTTGAATACGACAAAAATGTTTAATCTTTTTCTCTAAATCTTGAGAACCTGAAAGTGATTTTATATCTTTATCAAATGCCATCATGATAAATTTTTCAGAATAATCATTACTAGAAAGCTTCAAAGTATTTAAATATTCCAATATAATTTTACAAGCAGAAACAATAAAGCCTTCTAAATGTGCATAAATTATTGGAATGCTCATCTTTAAGATCAATTTTATATATTCTTCTTTTTCGCAAGAATTCACCATATTCTTTAATAATATTATTTCATTACAGCGCCACTCAAATTCTTGCAAAAGTTCTTCATTAATTTCTTGTAAGTTCATTTTCTAAAAATTCTTCTGCAAATTTAATTTTTTCTTGCATTCTTTTTGTAGCATAAGTGCTTGATCCAGATTTATTATCATATTCTTTATTATTTAATAATTTTTGTATTATTTGTTGAAATTGATGTGAATTTTGAAATCTATTTAGATTTTTTGACAAAATATACATTATTGTATCATAATGATTAGCATTAAACTGTCTAGCCCTATTATCTCTAAATAAGTCTGAAAACTTATTTTCATTCAAATAGCTTACTGAATTTAAAAAAGCTTGCTTAGCTTGATAAAAATCATCTTGGTTTTTTTCTATACTAGAGTGCATAAAATCTGATAAAAAACCTTGTATACTTCCACCATTTTTCAAAATTAAATCATTATGCTTACAATAAAAAGCTATGAAGCGTAATACAAGCTCACTAAGATACATTTCTTTTTCTTGTCTTTCTGTAGCACCAATCACTTCTTTAAAATCTTTATTTTCTGCTAACTCATTGATTAAATCATTTAATGCACCTCTATAGATACAATTACGGATTTCTTGCTCTTTTAATGCTTCTCCTCCGGTATTTAAACGACTAAAAAGTTGGTACTTTATTTCAGGATTTGTATCCCATCGCAAAATTTCAACTCTACAAACAAACCTTTTAATAGTAAGTTGTAACTTTAAGGGAAAAGAGTCAATATTTTTATCTTTTAATTCTGTCAAAATTTCTCCTTCAAGTAATTTAAATTTATTTAATCTATTATCAATTTTTCCATCTTTTTTTAAAATACCAAAAAATGATAAAATAGTAGAAACACGCTGAAGTCCATCTACAAGCTCCCATTTACCATTATCTTTATCTTCTGCAACAAAAATAGGGGGAATAGGAATGCCAAGTAAAATCGATTCAATAAATCTTGTTTTTTGATAGCTATTCCATCTAAAAGATCTTTGATAAGAAGGTTGAATAATTAAATTATCCTCTTCATAGTTGCTAATAATTTCTCCAAAAGACATATCAAGTCTATCAGCCCTTAATAAATTTCTTTTATCTTCTATTTGAACTTCTAAATTCATCTAAAACTCCTTTTTAAATACAAAAATATACTCATGCTTAAAAATATAATAATCACTCCTTAATGCTCTATATCTCCATATAGCATTAATACCTAGTTTTCCACGATTTCCTTCTATATTTTTAATAACAATTCCCTTTAGTTTAACTTTAAAATTTTGTTTTATTAAATTCATAAGCTCAAAACCCAAAGGGACAATTTCGCTATTTCTATATAAATCTGCTATCACTAAAGCAAAATAACGATTTTTTTCTAAGTATTTTAACAAATTTTGACAAGTAAGTAAAATTTTATCTTTAAATTCTTTCAAATCTGAAATTTGACTTAAATCCTCTTTTTTCTCACTAAATTTAACTATATCCATATAAGGTGGATGTAAAATAATAAACTGAGATTTTTTGCTTTCAAGTTTATTCAAAGCATTTTCTAACAACTCATCAACTTTTTTTATATCAGTATTATCACAATTTCCTAAAAAATAGCGCTTATTATCAAAATTTATCCCGAAGTTGTCTAATACAAATTCCAAAATGCTCTCATTAATATCAAATCCTATGCATTTTCTATTTAATTTTTCACATTCATAAAGCGTTGTTCCGCTTCCTAAAAAAGGATCTATAATTAAATCATCTTTTTTTGTATAACGACGGATGAGCTGATTAGGAATTTGTGGTATAAAATTACCATGATAAATATTTCTATGCTTTCCACTTTTATCACGACTAGCAATAAGCCATAAAGAATCTGTATTTATATCACAACTTTTCCAGTTGTTCAAATCAAGATCGTTAAATTTCACTTTGGCACTACCATATCGCTACGACATTCTATCACCGTATGCACATTTCCACGCGGGTTAAAATCCCCCACAACTTTAATCCATTTTGGTTTTAATTTATCTTTTAAAGTATTATAAATTTCATTGATACTTGCTTCATGTGAAACATTTCTATACATAAAAGTATTGATATAAAGTTTTATCGCCTTAAGCTCAACCACAAATTTATCAGGCATATACTCAAGATAAATCGTCGCAAAGTCAGGATAACCCGAACGCGGACAACAACACATAAATTCAGGTAAAGTGATTTTAATGATATAGTCATTTTTGGCATCATTTGGCCAAATTTCCATATTTTCTACATCAAATTCTTTGATTTCCTTTTCACCATAACGCATAAATTTCCTTAAAATTTAAATTCGAGCAAAAATTATAACAAAATAAGTTTTTAAAACGATTATGATACAGATAAGAAAATGCAATTTTATTGCAACTCACCCCCTAGCAAGAGTGAGTTAGCAATAAATTGAAGGCAGTTCAAGCCTAAGCCTAGTATTACAAGACTACCAAGATAGGCTTGTAAAGCAAGGCTGCTCCCTTTAAGGGAGCAAAAAACAATATTTTATAGAATACTAAGCTTAAATTATTGTTTAAGCTGGATTAGAGTTTGAAGCATTTGATCACTCGTTGAAATGGTTTTTGAGTTTGCTTGATAACCTCTTTGAATGATAATAAGCTCTGTTAAAGAACGACTTAAATCCACATTTGACATTTCAAGAGCTGAGGTTTTCATCTCACCACGACCTCCTGTTCCTGCTTCACCTACTACGATATTACCACTATTTGCAGTGACTTTAAAAAGATTTCCACCAATTTCCTCAAGACCTGAGTTATTTGCCACTGAAGCCATTGCTATTTTTGCTACAGCAAAGGTTTTACCATTAGTAAATTCACCTAAGATATTACCTTTGTCATCCACACGGATAGCATCAGGTTTTAAGTTACCTGAAGTATAACCATCGGTTGCCTGTCCTGTTAGAGTTGAAGCAGAATTTGAGCTTACAAGGCCGTCATTGCTTCCACTTGTTCCAAAGGAAAGTTTGATTTGTTGATTTGGTGCGGCACCATTGTTTGGTGAAAAATTTATCGTTTTTGGTGTATAATTAGCTAAAGATCCATCATTATTAAATCTTGCTGTTCCTACGATGATATTTGTAGGACCTTCGCCTGTAGTGTTAATCTCTGCAGGTTCAGGTACACGGATGATCATTTGCCATTCATTACCCCCATCTTGAGTGGTGCTTTGCTTAACAAACTGCACTTCTAAAGTGTGTTTTGAACCTAAAGAATCGTAAATTTCAAGTCCAGCTGAAAAAGCAGAAAGCTTAAGTTGCTCGCTTTCTTTGATCTGATTTCCTATAACCAAAGGACCATCGAAAGCTTTAAAAATTTTAGTAAAAGCATCATTAGTACTTACAGTTCCTTGTTTATTACTATAAGCAGTTATATTAAAACTCATATTTTTTGGATTTGTTGTAACAGCACCAGCACCAGCACCAGCATTAGCTGGTATAGTAGAAGTTTCATTTGCGTTAGAAATAGCAAAATTACCATTTTCAGTTACCACTACTTTTACAGCTTGATTGATATCATTAGCGTCAAATGTTGGAGTAGCATTATCTATTATACCACTACCATTATAGTCAACCCCATACCTAGCATCTCTTTGCAAAAGCTCTCTTAAATCTTCTGTGGTTCTAAAAGTTCTTTCAGTAGTATTTTTTAAACTCCCTTGTATAGCATCCCAATAATTAGCAGAAGCGGGATCGGTTGGTCTATTACCGTTATTAGGCTGAAACGCCGGTCCACCATCAGGATTTATCATAGGTGGTATAGTAACAGGATTTGAACTATAAATATACTTATGTGCTGTCACTACTTTAACATTTTGTGGTTGACCTGCTTGAGCTGCTCCAGCTATCCAATCAGTATCATTCTGAGCAGTTGTTAGATTACCACCTTGAGGAGAAAAAACACCAGTATTAGCATCATAATTAATAGTATTTCTTTCTCCTGCAGAATTCCCAACATTAACTGTTAAATCGATATTTTTCATATTATCTGTTGTACCATCGGCATTATCATTGACAAATTCTATACCTGAACCATCTGCTTTTTTTACCGCTTTTACTCCTGTTCCATCTCTTGTATCAGTTGGTGCAGTAAAGGTATTGATATAAGCTATAGCTTCATCTAAGCTTCTTATATTATCATTTTGAATTCTTACTCCATTTAAATTAATATCCAAAGTTACAGCTATATCTTTATTACCCCAGAAAATAACATTATTTTGTTGTGCTACTGTTAAATTAGGATCAAAGACATTTGCACCATTAGCTCTATCTGTAGTAAATTTAGCATCTGCATAAGATACCCAAATCCCTTGTCCATCTCTAAGATTTAATCCTGTGCCATTAGCATTAAATAAAGCTCCAGCATCTACACCCTTTTCAGTCACTTCTACAGAATTCTTAGAAGTCGTATAAAACTGAGTGGTTCCTGTATCGTTTTCATCTTCTGCTCTTTGGGTTTTAGTATTCCATCCATGAACAGAATCAAGTGCATAAAGATTTCTACTTGAAGTTCCTATATTTAAACCGCTATTTAAATTCGCTTTGATAGCAACTTCAGTAGATTTTGCTGCAGGGATATGCATACCGGGATCGATAAAAATATTTTGTGGAGTTCTTGAACTATCTATAGTTTGATCATCCCAATTGATATTCCACCCTTGGACAACAAAACCTGCATTATTGACAAAATTTCCATAAGCATCGAGTTTAAAATCCCCGCTCCTTGTAAGATAGTTTGTAAGACCACCATCATCACTCACCATAAAAAAACCATCACCATTTATAGCAACATCAGTGTTTTTATCTGTGGTTTGAACTGAACCTTGAGAATGAATTCTAGTTGTAGAACTTACTGAAACACCAAGACCGATTTGAAGTGGATTAGATCCGCCTCTTCCATCAGTTGGAGCTGTAGCGATTTTCACAGTTTGGCTAAACATAGTCCCAAAATCTGCACGAGAGTATTTAAAACCAGTGGTATTAACATTTGAAATGTTATTACCTTCAACATCCATCGCAACTTGATGTGCTTGTAGTCCGCTTACGCCAGACCAAAGTGATCTCATCATCTTAAATCCTTTATAAAATATTGCTTTAAAAAAATTTAACGCTTTGGCTTTAAAAAACTTTTGCGTTTATGTGAAGTCTACAAGCAAGTTCTGTTCCAACTTTTGAAATTTTTTATGAATTTTTTAAAAATTTATAGAAAAAATTTAAAGGTATTTTAGGAGTTTATGAAGCTTTGGGCTTTTGTGTAATAAAAATTACTAAAATCACACCCTAACTCTTAAATTTGCTGCATGGGTTAAAGCTACTGCAATAGCATCTGTGATATCCAAAGGCTTGATATCTTTACTAAGTCCTAAAAGCCTTTTTACCATAAAAGCAACTTGTTCTTTAGTTGCTTTGGCTTTTCCTGTAACGGCTTTTTTTACTTGTAAGGGAGTGTATTCTGCAAAATCTCCATGAATTTGAAGAATTTTTAAAGATAGGGCTCCGCGAAATTGTGCGAGTTTTAAAACGGTTTTTGGATTGTAAGCAAAAAAGATATCTTCTATAGCCACCTCATCAAAAGAATGATTTTTAAAAATCAAGTCCAAACCCTCGCAAAGCTCTGTGATTTGATACTGTAAGGTACTTGGCTTTATCTTTATAAGTCCTGCTTCTATGAGAATGTTTTTTCCTTTGTCAGCTTCTATGATAGCATAACCACAATTTCTCGAACCTGGATCTATACCTAAAATTTTCAAATTCATACCTTTTGAAAAATAAAATACAAAAGCGGATTTTAACCTTTTTTTATAAAATTTAAGATAAAATTTATACATTATGCAAAATTTAAAGAGAGATTATGAATCCAAGCCAAATACTTGAAAATTTAAAAAAAGAATTAAGTGAAAACGAATACGAAAACTATTTATCAAATTTAAAATTCAACGAAAAACAAAGCAAAGCAGATCTTTTAGTTTTTAATGCTCCAAATGAACTCATGGCTAAATTCATACAAACAAAATACGGCAAAAAAATCGCGCATTTTTATGAAGTGCAAAGCGGAAATAAAGCCATCATAAATATACAAGCACAAAGTGCTAAACAAAGCAACAAAAGCACAAAAATCGACATAGCTCATATAAAAGCACAAAGCACGATTTTAAATCCTTCTTTTACTTTTGAAAGTTTTGTTGTGGGGGATTCTAACAAATACGCTTATGGAGCATGTAAAGCCATAGCACATAAAGACAAACTTGGAAAACTTTATAATCCAATCTTTATTTATGGGCCTACAGGACTTGGAAAAACACATTTACTTCAAGCAGTTGGAAATGCAAGCTTAGAAATGGGAAAAAAAGTTATTTACGCTACCAGTGAAAATTTCATCAACGATTTTACTTCAAATTTAAAAAATGGTTCTTTAGATAAATTTCATGAAAAGTATAGAAACTGCGATGTTTTACTTATAGATGATGTGCAGTTTTTAGGAAAAACCGATAAAATTCAAGAAGAATTTTTCTTTATATTTAATGAAATCAAAAATAATGATGGACAAATCATCATGACTTCAGACAATCCACCCAACATGCTAAAAGGTATAACCGAACGCTTAAAAAGTCGTTTTGCACATGGGATCATAGCTGATATAACTCCACCTCAACTAGATACAAAAATAGCCATCATAAGAAAAAAATGTGAATTTAACGATATCAATCTTTCTAATGATATCATAAACTATATCGCCACTTCTTTAGGGGATAATATAAGAGAAATAGAAGGTATTATCATAAGTTTAAATGCTTATGCAACCATACTAGGACAAGAAATCACACTTGAACTTGCCAAAAGTGTGATGAAAGATCATATCAAAGAAAAGAAAGAAAATATCACTATAGATGACATTTTATCTTTGGTATGTAAAGAATTTAACATCAAACCAAGCGATGTGAAATCCAATAAAAAAACTCAAAATATAGTCACAGCAAGACGCACTGTGATTTACCTAGCTAGGACACTTACGGCTTTGACTATGCCGCAACTTGCGAATTATTTTGAAATGAAAGATCATACGGCTATTTCACATAATGTTAAAAAAATCACAGAAATGATAGAAAATGATGCTTCTTTAAAAGCAAAAATCGAAGAACTTAAAAACAAAATTCTTGTTAAAAGTCAAAGTTAAGTGAAAGGATGTGAAAAATAAATTCTAGAGTGTGAAAAAAAGAAATTAAGCAAAGTATGATAAAATACAAATTTGATTATTTTGCTTTGAAGAATTTCACAATTTCAACAAGCTTATTATTACAACGAATTTAAAATTAAAATAAACCAAGGAGAAAAAATGAAGTTAAGTATCAATAAAAATACTTTAGAATCTGCAGTGATTTTATGTAATGCTTATGTAGAAAAAAAAGACTCAAGCACCATTACTTCTCATCTTTTTTTTCATGCTGATGAAGATAAACTTCTTATTAGAGCTAGTGATTATGAAATAGGTATCAACTATAAAATAAAAAAAATCCGCGTAGAATCAAGTGGTTTTGCTACTGCAAATGCAAAAAGTATTGCAGATGTTATTAAAAGCTTAAACAATGAAGAAGTTGTTTTAGAAACCATTGATAATTTCTTATTTATAAGACAAAAAAGCACAAAATACAAACTTCCTATGTTTAATCATGAAGATTTTCCAAATTTTCCAAATACAGAAGGAAAAAACCAATTTGACATTGATTCAAGTGACTTAAGTCGTTCTCTTAAAAAGATATTACCAAGTATTGATACAAACAACCCAAAATACTCCTTAAATGGTGCATTTTTAGATATAAAAACAGATAAAATTAACTTCGTAGGAACTGATACAAAACGCCTTGCAATCTATACTTTAGAAAAAGCAAATAATCAAGAATTTAGTTTTAGTATCCCTAAAAAAGCTATCATGGAAATGCAAAAACTTTTCTATGAAAAAATAGAAATTTTTTATGATCAAAATATGCTTATCGCTAAAAATGAAAATTTTGAATTCTTTACAAAACTTATCAATGATAAATTTCCAGATTACGAAAAAGTTATACCAAAAACTTTCAAACAAGAACTCAGTTTTTCAACTGAAGATTTTATAGATAGTCTTAAAAAAATCAGCGTTGTAACTGAAAAAATGAGACTTCATTTTAACAAAGATAAAATCATCTTTGAAGGTATAAGTTTAGACAATATGGAAGCAAAAACAGAACTTGAAATTCAAACAGGAGTAAGTGAAGAATTTAATCTTACTATAAAAATCAAATATTTACTTGATTTCTTAACTTCTATAGAAGAAGAAAAATTCACTTTAAGTGTAAATGAACCTAATTCAGCATTTATAGTCAAATCCCAAGGACTATCAATGATTATCATGCCTATGATTTTGTAATAAAACAAGTAAAAGATAAAGGAAAAATATGCAAGAAAATTATGGTGCGAGTAATATTAAAGTCTTAAAAGGCTTAGAAGCTGTTAGAAAACGCCCAGGTATGTATATAGGAGATACAAACATAGGCGGACTTCATCATATGATTTATGAAGTTGTGGATAATTCTATTGATGAAGCTATGGCAGGACATTGTGATACTATAGATGTAGAAATCACTACTGAAGGAAGCTGTATAGTTAGTGATAATGGTCGTGGTATTCCTGTTGATATGCACCCAACTGAAAATATGCCAACTTTAACTGTTGTTTTAACTGTCCTACATGCAGGGGGAAAATTCGATAAAGATACTTATAAAGTTTCAGGCGGTTTGCACGGTGTTGGGGTTTCGGTTGTAAATGCACTTTCTAAAAAACTTGTAGCTACAGTTGAAAGAAATGGAGAAATTTATCGTCAAGAATTTTCAGAAGGTAAAGTTATCAGTGAATTTGGTGTGATAGGAAAAAGTAAAAAAACAGGAACAACTATAGAATTTTGGCCTGATGATCAAATTTTTGAAGTAACTGAATTTGATTATGAAATTTTGGCTAAAAGATTTCGTGAACTTGCATACTTAAATCCAAAAATCACTATAAATTTTAAAGATAACCGCGTAGGCAAACATGAAAGTTTTCACTTTGAAGGTGGAATTTCTCAGTTTGTTACAGACTTAAATAAAAAAGAAGCTTTAACTAAAGCAATTTTCTTTAGCGTAGATGAAGAAGATGTGAATGTTGAAGTAGCTTTGCTTTACAATGATACTTATAGTGAAAATTTACTCTCTTTTGTAAATAATATCAAAACTCCAGATGGTGGAACACACGAAGCTGGTTTTAGAATGGGTTTAACTCGTGTGATAAGTAACTATATAGAAGCAAATGCAAGTGCTAGAGAAAAGGATAATAAAATCACGGGTGATGATGTGCGTGAAGGTTTGATCGCTATTGTGAGTGTAAAGGTGCCTGAACCACAATTTGAAGGACAAACCAAAGGAAAACTTGGTTCAACTTATGTGCGTCCTATAGTTTCAAAAGCAAGTTTTGAATATTTGACTAAATATTTTGAAGAAAATCCTATCGAAGCTAAAGCTATAATGAACAAAGCCTTAATGGCAGCTAGAGGAAGAGAAGCAGCGAAAAAAGCTAGAGAATTAACGCGTAAAAAAGAAAGTTTAAGCGTAGGAACTTTACCAGGGAAATTAGCTGATTGTCAAAGTAAAGATCCAAGTGAAAGTGAAATTTATCTTGTGGAAGGGGATTCTGCAGGAGGTTCTGCAAAACAAGGTAGAGAAAGATCTTTTCAAGCTATACTGCCTTTGCGTGGTAAAATTTTAAATGTTGAAAAAGCAAGACTAGATAAAATTTTAAAATCTGAGCAAATTCAAAATATGATTACCGCTTTTGGCTGTGGTATAGGTGAAGATTTTGATCTTTCAAAACTTAGATATCATAAAATCATTATCATGACAGATGCGGATGTTGATGGATCACATATACAAACCTTGCTTTTAACTTTCTTCTTCCGTTTTATGAATGAACTTGTAGCAAATGGACATATTTATCTAGCACAACCACCTTTATATCTTTATAAAAAAGCTAAAAAGCAAATTTATTTAAAAGATGAAAAAGCTTTGAGCGAATACCTGATAGAAACAGGAATAGAAGGTTTAAACTATGAAGGTATAGGAATGAATGATTTAAAAGATTATTTAAAAATCGTTGCAGCTTATCGTGCGATTTTAAAAGATCTTGAAAAGCGTTTTAATGTGATTTCTGTGATACGCTATATGATAGAAAATTCAAATTTAGTTAAAGGAAATAATGAAGAATTATTTAGTGTAATCAAACAATTTTTAGAAACACAAGGACACAATATCTTAAATCATTATATCAACGAAAATGAAATTCGAGCTTTCGTTCAAACTCAAAATGGCTTAGAAGAACTTGTGATCAATGAAGAACTTTTCACTCATCCACTATATGAAGAAGCAAGTTATATTTTTGATAAGATTAAAGATAGAGGCTTGGAATTTGATAAAGATATTTTAGAAGTTCTTGAAGATGTTGAAACCAATGCTAAAAAAGGTGCTACTATACAACGCTATAAAGGTTTAGGGGAAATGAATCCTGAGCAACTTTGGGAAACCACAATGGATCCAAGCGTAAGAAGACTTTTAAAAATCACTATTGAAGATGCACAAAGTGCAAATGATACCTTTAATCTCTTTATGGGTGATGAGGTTGAACCAAGACGCGATTATATCCAAGCACACGCTAAAGATGTAAAGCATTTGGATGTGTAAATTTATCATTGAAGAAATGATTTCTTCAATGAGTTTTGTTTTGTAAGAGTATAGCTAGAGGAATTCTTCTTCTTGTATCGTATTTTTCTCCATAATATTTTTCAAGATAATTTAAAATTTTTTCTTCATCTTCAGGTTCTATTTCCCAAAGTCCTTCACTATCTTGCATCCATCTTATAGCTGCTAACCAAGCTTTTCTACTTGCATGCATGTTGGTAATGAGATTGGATCCATGACAAGCTAAACAATTTGCTTCCACTAAAGGTGAATCAGGATCGATAATCAATCCTGTATCAGGGTTAATTTCAAGATTTTGAGCCCAACTTGCACTTAAAAACAATGCTAAGATCAATATAATTTTTTTCATACTTAAACTCCATAAACATTAACTCTATGGCATGCATTATTGATATATCCTCCTGGATTCCACTGTGCTAAAACCATAGGTTGACTGTTACCTTGACTATCGATAGCTCTTGCCCAAATTTCATAATATCCTTTTGTTGGTATTGATATTTGAGCACTCCATTTTTGCCATGCTAATCTATTTAATGGTTTTTCTACCTTTGCTTTAGTCCATGTTACGCCATAATCATTGCTTATATAAACTTCACTAACTTCAAGTTCTCCAGCCCAAGCTTTACCTCTAACTTCAAATTTTTTATTTGCTTTTATTTCAGAACCATTTTTGATATTAGTAATTACAGATCTTATAGGCATTGATTCTATGATTTTCATCTCGCCTTTATAGTTAAAATCTCCTGGTTTTACCGGATTTACAGGAACTTTATAAGAACCTTCCATCTTTTCACCATCATGAATTTTATTTCTTACTGAAATTTTATAAAGCCATTTACCGCTTGTACTTGCAGGGTAACCACCACAAACAAGTCTAAGTGGATAGCCATTGACTAAAGGAATATCTTTGCCTTCATAAGCCCAAGCTATTAGAGTTTCATCTTGTAAAGCTTTAGAAATAGGAACTCCTCTACTAATAGGTGAAGTTTCTTCACCATTTAATTTTGTATCTATGCCATAATATCCGATATAAACCGCATCATTTTTGATGCCACAATCTTTTAAAATATCTTTTAAACGCACTCCTGTCCATCTACCGCAAGCTACTGCACCATAACCCCATTGAGTTCCTTTTGTGCTAGGTATAACTTCGGATCTACCATTTCCACCGCATTCAACTGTTAAGGCATAAGTATAGGTTTTAAATTTCTTTTTTAAATCTTCTATGGTGTAAGATTTTTTATTGATAATGCTTTCTCCATCGATTTCTAAAGTCCAACCTTTGTGAAGTCTTTCTTTTATCGTTTCTAGGCTTGGTGGTAAGCCATTATTTCTAACAAAGAAATTTTCAGGTTTGGTAAAATCAGAATCAAGAGCATAAATTTCAGTTTCTGCTGTTAATGGTTTTTCGCCATGGTAGATAAGATCTTTTTTACCTTCTATTTTAAAATCAGGCAATTCTTTTGCCAAAGCCTTACTTCCTAAAAAATTCTCAAAAGAAAAATTTGACAATACACTGATGCCAAGCAAACCAAATCCTATATTTTTTAAGAAATTTCTGCGATCTTCTTTTTGATTGTTTTGTTTCATTGAAATATCCTTATATTTTTATGTTTTTTTTATTTTATTATAAATTTTAGGAATTTAAATAATTGATTATATTAATCTTTTTGATTAAAAAAATTAATTATTTTTATAATTTTGCATATTAAAATAAAATCATTATATGTTCGAGTTTTATTACATTTTAACTAAGTTTTTTCTACAATTAAATTTTTAAAATTATTTAAGGAATAATTTTGACTTTACTTACTAATCCTATCATTATCAGTGTTGTTTTGATGACTTTACTTTGTTTGTTTCGTTTTAATGTACTTTTGAGTCTTTTGATCTCAGCTCTTGTTGCAGGTGTATTTTCTCATCTTGAACTCGTAGATACTATGAATATACTTATAAGCGGAATGAAAGAAAATTTAAAAACAGCTCTTAGCTATATACTTTTAGGGGCCATTGCCGCAGCGATTTCAAAGACAAATTTAACTGCATATTTGATTAAGATAGTAAGTCATTTTATATCTCATAAAAAATATTTATTGCTTTTGTCTATAGTTTTGATTTCTTGTTTTTCTCAAAATTTAATTCCTATTCATGTGGCTTTTATACCTTTGTTGATTCCACCTCTTTTAAGTCTTTTTAATAAACTTAAAATCGATCGTAGAGCGGTTGCTTGTGCTTTAACTTTTGGACTTACTACGCCTTATATGGTTTTGCCAGTAGGCTTTGGACTTACTTTTCAAGATCTTTTAAAAGATAATTTAAATGCAAATAATGTAAGTGTATCTTTAAATGATGTTACAAATACTATGTATTTCGCTGCTATTTGTATGATAGCAGGACTTTTTCTAGCGCTTTTTGTGTTTTATCGTAAGTCAAGAGAGTATCAAGAAGTAGAAATTGCTAAAGTGGATTTAGAAAATCTTGAAATGACGCGTAAAGAATGGGGTGTTTTAGCTGGGCTTGTTTTAACTTTAATTTTGCAAATTTTGACTATGAATTTACCTTTATCAGGGCTTTTGGGTTTTGTTTTAATGGTTATTTTGGGTGGAGTTGAATTTTCAAAAGTCAATGAAGTTTTTGATGATGGGCTTAAAATGATGGGTTTTATAGCTTTTGTTATCCTTGTTGCTGCAGGATATGGAGAAGTTTTAAAAGAAAGTGGATCAGTAGTAGATCTTGTAAATTCAGTCGTTCCTTGGATGGAGCAAAGTAAATTTTTAGCAGTGTTTTTCATGCTTTTAATAGGACTTATCATCACTATGGGTATAGGTACTTCTTTTGGAACTATACCTATCATAGCTACGCTTTTTTGTCCTATTTGTTTGGAACTTGGTTTTAGTACAGCACTTATTATATTTATCTTAGGAGTAGCAGGAGCTTTAGGAGATGCAGGAAGTCCAGCCAGTGAAACAACCATGGGAACTACTGTAGGATTAAATGCTGATAAACAACACGATCACATTAAAGATACTTGCATACCAACTTTTATTTTTTATAATGGTCCATTATTGATTTTGGGTAGTATTATCGCCATGTTTTTATAATTTTTGCAAATCTATCAAAATATTTTTTAATTTATTTATTTTTAAGATAAAAATTATATCGATTTTAAAAAAATGTATGCTATAATCCTTATAAAGCTAACAAAATTTAAATCAGTCTTATAAGGAGAGCAAAATGGATTTAGAAAATATCCTAGAAAATAATCAAAGCATAGGTTTATATCACCCAAAGAACGAACACGATGCCTGTGGTATCGCTGCAGTTGCTAATATACGCGGTATTGCTTCTTATAAGGTTATTTGTGATGCTTTAGAAATTTTGATGAATCTTGAACACCGAGGTGGTGCAGGAGCTGAAGAAAATTCAGGTGATGGGGCGGGGATTTTAATCCAAATTCCACATGATTTTTTTAAAACTCAAGAATTGGGTTTTGAACTTCCTAAAAAGGGTGATTATGCTGTAGCACAGATGTTTTTATCACCCAATACTGATGCAAAAGAAGAAGCAAAAGAAATATTTTTACAAGGTTTAAAGGATAAAAAACTTGAATTTTTAGGTTTTAGAGAAGTGCCTTTTAATCCTAGTGATATAGGTGCAAGTGCTTTAAAAGCTATGCCTTATTTTTTACAAGCCTTTGTGAAAAAACCAAGTAAAATAAGTGCAGGACTTGAGTTTGAAAGAGTGCTTTATAGTACGCGTCGACTTATAGAAAAAAGAGCTATTAATGTGCCAAAATTTTATTTTTCAAGTTTTTCTTCACGCACCATAGTTTATAAAGGAATGCTTCTTTCAACTCAATTGAGCGATTTTTATCTTGATTTTAAAGATGTCAATATGAAATCAGCCATCGCTTTGGTGCATTCTCGCTTTTCGACTAATACCTTCCCAAGTTGGGAAAGAGCCCATCCAAACCGTTATATGGTGCATAATGGAGAGATTAATACCATACGCGGAAATGTTGATAGCATAAGAGCTAGAGAAGGCTTGATGCAAAGTGAGTATTTTGAAAATTTAGATGAAATTTTTCCTATCATAGCTAAGCCTAGCAGTGATTCTGCAATGTTTGATAATACTTTAGAATTTTTAGCTCTAAATGGTCGTACTTTAGAAGAAGCTTTTATGATGATGGTGCCAGAACCTTGGCACAAAAATGAAAATATGGAAAGCAAAAAGCGTGCTTTTTATGAATATCATTCTTTATTGATGGAGCCTTGGGATGGGCCTGCTGCTATAGTTTTTACTGATGGAGTGATTATGGGGGCGAGTTTGGATAGAAATGGTTTTCGTCCTTCAAGGTATTATCTTACAAAAGATGATATGCTCATACTTTCAAGTGAAACAGGGGCATTAAAACTTGATGAAAAAAATATCAAAGCCAAAAAACGCTTAGAACCTGGAAAACTTTTACTCGTTGATACAGCAAGAGGTAGGGTTATAGCTGATAATGAAATCAAAGAGCATTATGCTAATGCTAAGCCTTATAAAAAATGGCTTAAAAATTTAGTTGAACTTGAAAAACAAAAAAGCGGAGTTTATAAACATCAGTTTTTAAAAGAAGATGAGGTTTTAAAACTCCAAAAAGCTTTTGGTTGGAGTTATGATGAGCTTAAAATGAGTGTGGCTGCTATGGCTCAAAATGGTAAAGAAGCTATAGCAGCTATGGGTGTAGATACTCCTTTGGCTATACTTTCTAAAACTTATCAACCTTTGTATAATTATTTTAAACAACTTTTTGCACAAGTAACTAATCCTCCTCTTGATGCCATAAGAGAAGAGATCGTTACTTCTACAAGGATTTATCTAGGAAGCGAAGGCAATTTATTAAAACCCGATGAAAACAATGCAAAACGCGTAAAAATAGCCTTACCTGTGATAAGCAATGAAGAACTTTTTGAAGTTAAGGCTTTAAATAAATTTCAAGTTAAAGAATTTTCTATACTTTATGATTATTCTAAAAAAACTTTAGAAAAGGCTTTAGATGAACTTTGCGTTAAGATAGAAGATGAGGTTAAAAAAGGTGTTTCTATTATCATTTTAAGCGATAAAGGAGTGGATGAAAAAAACGCTTATATCCCTGCTTTGCTTGCTGTTTCTGGAGTGCATAATCATCTAGTAAGAAAAAATTTAAGAACACATACAAGTCTTATCATCGAAAGTGGTGAACCTAGAGAAATTCATCATTTTGCATGTCTTTTAGGTTATGGTGCGACTGTTATTAATCCTTATTTGGTTTATGAGAGTATACAAAAACTCATTGCCAATAAAGATTTAAATTTAAGTTATGAAAAGGCGGTAGAAAATTTCATCAAGGCAAGTTCAAGTGGTATAGTCAAAATTGCTTCTAAAATGGGGGTTTCTACCTTGCAAAGTTATAATGGCTCTGCACTTTTTGAATGTCTGGGCTTAAGCTCTAAGGTGATTGATAAATACTTCACTTCTACAACTTCACGCATTGAAGGTATGGATTTAGAAGATTTTGAAAAAGAACTCATTGCTTTACACAAACATGCTTTTAACGATACACATAAGGCTTTAGATTCTAAAGGAATTCATGGTTTTAGAAGTGCTAAAGAAGAACATTTAATCGATCCGCTTGTGATTTTTAATCTTCAGCAAGCCTGTCGCAACAAAGACTATAAAAGCTTTAAAAAATACTCGGCTTTAGTAGATGAAAAACAAGTTAATTTGCGTTCTTTGATGGAATTTGATTTTAGTGAAGCTATCAGTATAGATAAGGTTGAAAGTGTAGAAAGTATAGTTAAACGCTTTAGAACAGGGGCGATGAGTTATGGTTCTATTTCTAAAGAAGCACACGAGTGTTTAGCACAGGCTATGAATAAAATAGGTGCTAAATCAAATTCAGGTGAAGGTGGTGAGGATGAAGAACGCTATGAAATCAAAGAGGGTGTGGATAAAAACTCAGCCATTAAGCAAGTAGCAAGTGGGCGTTTTGGCGTGGATTTAAACTACTTAAGTCATGCAAAAGAAATTCAAATCAAAGTCGCTCAAGGTGCAAAACCAGGTGAGGGCGGACAATTAATGGGCTTTAAAGTCTATCCTTGGATAGCTAAGGCTAGACATTCTACTGCAGGTGTGACGCTTATTTCCCCACCTCCTCATCATGATATTTATTCTATTGAGGATTTGGCTCAACTCATTTATGATTTAAAACATGCAAACAAAGACGCTAAAATTTCAGTAAAACTTGTAAGCGAAAATGGCATAGGAACGGTTGCTGCAGGTGTGGCTAAGGCAGGCGCGAATTTAATCCTTGTTTCAGGTTATGATGGAGGTACGGGTGCAAGTCCTAGAACTTCTATACCGCATGCTGGAATTCCTTGGGAGTTAGGCTTAGCTGAAACGCATCAAACTTTGATCTTAAATAAGCTTAGAGATAGGGTAAGATTAGAAACTGATGGAAAGCTTATGAATGGGCGTGATTTAGCCATAGCAGCACTTTTAGGAGCTGAAGAATTTGGTTTTGCAACCGCGCCTTTGATTGTTTTAGGTTGTACAATGATGAGAGTTTGTCATCTAAATACCTGTCCTTTTGGTATAGCCACTCAAGATACAGAACTTAGAGATCGTTTCAAAGGCAAAGTAGATGATGTGATTAATTTCATGTATTTTATAGCTGAGGAACTTAGAGAATACATGGCAAGGCTTGGTTTTGAACGCCTAGATGATATGATAGGTCGCGTGGATAAACTCCGCCAAAAAAGTGTGCAAGGTAAAGCAGGAAAGCTAAATTTAGATAAAATTTTAAAATCCTTGCCTACTTATAATAGAACCGCTGTGCATTTTAAAGATTATAAAGACAATAAACTTGAAAAAACGATTGATTATAGAATTTTACTACCACTTTGTAAAAATGCTGTGGAGAAAAAAGAGCCTATCAAACTTTCTTTAGAAGTAGGAAATCAAAGTCGTACTTTTGCAACTATGCTTTCAAGTGAAATTTTAAAAACTTATGGAAAAGATGCTTTAGATGAAGATAGTATCCATATCAAAGCTATAGGCAATGCAGGCAATAGCTTTGGAGCGTTTTTGTTAAAGGGTATTAAACTTGAGATTATAGGCGATAGCAATGATTATTTAGGCAAGGGTTTAAGTGGTGGTAAAATCATAGCAAAAATTTCAAATGAAGCCACTTTTTCACCTGAAGAAAATATCATCGCAGGAAATGCTTGTTTATACGGAGCTACAAAAGGTGAAGTGTATTTAGATGGTATAGCAGGGGAAAGATTTTGTGTAAGAAATTCAGGGGCTTTGGCTGTGGTTTTAGGAACAGGCGTGCATGGTTGTGAATATATGACAGGTGGACAAGTTGTAGTTCTTGGAGATGTGGGTGCGAATTTCGCTGCTGGTATGAGTGGGGGCGTTGTTTATATCTTTGGAAGACACAATGAAGCTCATGTAAATACCGAGCTTGTGGATATTAAAGATCTTAATGCTAAGGATGAAAAAGAATTAAAAGCTGTGATAGAAAAACATATCACTTATACAGATTCTAAAAAGGCTAAAGATATTTTAGAAAAATTCGATAAAAAAGACTTTTTTAAAGTCATGCCAAGAGATTATGAAAAGATGTTAAAAATGCTTGATCTTTGTAAAAATGAAAAAGATCCAAATTTAGCAGCATTTTTGAAAATCACACAAAAATAAGGAGTAAAAATGGGAAATGCAAGAGGTTTTTTAGATTTTAAAAGAATGGATTTTAAAAAAATTGCTCCTAAGGAAAGGGTTTTAAATTACAAAGAATTTACTATACCTTTGGATAAAAAAGAACAAGAAATTCAGGGCGGACGATGTATGGATTGTGGTGTGGCCTTTTGTCATACGGGTGTGATGAGCGAAGGAAAAGATGTAGGCTGTCCTTTAAACAATCTCATTCCTGAATGGAACGATCTTATTTATCGTTCTTTATGGGAAGAAGCTTATGAAAGACTTGATCTTACCAATCCTTTTCCTGAATTTACCGGTCGTGTTTGCCCTGCTCCTTGTGAGGATTCTTGTGTGTGTGCGATAAATGGTGTTAGTGTGAGCATAAAAAATAATGAATTATCCATTATAGAAAATGCTTTTAAGGAAAATTTAGTAAGAGTAAATAAACCTAAGCAATACAATGGCAAAAAAATCGCTATCATAGGAAGTGGACCTGCTGGGCTTGCTTGTGCTAACACTTTAAATTCACTAGGTTATAAAGTAAGTGTTTTTGAAAGAAGCGATAAAATAGGTGGACTTTTGATGTATGGTATCCCTGATATGAAGCTTGATAAAAGTATAGTTCAAAGACGGGTGGATTTGCTTAAAAAAAGCGGGATTGAATTTAAAGCGAATGAAAATATAGACAGCAAAGATAAGGTTTCAAAACTTCTAAAAGAATTTGATGCTTTGGTGCTTTGTACAGGAGCAAGCAAGCCTATAGATCTTGATATAGAAGGCAGAAAGCTAAAAGGGGTTGAATTTGCCCTTGATTTTTTAACGCAAAATACCAAAACTTTGTTAAAAACAGGCAAGGGTGCAGATATGGCCAAAGGTAAAAATGTCTTGGTTATAGGAAGCGGGGATACAAGTGTGGATTGTATTGCTGTGGCGACAAGACAAGGGGCTAAATCTATAGTGCGTTTTGAAAGAAGTCCAAAAAGACCTTTGCAAAGAAGCCAAAACAATCCTTGGCCTTTAAAAGCTGACATTTTTACTACTGATTATGGTTTAGAAGAAGCCATTGCTGTATATGGCAAAGATCCTAGGGAATATCAAAAAATGACAAAGAAATTTTTAGGAAAAACTCATGTAGAATGTGTTGAAGCAAATGATTTAAAACGCGAGTTTAAAGAAGGCAAGGCTATAAATGTTGAAATTCCAAATTCTAAAAAAACTTATAAAGCGGATTTAGTGCTTTTAGCTATGGGTTTTAGCGGGTGCGAAGAAGCTATCGCTAAAAATTTTGGAGTGAAATTAGATAAGAAAAACAACATAAGCACAGAAAATTTCCAAACCACTCATAAAAAAATCTTTGCTTGTGGAGATGCTAGAAAAGGACAATCTTTAGTTGTTTGGGCTATAAAAGATGGTATAGAATGTGCTTTGAGTTTGCATCAAAATTTAGCAAAATAATCATAAAAGTTTAAAACTTTTTCGGTGGAGTTTGCAAATTCCAAATTTAGCTATAAATTCTTTATGGGCTTTTGTGCCATAGGCTTTGTTTTTTTCAAATTCATAACAAGGAAAGTCTTTAGCTAAGAAATTCATCACCCTATCTTTACTAACTTTTGCGAGTATGCTAGCTGCACTTACTTGCAAAATGCTAGCATCGGCTTTGATTTGTGTTTTTATCCCGTTTATACCTAGGTTGGTGTTTCCATCATATAAGAAGTTATTTTCTGTTTTAAAATGCTTTTTTATAAGTTTTAAGCCTTTTTTTAAACAAGTGCTTAAGCCTAGTGCGTCGATTTGTTCTGAAGAAAAAGCAAGTATGAGATAGTTTGAATTTTTGATGATGATTTCATAAAGTTCTTCGCGTTTTTTTTCGCTTAGTTTTTTAGAATCACACAACCCATCAAGTTGTTTGTTCAGTTTGCAAGCTGCCATCATCATAGGACCTGCTAAAGCACCGCGTCCTGCTTCATCAATACCGATTAAATTTATATCAAATTCGTTTAAAAGTTCTTTTGTGTCAAATAAAGTTTTCAAATTTTTCTAAAAAGAAGGGCAAAAATGCCCTTTTATTCTATTGTGATATCATTTTTGATTTTTTCAAAAAGCTTATCACCTATGCCTTTAACTTTTTTAAGATCATCAATACTTGTAAAATTTGCTTCTTTGCGGTATTCTAAAATCGCTTTAGCCTTAGCTTCGCCAATACCATTAAACTTTTTAATTCTTTTAGTGTTGCAGTGTTGATATTTACAGCACCAAAGAGAAAAGCCGTTAAAGCAAAAAATAAAAATAGTAATTTTTTCATTTTCTTATCCTTTTATTAAAAAATAATTATAATATTATCTTAAAAAGGATAAGAATTTCTTAACTTAACCCAAAAATTCACGTTTAAAATACTCTTTTGGTGCTTTACATAAAGGACAGGCTGCTGGAGCTTTTTTGCCACGATGTATATGTCCGCATACTTCACAAACCCATAATTCTTCTACTTCACTATTAAAAAATTCTTCTTCTTCGAGCATTTTTTTAAGCGCTAGATATTCTCTTTCGTGTTCAATTTCTACTTTACCAATAGCTGTAAATAATCTCGCTATAGCCTTTTTGCCTTCATCTTCAGCGATTTTTGCAAAATTTGGATACATAGTTGTGTGCTCATAGTTTTCACCTTCTGCAGCAGTTACTAGGTTTTTTGTAGTTACTTCTAAAGGTTTGCCATCAACGATTTCATGATAAGCTTTAAATTCTGCTCTTGCATGCCATTTTTCATTTTCAGCCGCTTCTCTAAAATGTCTAGCAACCGCATGCCAACCTTCTTCTTCAGCTACATCAGCAAATAAATCGTATTTGTTTCTTGCCATAGATTCGCCTGCAAAAGCTTTCATTAAATTTACTGCAGTTAAATCTGTAGTGATACATTTCATTTCTTCACCACAACAACTAAGCTTACCGCCACCTACATTTTGAACTTCTACTTCATTGCCACATTTTTGGCATTTATAGGTTTCATATTGTCTCATTTTGACTCCTTTTTTGATTATCAAAAAGTATTGTATTATAAAAAAATATTTTTGTCAATTAATAATTTTTATCATTTATGAAAATGTATATCAAAATAAATTTCACAAAAATTAAGCTTTGCTAAATATAATTTTAAAAAATTATTATCAGGAGTTACAATGAGAAGCGATGCGATAAAAAAAGGACATTTAAGAGCACCTAATCGTTCTTTACTTCGTGCTTGTGGTTTGAAAGATGAAGATTTTGACAAACCTTTTATAGGTGTAGCAAATAGCTATATAGATATAATCCCAGGGCATTATTTTTTAAATGATTATGCTAAAATCATTAAAGATGAGATACGCAAAAATGGTTGCGTACCTTTTGAGTTTAATACCATAGGCGTAGATGATGGTATAGCTATGGGACATGAAGGTATGCTTTATTCTTTACCAAGTCGTGAACTTATCGCAAATTCTATTGAAACAGTGATGAATGCTCATCAACTTGATGCTTTAATCTGTATTCCAAACTGCGATAAAATTACTCCTGGTATGTTAATGGGAGCTTTAAGGGTCAATGTTCCAACCATTTTTGTAAGTGGTGGGCCTATGGCTTCAGGAGTAACCAAAAAAGGAGAAAAGATCAGCCTTAGCACTGTTTTTGAAGCTGTAGGGGCTTATGAATCCAAAAAAATTAGTGAAGAAGAATTTAAAGATATAGAATGTTCAGCCTGTCCAAGTGGTGGATCTTGTTCGGGAATGTTTACAGCAAATTCTATGAATACCTTATGCGAAGCTATGGGTATAGCACTAGAAGGCAATGGAACCATTTTAGCTTTAAGTAAAGAAAGAGAAGAGCTTTTAAGAAAAGCAGCGCGTCGTATTTGTGAAATCGCCCTAGATGAACGTTTTAAAATTCGTAATATCATCACTCAAAAAGCTGTGCGTAATGCTATGGTAGTAGATATGGCAATGGGTGGAAGTAGCAATACAGTTTTACACATGCTTGCCATTTCGCGTGAAGCAGGGGTAGCACTAGACATTAAAGATTTAAATTTCATCTCAAGTAAAGTTGCACATATAGCAAAAATAGCCCCATCGCTAAATAGTGTTTATATGGATGATATCCACAAAGCAGGCGGTGTGAGTGCAGTTATGGCTGAAATTTCAAGCAGACAAGGACATATTTTAGAACTTGATGCACTGACCATTACAGGAGAAAGTCTCAAAGAACGCTTAAAAAATGCCAAAATTAAAGATGAAAATATCATTCGTAAAGTAGATAATGCTTACTCAAAAGTAGGTGGGCTTGCCATTTTGTTTGGAAATTTAGCCGAGCAAGGTTGCGTTATAAAAACCGCAGGAATAATCGGAGAAAGAAAATTTAAAGGCAAAGCTGTTTGTTTTAACTCTCAAGATGAAGCTATAAAAGGCATTATCAAAGGCAAGGTGCAAAAAGGAAATGTTTGTGTAATACGCTATGAAGGTCCAAAAGGGGGTCCTGGTATGCAAGAAATGTTAAGTCCTACTTCACTTTTAATGGGTATGGGTTTAGGTGCTGATGTAGCTTTAATCACCGATGGTCGTTTTAGTGGGGCTACAAGGGGTTTAAGCGTCGGTCATATTTCCCCTGAAGCAGCTGAAGGTGGTCTTATAGGACTTTTAAAAGATGGAGATGAAATAGAAATTGATGTAGATGCTTATACTATCCATGCAAATGTAAGTGAAGAAGAAATTGCTAAACGTAAAAAAGAATTTGCATTGCCTCAAAAAGAGGTGTCTTCAAGATGGCTTAGAATGTATCAAAAACTTGTTAGCAATGCTAGTAAAGGTGCGGTTTTAGATATGGAATGAAAGGTTTCCTTTCATTCTTCTATTTCTTTGGTTATACGATTTCTTATATCTCTACGAACTATTTCCATGCCCCACAGCCAAACAATATGGCCAAAAATTTCAGACAGGTGTTCATCAAAAGGAATTTCAGAAAGTGGTGGAACTTCTGCAATTAAAGGCATTACAATAACATGGGCAAAAAGATAAACAAAAAATCCAAAAACTGCACCTTGCCACATAGTAATACGGTGCCATTTTTCCGCTATCATACAATAAGCAACTCCAAAAATAATAGAAAAACCGACATGTACTATAAAAATTGACAAAGGCATTTGCATACCTGAAAACATATAAGTCCAATCAGTAGGCAAGCCTAGTTGTTCTAGAAAAATTTTAGGTGGAGTAACACGTTCTAAAGCATCTGCTGGCCAAAAAACATTGGGATTTCTTGGAGGAAAAGGTACTTCCCAACCCCATTTAACAATAGCTCCGAAAATACCCGCTAATATACCTATAAAAAAGGCTAAAGTATAGCGCTTTTGAAAGTATTTTTTCATAATAACTCCTTTATATTTTATACAAAATAAAATTTGAATTTATAATATTTTTATTTAAAACATATTGAAAATAGTAGTATAAAAATCTTATTTAAATTTTAAAATACTCTCTTAAACTTTCACAAATTTCAAAAAAATTCACCCCATCTATGGTAGGATTTTCTTTAAAAAACTCATGCATTCCTAAAAAACCACTTTCAAGTTCTTTAGACTTTACACCATAACTTATACTAAGTCCTGCTTCTATATAAGCAGCAATTTTATCGCAGTATTTAAGCGCCTTACCATCTATAGCACCAAATTCATTTTCATTAAAAGAGCTTAAACTTCCGCTGCAAAGCTCGATTTTAGCATTTTTATAAGTGCGATTTTCAAACTCATTTTTTACAAAATTTGACTCACCGTTTCTACCTTCTCTAATGCCTAAAATATAAGAAAACTCAGCCCTTAAACCCTCAGGTACAAAGGGTAAAATTCTTTCATTAATAAGTTTCATTTCATAATCATTTATGATATCATGAAGTCTATCAATGCCGTATTTTACAGGGCTGATAATATCACGTGTTAAAGACTCTGGCAAATCATGAAACAAAGCACAATAAAAATTATTTTCAAGTCTTTTATCGCAAGCCTTGATTTTTAGTGAGTAAAAATATCCTAAAATCGCCACCACAAGCATATGTCCTAAAACCGCGGTTTCTGGTATGCGTGGAGTTTGAGCCCAACGTTTTTGAAAGCGAAGTCTTCCGCTAAGATCAATAATTTTGGCTATTTTTTGATTTAAAGCGATTTTTCTAGCTCCTATAAGCTCATAGTAATCTTCCAATTCTTCTTCAACTTTGTTTTTAATCTCATCAATATCATTTAAAAAAGCTGAGGTTTGATAAACTATGTTAAATTCCCATCTTGTAGCAAAATATGAAGCTGCTTTTAAGATAAGTCTTTCTTTAGCATAAGCATTACCGTTTAAATACGCTTCAAAACGCTTTAGAAATTCCCCATCTTCTATATCTTCTATCATAGGTTCGATTTTGCTTAAAACCCAAGCATTAACTTCAGCTTTTTTTTGACGCACGATTTCATGATACACATCAGGGCGTATATCAGTTACCACAACACGACTTAAAAACTCAAAAATTCCCCCTTCTATAATCACTCTCATATCCACATCTTTTTCCATTTTAGCGATAAAATATGCGATGATGAATTTATGAGCTTGTTTGTCAAGTTCAACCAAATTTGCCATTCTTGGATAATCATTCCAACGACTGATAGAAGCGGCTTTAAAAATGTGTTCTATGAGTTTTATGTTTATCATGCTTTTGCCTTTTTTGCAATTTAAATTTAAAAATTTTCGTTAAAATTGTGAAATTATAGCAAATTTAAGGATAAAAATGAGTAAAAAAGCACTTTGTATCATAAGTGGCGGTATGGATAGTACTTTGTGTGCTTATCTGGCCAAAAAAGAAGGTTATGAAATCATCGCTTTGCATTTTGACTATGAACAACGCACTCAAGAAAAAGAAAAAGAATGTTTTAAGCAAATTTGCAAGGCTTTAAAAGTAGAAAAATCTTATATTTTAGATGTGAGTTTTATCAAAGATATAGGGGGTAATGCCTTAACCGATAAAAGTATAGACATCCCTAAAAATGAGCTTTGTACAAGTGATACTCCACCTATCACTTATGTGCCTTTTCGCAATGGAATTTTCTTAAGTATAGCAGGATCTTTGGCTGAAAAGGAAAATTGTGAGAGTATTTTTATAGGGGTGGTAGAAGAAGATGGCAGTGGTTATCCTGACTGTACTGATGAGTTTATACAAAAGGCACAAGAATTTATCAATGAAGGTACGAGTAAGAATTTCAAAGTTTGTATAAAAACTCCGCTTGTTAGACTAAACAAAGCTAAAATTGTAGAACTAGCCTTAAAAGAAAATGTACCTTTAGAACTTACTTGGTCTTGTTATGAGAGTGAAGATGAAGCTTGTGGGGAGTGCGATAGTTGTTTGCTTCGTTTAAGAGGTTTTGAAAAAGCAGGATTTAAAGATAAGATTAAATATAAGTCCTAGTTTTCACTAGGACTTAAAGCTTAGTTTAAAGTATAAAGCTTGTTTGCTCCATCTTGATAAGAAAGAATATTGATTTTTCCATCTTTAAAGAAAATGCTTCTAGCATTAGTGATAGAGCTTGGGAAAGCGATAGTTTTCACTACTTCTTCTTTGACTGGATCAATTACGGCAATCACATTGTGATTTTTGCTAAGTGCATAAATTTCCCCATCTTTAAAAGTCATAGAAGTTACATAAAGATCGCCTAAAGTTTTACCTTCTTTAAGATTTGCTTTTGGAGTAAATTCTCCTGAAAGAACACGATCTTTTAAAGAAACTTTAGAGATTACAAAAGTTTTAGCGTCTTTGTTGTTTGGAACAGTTGCAAGATAAAGATAATTTCCATCTGTAGTCATACTTGCTACATGGTTAAATTTTGCTCTTACGGTATCAAGTCTTCCGCGACCTAAACTTTCGCCTTGACCTTTAAATTTATCATTGCCTTTTACAAAGTCAGCGTATTGTTTAGCGATATCTTCTTCACTTGCATTAGGATTTTTTGCAAATCTTAAGAAAGATTTGTTTGAGCCCATAAGAATGAATTTATCGTTCATATAAGGTATGATACCGATGATTGGATCAATAGTAGCTGAAAAATAAGGATCAAGTTCAAAACCTTCTTTAACGCTAAAATTATTATCTAAGAAAGCTACATCCCATTTAGAACTTGCTACAAATTCGTTATTGATATAATCAAGAGTATTGATGGCTTTGTCAAAATTTATGGTTTGTTCATTTGTGATTTTAAGCTCATCATTGATTTTTGCAAATGGAGCATTGTTGATATCATTATCAAATTTTATGCCAAGTTTTTCACTTGCAGGTGCAAAAGCATAATCAGGAGCTTTAACATCGCGTTTTCCTAAGAAAGAAATATTTTGCCATAAACCATTCCAACCTTCTTTACTCCAAATGATGTATTTTGGATTTAAACTAAATCTTACAGGATCGCCTTGTCCTACATAAGGAGGAATACCTGTGCTAACAAAGGCTTGGAAAACATTTGATGCTACGATGATAGCACTGATTAAAACTGCTGCAAAGCTAAATTTAGTATATTTTCTAAACTTTTCTCCATTTAGTTCAGCTTCAAAAGCATTAAATTTAGGAGCAAAAGCAAAAATCACACCTAAGAGCAATACAACAGCCCAAAATACTACTTCAGCCCAAAAATAAGTATGGATACCAAAAACTGCTAAACCAAAACCTTGATCTAAATCTCTATGAGCGTGATTACCATAGTGAGCAAAAGATTGATAAAGCCCTACTGCTGTCATGATTAAAAGAGCAGCAAGGTATTTACCTTTCATACCATAACGAACAATGAAAAGCGCCATTACACCGATAAAGATCATTGCTTCTCTTTGTCCCCAGCAAAGCGTGCAAGGACTATCGCCCAACATATAACCAAATATCAAATTTGCAATACCTACAGGCAAGAGTATAATCAAAAAGCCTGCTAAACACATTAGTGTGTAGAAATTTTTTGTTTTATTGATTTCGTTCATTTAGCCCTTCCTTACAGATTCATTATTGTTAATAGTGCGCCTGTTTTGTGGCCAACATAGAAAAAAACCATTAAAAGCCAAGCTACCATTACCAAACCAAAAGCCAAATTTTCTTTTTCTGGTTTTTTGATAATCAGTATCAAGGCGATTAAAACTAATAAAAGTTCAAGAAACTCCATAGTATCTCCTTTGAAATAAAAACTGCTAATTTTACTTGAAAAACATAAATTAAAAATAAAATTTTTATTGAAATTTCACGTTAAGTTAAATTAACGTGAAAAAAGTTACTGAAAGCTACTTAATTTTTCGGAGAGTTTAGAGGCACCATTTAGAACATTTTGAGAGATATTATTGATTTCACATGATAAATCTTTAACAGAATTTGCAAGTTCGTTAACTTTATCTATATTTGTTCCTAAGATAAGCATTTTATCTTTTACTTCCATGCTTTTATCTTTCATGGTTTGGGTTGATTCTATAGAGCTTTCCAATTTATGCATAGAATTTACAAGTTCTTGTTGTAAATCATTGGTTTTTGAAGAGGTTTCTTTCATAGAATCATGGATAAGATCCATTAAGGCTTTGTTGTCATTGATTTGTTGGACTATAGTATTAACAGTAGCATTGATGTTTAAAAGAGATTTACTTGTTTTATCAGCAAGCTGTCCAACTTCATCGGCTACAACAGCAAATCCACGTCCATGTTCACCTGCTCTTGCAGCTTCTATAGCTGCATTTAGGGCAAGTAAATTAGTTTGATCAGCTATGTCTTTAATGGAGTTTGTGATTTCTATAATATTATCCGCACTTTGGGTTAGATTGTCCATATTGGCTACTATATTTTGTTCTTTTTCATTGTTTTCATTTATTAAATTTACAAGTTCAGATAGAGTAAGTTCTACTTTATCCATTAGTATGTGCATATCTTGCATATTTTCTATACTTTCTTGTGCTAAATTTCCTGCAAGATTGATATGATCATCTAAAACATGAGTGATTTCTTTAACTCCTTGAATTTGTTCATGTTGCGAATTAGAGCTGTTTTCAAGCATCATAGAGTTGTTTTTGAGTTTTTGTGAATTTTGATGACTTGATTTAGCATTTTCTATGGCTTCTATGATTGAGTTTTGAACGGTGGAAATAAATGAATTAATATATTGAGCACTTTGTCCAAGCTCACTTTTTGGATCTATATTTAAACGAGAGTGTAGATTGGCTTCTTTGCTAGCTAAATTAGCGCTTAGTTTTTCTAAAGTATGAATTGGCATGATGACTTTTTTTAGTGTTAATAAAATAAAAAATACAAATAATACAAGAGTGATTCCAAATACTGCTAAAGCGATATAAAATTTAAATAAATTAGATTGTTCTATAGTATTTTGGGTAAAAGTGTTAAGTTGTTTTAACTCTTTCATGAGAGAATTATTCTCATAAATAGAAGAATTATCTTGCATAATAGAAATTTGCTTTACAATCATTTTATAGTGTTTTAAAAAAAGTTGTAAATTTTCACTTTTTGTATCATTTTTGATTTCTTTCATAAGATTGTTGAGTTGATTTAGTGTTGTTTTTTGTAAAATATTTTCAGTTGAAAGAACGCTTAACATAGAACTCATTGTTTTATAGTTGTTTTTATTTGTTTCATGGTTTTGTTCCAATTCTTCAAAATAATTTTTAGCTAGTTCAAATAAATAAAGTTTTGAATTTACTGCTATGGAATTTGCGGATTTAAAATAATTAAGCTGGATTAGTTTGGCATTAAAAATTTCTTCTGCTTTGTTTATGTCAATCCCAAAAGTTTTAAGTTTTGTAAAGTTTTCTTGCATTTTTTTTATCGCTTGCACACTTGGGTCATAGTTGATAAAATTAAAACTATTTTGAAAAATAGAATTGATTTTTTCATCTGAAATTTCTAGTTGCTGAACTATGTTTATCAAGTCTTTATTGTCTTTAGATGAAGAATAGTTATTAAAAATAATAGCTAATAAAACAAGAATGAAAGTCAAAACTAGTGTAGATAAGATAATAAATTTTATCAAAAATGAACTTTTTTTATTTGTCATGATATTCTCCTGTTAAGCTTTCTAAGAATGCAACTATATTGTCAACTGTTTCTTGATCTAAAAATTTTCCTAGTTGATAGTAAGCCATAAACTGAACACAAGCATCTAAAGTAGGTATAGAACCATCATGAAAATAAGGCGCGGTTTTGGCTATATTTCTAAGACTAGGAACTTTAAATACCATTTTATCAGCTTCTCTTTTTGTGATTTCATAGCGCCCTAAATCTTCTTGGTTTGGGTATTCTTCAAAAATACCGATTTTTTGAAACATATTCCCACCTATATTTTGACCTTGATGACAAGAAATGCAACCATTAGCTTTAAAATCTTCATAGCCTTTTTTAGCTTGAGCTGAAATAGCATTTTGTTCCCCGCTAAGATAGCGATCAAAAGGAGAATTTGGGGTGATTAAGGTTTTTTCAAATTCAGCAATTGCAAGGGCTATGTTTTCTACTGCAACTTCTCCATAAAGTTTTTTAAAAGTTTTTACATAATTTTCATTTGAATTAACTTTTTGTAAAAGAAGTTCAGGACTTAGCCCCATTTCTTTGGGATTGAAAAAAGGTACTGTAGCTTGTTCTGTTAAATCTTTAGCTCTGCCATTCCAAAATTGCACAAAATTAAACACAGAATTAAAGGTTGTAGGAGTGTTAAAGGGTTTATCGAGTTGATTATCAACTCCTATTGAAAATTCAAGCCCATCAACACCGTGTTGATCAAGCCTATGGCAAGTATTACATGAAACTTTTCCATCTTTAGATAAACTTTTATCCATATAAAGACTTTTTCCAAGTTCAGCTTTTTCTTTATCATAAGAGATGGAATTTGGAATAGGGGTTATCATATCTACTGCAAAGACTATATTTGCATAAGATAAACATAAAATCATTATTATTTTTTTCATGATAAATTTCTGCCTTAATTTAAGTTTTTAAAATGACATTATAGTATAATTTTAGTAAATTATTTAATAATTGATATTTTTTATTTAATATTTTTTATTTTATTTTATTACAAAGTTCTCCTAAATTTTCTATGACACAACGCACTTTATCTCCTGATTTTAAAAAAGTAGGTGGATTTAACCCCATACCTACTCCACTAGGAGTTCCCATAGATATAATACTTCCAGCTTTTAAAAGCATACCTGCGCTAAGTTCTTCTAAGACATAAGCAATATCAAAAATAAACAATTGAGTGTTAGAGTTTTGGCGTAGTTCATCATTGACATAGCTTTGAAGTTGGAGTTTAGGAGGATAAGAAATTTCATCTACGCTTGTGATATAAGGTCCCATTATAGTGCTACCTTCAAGACTTTTTGCTCGGTAGAATTGTTTGTGGCGTTTTTGAAGTTCGCGAGCTGAAATTTCATTGATAATAGTATAGCCAAAGATATAATCTTTTGCATCTTTAGCTTTGATTTTATAAGCATCTTTACTTAAAATAAATGCAAGCTCACATTCATAATCAAGCTGAGAAGTTACATCTGCATGTAAAGGTATATCGCCAAAAGGTGCCGTAGCTTGATTGCAGCGTTTTCCAAAATATACAGGATATTCTCTTTCTTCAAATTTTTCACCCTTAAATTTGGCAGATTCTTTGGCATGATCTAAAAAATTAATCCCAAGACATATAATATCTTGGCGAGGTTCTATAATAGGGGCTAGATAATTTTCTTGTGGAATTTCATAGGCTATTTTAGAATCCAAGTCTGTAAGTTTGTGTTTAAATTTATCAAAATGGATAATAAATTCATTCATATCGTTAGTTTCAATGCCAAGATCATCAAAACTTACAATTTTTCCACTAGAATTTAGTACTCCTAGATTGGGTTTTTGACCCTGTATAAAATTAACAAATTTCATTTGGAAAATCTCGCTTTTTTATTTAATTATACTTAAAGTTTTAGCAAGAATTATTTTTTTGTTTTAAAATTTGGTAAAAAAGTGATTGATTGTAGCGTAGTGAAACATCATTTTATTTTATAGAATTGTTGAAAATTTCTTTTATGTTTATTTTTGAGTTGATATTAAAATTTTGATTTTTATATTGAAATTTCAAACGATAAGAATGCAAACACAAACGCAAGGCACCTGTAAGTTTTAAGCGTTCTTTGGGGGTTAATTTTTCATCTAAAATACTTTCGATTTGTTCTTTGCTAAGCCCATAAAGTGGATCGCCTAAAATGGTATGGTTTTTATAGTGTAAATGCACTCTTATTTGGTGTTGTCTGCCTGTTAAGGGTTTGCAGAGTAAAAGAGTAGCGTTGATTTTAGGAAAGTATTCTAAAATTTCAAACTCAGTGATAGCTTGTTTTCCTTCCTTACAAATTTGCATCCTTGTTTTTACATCATCGTAGTTTTTGGCTAAATTTATGGCTTTATCAATTATAAAATTTTCTTCTATTTTTCCGTTAGCTAGAGCAAGGTATTCTTTTTGAACCAGTTTTTTTTCAAACAAAGCTTTAAGATCAATTTGAGCTTTTTTATTTTTGGCTACAAGTATAAGTCCACTCGTTTCTTTATCAAGTCTGTGTGCTACGCAAGCTTCTTTTCCCCAAAGATGCCAAATTTCATCACTAAGACTGTATTTACAATGTCTACCATTTGGATGACTTAAGATCCCACTTTCTTTTTCAAGTATGGCAAAGTCTTCATTTTCAAAGACAATTTCTACTCCTTTGGGATTGTTTTCATAGACTATAAGCTCTACTAAACCATTTAAAATTTCATTCTTTTCTTCTACTAAAATTCCATCACAAAAAAGTCTTTTTTTGTCTATGAGTTTTTGTGCTTCATTTATGCTAATTTTTAAATTTTCCATAAGGACTTGAAATGCCTTTTTTCCATTATTTGAGAGTTTTATTTTTATGTAAGCCATTTAATAACTTTCTTAGGATAATTTGATATAATTTCTGTTTTTTAAAATATAAAATTATAGCTAAAAAGGTTTCAAAGATGGTTGAAAGATATAGCAGAGAAATCATGGCTAAAAAATGGGACATGCAAGCAAAATACGATGCGTGGTTAAAAGTAGAATTAGCCGCTGTAAAAGCTTGGAATAAACTCGGTCTCATTAATGACACAGACTGCGAAAAAATTCTTAAAAATGCAAAATTTGATATTGCAAGAATAGACGAAATAGAAAAAACCACAAAACACGATGTTATCGCTTTTCTTACAAGTGTAAGTGAAAGTTTGGGAGAAGAGAGTCGTTTTGTGCATTATGCAATGACAAGTTCTGATTGTATAGATACAGCTGTTGCTTTACAGATAAAAGAGAGTTTGGAGCTTATTTTAGAAGATGTTTCTTTGCTTTTAGAAGTGATCAAAAAGCGTGCTTTGGAGCATAAAAATACCTTAATGGTAGGAAGAAGTCATGGAATTCATGGAGAGCCTATCACTTTTGGTTTAGTGTTAGCTATTTGGTATGATGAAATTTTGCATGCAAAAGAGCTTTTAGAACATGCAAAAGAAGTGATAAGCTATGGAAAAATCAGTGGTGCAATGGGAAATTTTGCTCATGCTCCTTTAGAATTTGAAGAAGAGGTTTGTAAAAATTTAGGTCTTAAAGCTGCCCCTGTTTCAAATCAAGTGATCCAAAGAGATCGTTATGCTCAAGTTATTTCTGCTATTGCAATTTTAGCTTCAAGTTGTGAGCAAATCGCTGTAGCGATAAGACATTTTCAAAGAACTGAAGTTTATGAGGCTGAAGAGTATTTTAGTGTAGGACAAAAAGGAAGTTCAGCTATGCCACATAAAAGAAATCCTGTTTTAAGTGAAAATATCACAGGACTTTGTCGTGTGCTTAGATCTTTTGTAACTCCAACTTTGGAAAATGTTGCACTTTGGCATGAAAGAGATATATCTCATTCTAGTGTTGAAAGATTTATTTTGCCTGATGCTTTTATCACGGCTGATTTTATGCTTATGCGTCTTACAAATTTGATTGATAAGCTTTTGGTTTATCCTGAAAATATGATGAAAAATTTAAATCTTACAGGCGGGCTTGTATTTTCAGGGAGGGTGCTTTTAGAACTTCCATTTAAAGGCATTAGCCGTGAAGAAGCTTATAAAATAGTTCAAAGAAACGCTATGAAAGTTTGGGCAGATTTGCAAAATGGCAAGGCTGCTATCAATGAAAAAAATGAAAGTTTGTTTTTGTTAGCGCTTTTAAGCGATGAAGATTTAAGAAAAAGTTTGAGCGAAGAGGATGTAAGAAAATGTTTCGATTATAACTACTATACAAAAAATGTTGATGCAATTTTTAAAAGAACATTTAAATAAAAAGCAAGGAAGGCAATGAAAGTTATTAAAAGAAATGGTCGTACAGAAGAATTGGATGTTTCTAAGATCAAAAAATGCACCTCTGATGCTGTAAAAGATTTAGAAGGTGTGAATTTAAGCGAACTTGAACTTGATGCAAAGATTCAATTTCGTGATGGAATTTCAACTGAAGAGATTCAAAAAACTTTAATTAAAACTGCAGTAGATAAGATAGATATTGATTGTCCAAATTGGACCTTTGTTGCAGCTAGACTTTTTTTATTTGATTTATATAAAAAAGTTAATGGTATGAATCGCTATAATCATTTGCGTGAGTATTTTCAAAAGGGTGAAAAAGAAGGAAGAATTTTACTTGGTCTTAAAGAAAAATATGATTTAGATGATTTAAATGCTTATATTAAACCTGAACGCGATATGCAATTTACTTATCTTGGTATTAAAACTTTATATGATAGATACTTGATTAAAGATAGTAAAGGTATGCCTATAGAACTTCCTCAACAAATGTTTATGGCCATTGCGATGTTTTTAGCGCAGAATGAATTTAATCCTCAAGAATGGGCGAAGAAATTTTACGATCTTATTTCTAAATTTGAACTCATGCTTGCAACTCCGACTTTATCTAATGCAAGAACAACGCGCCATCAGCTTAGTTCTTGTTATATAGGATCAACCCCTGATAATATTGAAGGTATTTTTGATTCTTACCAAGAAATGGCTTTGCTTTCTAAATTTGGTGGTGGTATAGGTTGGGATTGGTCTAAAGTGCGTGCTATGGGTGGAAGCATAGATGGGCATAAAAATGCCGCAGGAGGGATTATACCTTTCTTGAAAATTACCAACGATATTGCTGTGGCAGTAGATCAACTAGGAACCAGAAAAGGAGCTATAGCCGTTTATATAGAACCTTGGCACATGGATATAAGTGATTTTATCGATTTGCGTAAAAATTCAGGTGAAGAAAGACGCCGTGCTCATGAACTTTTCCCTGCTTTATGGATCAATGATCTTTTTATGAAAAGAGTAAGAGCTAATGATAAATGGACTCTTTTTGATCCTGCAGATACAGCGGATTTGTGTGATTTATATGGCGAGGCTTTTGAAAAACGCTATGAAGAATATGAAAAAGATGAAAGCATTACCAAAGAAATCGTAGAAGCTAAAGAGCTTTGGAAGAAAATTTTGCTAAATTATTTTGAAACAGGCTTGCCATTTTTATGTTTTAAGGATAGTGCTAATAGAGCAAATCCAAATGCTCATGTAGGAATTATTAGAAGTTCAAATTTATGTACTGAAATTTTTCAAAATACCGAGCCAAATTATTATCAAATTAAAGTAGTTTTTGAAAATGGAGATGAGCTTCATTTTGATGAAGAGCAAAAGGTTGTGATCGATGGGGGATATGAAAAACCAGCCAAAAAAATATCAACTTTAGATAGCATTGATGGTAATAAAGTTTATATAGTGGAAAAATATAAAAATGATGGAAAAACAGCCGTTTGTAATCTAGCAAGTATAAATCTTAGCAAAGTATATACTAAAGAAGATATAGAGCGTGTTGTTCCAACAGCTATTCGTATGCTTGATAATGTAATTGATTTAAATTTTTATCCTCATAGAAAAGTAAAAGATACAAATTTAAAATCTCGTGCCATAGGTCTTGGAGTTATGGGCGAGGCACAAATGCTTGCTGAGGCTAAGATTCATTGGGGAAGCGATGAGCATTTAAATAAAATCGATGAGATTATGGAGCAAATTAGCTTTGAGGCTATTAATGCGAGTTCAAATTTAGCTCTTGAAAAAGGTTCTTATGAAGATTTTGAAGGATCAAATTGGAGCAAGGGGATTTTTCCTATTGATGTAGCAAGTCCTAAGGCTAAAGCTTTAACTTTAAGAGAGGGCTTATTTGATCAAAGTGAATGCGACTGGGTTAAACTTAGAGAAAAAGTTAAAAAAGATGGTATGAGAAATGGTTATTTGATGGCCATTGCACCTACTTCTTCTATTTCTATCTTGGTGGGTACTACGCAGACTATAGAACCTGTTTACAAAAGAAAGTGGTTTGAACAAAATTTAAGTGGTATGATACCTGTTGTTGTGCCAAATTTAAGCCTTGATACTTGGCAATACTATACTCCAGCCTACGAACTTGATCAAAAAATTCTTGTAAAGGCTGCTGCTGTGCGTGGTAAATGGATCGATCAAGGGCAGAGTTTAAATATCTTTTTATCACTTGATAAAGCAAGTGGGGGATATTTAAATGAAATTTATCAACTCGCTTGGGAGCTTGGAGTAAAATCTACTTATTATTTAAGAAGTGAAAGCCCTGATAGTGAAAAAGTCAATGTTGCAGATCGTAGCATAGAATGTGAAGGTTGCCAATAAATACTAAAACCCAATGAAAAGCATTGGGTTTTAAAAGATTAAGAATTGTAAATTTCTTTATCTAGAGCTTTTAGATTTTTTGCAGTACAAAGTGCCGAAGTCATAGCTCCTGAGACATTGCTTGCTGTTCTTGCCATATCTATAATAGGATCTATGGCTAAAATCAAACTTAGCATGACAAAATTATTACCAAATCCAATCCCTGCTAGCATAATAGAAGCTGCCATAGTTGCACTTCCAGGTACCCCAGCTATACCCAAGGATCCAATAACAGCTACCAAAACTATCATTAAAGCAAATGTAAAATCAATATGTGTATGTGTAGCAAAAGCTACAAAAACTGCCGCTAAAGCTGGAAAATATCCCGCACAACCATTAAGTCCTGTTGTTGTACCTATAGATGCTACAAAATTAGCTATAGCTGAATTAACTCCAAATTTATTTTGCAAAGTTGAAGTGGTCATAGGCAAAGTGCCTAAAGAAGATCTTGAGCTAAATGCAAATAACCATACAGGAAAGGCTTTTTTTGCATATTTTATAGGGTTTAACCCTTGTGAAGCAAGAAGTAAAAAATGCACCCCGAACATTATTAACATAGCTATATAAATAAGCATTATAAAAAGTCCAGCTGTTTTGATAGCTTCAAAACCATTGCTTAAAAGCACATTAGCCATCATACAAACTACAGCATAAGGCATAAATCTAATGACTGTAGCAGTCATGTTCATCATAATATTATAAAAGGTTAGGATAAAATTATGAAAACTTTTAAAGGCTTGTTCATACTCTTCTTTTTTAGAAATTTTTTTAGCACTAATTCCTATAAAAAAAGAAAAAATGACAATAGCTATAATATTTTCTTTATTAATAGCTGCAATGATGTTGCTAGGTATTAGCCCTAGTATAATATTTGAAAAAGTTTGAATTTCGCGAATTTGTTTATTTCCTTCATATATAGCAAAATTACTTCCTAAATCAAAACTATAACCTAAAAATATACCCAAGGTTGCAGCTATGGCTGTGCTAAAGAGTATCCAAAAAAGACTTATTCCAAGCAAGGAGGATATTTTGATATTTTTATCAATTTCTATAATTACTTTTATAATGCAAATGCTTACAAGAGGAACAACCAGCATTTTTATAAAAGCTACAAAAACAGAACTTACAAATGCAAACCAATGTTTTGTTTCGCTATACCAAAGAATATTACTTGCTTCTTTAGCATCTGGAAAATTTGCCAAATATTGCAAAGCAAAACCAAACCCCAAACCCATTAAAAGCGCAAATAGCATGCGAAGAGAAAAATTGATTTTTATATCCCGCATTTTTTTTAATGCGTAAAAAACAACACAAAGCATAGCAAGAGTAGTTATAGTATGAGCTTGTGAAAGCATTAGAAAATCTTGAAAAAATTGTTTATCCATAAAAAGTCCTTATAAGAAACTATAATCAAGCACAAGGTATATGAAAATATACTTGCGTAAAGCTTGATTTTATAAATGGTAGCATAACAATATTTTAAATAAGATAAAATTAGTATGATTTATTCTATATCTTTATGTAAGCAATGTTCAAATATAAATTTGTGTTCTTGTGGCAAGGCTTCAAATAAAGCATTTGCTAAATTTCTAATCTCCCAAAGAGCTGATTTTGAACTACGCAAAGAAATGAAATTCTGCAAACTTCTTGCATTAATCGTTAGTGTAAGTTCAGTTTTATAGCTTTCTGGTAAGCAGTATTTGGCTATATCTAGACTAATGCTTTTTTGTAAAATAGTGCGTAAATTTTCTAAGGCTTTAATGCTTGCGTTATCAACCTCTTCATTACCACAAAGCACAAGATAACGGCTTGCATTTTCAAAATCTCCTATTTTAAATTCAGCTTCATTGCGAAGTTCTTTTAAGGTATAACGCGTGCTTTTTACACTAGGACTAGTGTGACGGTGTCTTGCAACTTCTTGTAAGCAAGCTCTTGAAATTCCTTGTATATAAAAAGTATAGTTTAGATGTTCTAAGGTTGAAGCGTGTTTGAATTTGTTGCCCACGCGATCGATAAGTTCTTTATCTTTTTCGCCACCGCAATCGCCTTTTTCAAAGCTTTGCCAACAAGTTCTTGTTGCATGAGAACAAACAGATAATGGAGTGTGAAAAAGTAAAGTGATTTGCATGCTTATTCCTTTTTTGATAAAAATATTTTTTGTAATTCTTGCATTTTTTACTTAAAATTCTAATGAAATAAAAAGTTTTATCAAGCTATAATTAGATAAAAAAATAAGGCTTATTATCAATGAAACAAACAAAATATATTTTTGTAACAGGTGGAGTTTTAAGTTCTTTGGGTAAAGGGATAGCCGCTGCTTCTATCGCAACACTTTTAAAAAATTCAGGGCTTAAAGTGAGTATTTTAAAAGCTGATCCTTATATCAATGTTGATCCAGGCACTATGAGTCCTTTTGAGCATGGAGAGGTTTTTGTAACTGATGATGGAGCAGAAACGGATCTTGATTTGGGGCATTATGAGCGTTTTTTGGATGAGAGTTTATCTCAAGATAATAACTTCACTACAGGACGCGTTTATCAAAGTGTGATTGAAAAAGAAAGGCGTGGAGAATATCTTGGCAAAACCATTCAAGTTATCCCTCATATAGTAGGAGAAATCAAAGATCGCATTAAAAAAGCAGGAGAAGGCAAAGATATACTCATCGTTGAAATAGGCGGAACTGTTGGGGATATAGAAGGCTTGCCTTTTTTAGAAGCTATTCGTGCTTTGCGTTTGGAAGTGGGTAAAAATAATGCTATGAATATTCATCTTACTCTAGTACCTTTTATCAAGGCTGCAGGGGAATTAAAAACAAAGCCAACTCAACATAGTGTAGGCGAGTTAAGACGCATAGGTATTAGTCCTGATATGATTATTTGTCGTAGTGAAAAAGCTCTTGATAGAGATTTAAAAGATAAAATTGCTATTTCTTGTGGGGTGGAAAAAAATTGCGTGATAGAAAGTGTTGATGCGGCTAGTATTTATCAAATTCCACTTAATTTTTTAAAGCAAGATATTTTAAGTCCTATTGCTGAAATTTTGGATTTGAAAAATTTAAAACCTAATATGGAAAATTGGGACTCTTTGGTAAAAAGAGTTATAGCTCCAAGCAATGAAGTTAAAATCGCTTTTGTAGGCAAATATGTGGATTTAAAAGAAAGCTATAAAAGCCTTACTGAAGCTATTATACATGCAGGTGCAGCCCTAGATACTAAAGTGGAGTTAAAATGGGTAGATAGTGAAAAACTTGAAAATATGGAAAGTGCTGAAGTATTTAAAGATGTGAGTGGAATTTTAGTTGCAGGGGGATTTGGATATCGTGGTGTAGAAGGCAAGATAAAAGCCATTCAATACGCAAGAGAAAATAAAATTCCTTTTTTAGGAATTTGTTTGGGTATGCAGCTTGCTTTGGTGGAATTTGCTAGAAATGTATTAAAACTTAAAGATGCAAATTCAAGTGAATTTGATGAGAAATGCCAAAATCCTGTGGTTTATTTGATTGATGAATTTATGGATACAAATGGAGAAAAACAAATTCGTACTGCAAAAACTCCTTTAGGCGGAACTATGCGTTTAGGGGCTTATAAATGTGATATCAAGGAAAAATCCCTTTTGGCTAAGGTTTATAATGAAGCAAAAAGTGTAAAAGAACGCCACCGCCACCGTTATGAAGCAAATCCAAAATATAGGGTAGATTTTGAAAAACACGGTTTGATTGTAAGTGGCGAAAGCAAAGGATTGATCGAAGCAGTTGAGCTTAACTGTCATCCTTTTTTCTTGGCTGTGCAGTTTCATCCAGAATTTACATCAAGACTTGAGCATGTTAATCCTGTGATTTGCGGTTTTATCAAGGCAGCTATAAACTATGAAGATAATTAATAAAAATGAAATTAAAAAAATTTTGGCTTCACGCTTTGAAAAAGATTTGCATACCAAACTTTGTGATCTGCCTTTGCCATGCTGTTTAAAGGATGCATATAAAGCAGCTAATCGCATCAAAGAAGCTGTAGAAAAAAATGAGAAAGTCGCCATAGTAGGGGATTATGATGTTGATGGAATCATTTCTTGTGTTATTATGGCAGAATTTTTCGATGATATAGGTTTTGATTATATAGTAAGAATTCCAAATCGTTTTAAAGATGGATATGGATTAAATGCTGAGATTATCAACGAACTTGATGTGAATTTAATAATAACAGTAGATAATGGAATAGCTGCTCTTGAAGCAGCCAAACTCTGCAAAGAAAAAAATATAGATTTGATTATCACTGATCATCATATGCCTCAAGATGTTTTGCCTGATGCTTTTGCCATTATCAATCCAAAGCAAAAAGATTGTGATTTTCCAGAAATTGAAATTTGTGGAGCTCAAGTGGCATGGTATTTGATAGCAGCTTTAAAAGAAGTTTGCAAGCTTAAATACGATATGAGTAAATTTTTAGAACTTTTGGCGATTGCAATTATTGCAGATATGATGGAGCTTAGAGATTTAAATCGTGCTTTAGTAAGGCGTGGTATAGATCATATTAACAAATCTAAAAGAGCTGCTTTTCGGGCTATTAAGCATTATTATCAAAAGGATAAATTTGCTCTTGATAATATAGGATTTTTAATTGCTCCGCTTATAAATAGTGCTGGAAGAATGGATGATGCAAGTATTTCTTATGAATTTTTACACACTAAAGATTTTAATAAAGCTTTAGAATATCTAGAGCAAATTGTTAGTTTTAATGAAAGTCGTAAAGATGAAGAAAAACAGCTTTTTGAAGATAGTTTAAATCAAATCGATGAAAACGATTCTTGTATTGTGGTATCGGGTTTAAATTGGCATGAAGGGGTTTTAGGGATTGTAGCAAGTCGTTTAGCTAAACATTTTAATAAACCTGCTTTTGTATTTTCTCAAAATGAAGAACACTTAAAAGGTAGCGCAAGAAGTGTTGGCAAGATTGATATTTTAGCTTTAATTTCTAAGACAAATTCTATATTAAGCAATTATGGTGGTCATAAAGGTGCTGCTGGAATCAGTTTAAACTCTGAAAATTTTGAACAATTTAAAAATAAAATCAAAAAAGAATGTTCGCAAATTTCTGAAAGTGAATTTTTGGATACAGATGAAATTTTAGGAATCTTAGAACCTAGTGAAATTGATTTTGAAATGCTTGAAATTTTAGAATCTTTTGAACCTTTTGGACATAAAAATCCACGACCTTTTTTTGTTTTAGAAAATCTTTGTGTAAAAAATAAAAAACTTCTAGGTAAAGATGAAAAACACTTAAAGCTTATTTTAACCAAGGAAAATAAAACCATAGAAGCTTTATTTTTTAATTTTGATAAAGAGCCAGAATTGAATCAAAATATTTCTTTGCTTGGAAGTATTTCTAAGAATGAATTTAGAGGATTAGTAACTCCACAATTTGTTATTAAAGAAATTTTATAAAATTTATAAAATTTTTATTTATTATTTATTAATATTATATAAGTTTCATTAATGAAACGAATTTTAACAAAATAAGGGGAGAATTGTGAAAAAGTTACTATTGTGTGTATTAGTATTTTTATCTATAGGAGCATGTATGGCAGAAGCTAAACCAAAGATTGCTATTTTAGCAACAGGTGGAACGATAGCAGGTTCTATTGATAGTGCTGTTGCCACAACAGGTTATACAGCTGGGGTTGTTGGTGTAGATGTTTTAATCAAAGCAGTTCCACAAATTCAAGATTTAGCTAATATTAGCGGGGAACAAATAGCAAATATCGATAGTTCAAATATGCGTGATGAAATTTGGCTAAAGCTCGCTAAAGAAATCAATAAGCTTTTTGCCGAAGGGGTGGATGGTGTGGTTATAACTCATGGTACTGACACTATGGAAGAAACTGCTTATTTTTTAAATTTAACCATTAAAAGCGATAAGCCTGTAGTTTTAGTTGGCGCTATGCGTCCATCAACTGCTATAAGTGCAGATGGGCCAAAAAATCTTTACAATGCTGTAGCATTAGCTGCTGATAAAGAGTCTAAGGGTAAGGGTGTTATGGTAGCTATGAATGATAAAATTTTAAGTGCTAGAGGCGTGGTAAAAACCCATAGTTTAAATGTTGATGCTTTCTCTTCTCCTGATTTTGGGGATTTGGGTTATATAGTAGATGGTAAAGTCTTTTTCTATAATAATGTTACTAAAGCTCATACAAAAAACGCTCCTTTTGATGTAAGCAAACTCACAAGTTTGCCAAAAGTAGATATTCTTTATAGCTATTCAAATGATGGTAGTGGTGTCGCTGCAAAAGCTTTATTTGAACATGGAACTAAGGGTATAGTTGTTGCAGGTAGTGGTGCAGGAAGTATACATGAAGATCAAAAAAATGTTTTAAAAGAGCTTATGAAAAAAGGACTTGATGTTGTTGTAAGTTCAAGGGTTGTGGCAGGGCGTGTTGCTGTGAGTGATTCAGATAAAAAATTAGGTTTTATTAGTGCTGAAGATTTAAACCCTCAAAAAGCAAGAGTTTTACTTATGTTAGCGCTTACAAAAACAAGTGATCCTAAAAAAATTCAAGAGTATTTTTTAAAATATTAAATTTTTTAAATATTTCTAAACTTAGGGAAATTATCTTCCCTAAGTCAAGCCTTTTAATCCTAATAATAGTATATTATATCTTGCATTTTTTATTATCATTAAAATATAACCCCCATTTTTCAACCCACCAAATACTTATATAAATACTTACACAAATATTTATACTATTTAATCCTTTATTTAATCCCCTTTTAAGTTTAATTGGTTATACTTTCATTTCCTTTTTTGTAAGATATTTT
>NZ_VOAQ01000014.1:0-151044 GCF_008000505.1 Campylobacter sp. 2014D-0259
CATTGATAGCATTTGAGATTTGTCCAAATTCATCATTGCTTTTTACTTCTATAGTAGAAACATTTTTTGTTTTATGGTTGATAAAATCAAAGAATGAAGTTAAACCTGTTTGGATAGCTGCAAGTGGGGAGAGGCTTCTGCTGATTAAAAATCTAATCAAGATTAAAGCTATGATTATAGCTATAATACCGACTATAACTTGTTTCATTAAAATGGAATTAACAGCGGAAGTATAGTTACTATCTAAAGTTACAGCACAAATACGATATAATCCATTGGAACTTGTATCGCACATTGCTTCATATTTGATACCTTTATCATCAAATACAGGAAAAAGAATATCTCTCTTATTTAGATCTATATATTCAGGGTTTTCTTTTATGGTGTTAGCAATATTAACGCTTAAAGTGTTTTTTGTTAAAATTCTATCAAGCACTTCGTGAAAAATAATTCTTCCTTCAGAGTCATAAACAGCAGCATAAGTAGTTGATGAGTGTCCTAAAGATAATACATCTTTGGAAAATTTATCTAGATTGTAATCGCCTCCAACGAAAGCTATAAGTTGATTATTTTTATAAATAGGGAAAACATAAGTTATACCAATCTCTTGATCTATAGGGGATTTATATGGTTGAGTTATTGTGATGCCTTTGTTATTTTTTGCTTCTTGATACCAAATTTGTTTTGTAATGTCAAAATTTGATTTTTTATCTAAAATTGTTCCATTTGACAAAAGCATTTTGTTGTTTTTATCAAACGCAATAAAAACAATATCAAAATCAAACGCCTTCTTAAAAGAATCTAGAAGCAGTGAAATATTTTCATCTTCTAATTTTTTAGCACTTTCATATGCTAGAACCTCTATAGCTTTTTGCTTGCTTTTGGAATAGTTTTCAAAAGTTACTTTAACATCATCCATAGTTTTTAATTGATTTTCTTTTAGCAATTCATATGTGTGATTTTTGGCATCAAAGTAACTAACAGCACTTGTGATTGCTAAAATTAATACAACTAAAATTCCAACCCATAGTGTAAGCTTGGCTGAAATTCCAACGGATTTACCTGAATTTATTTTTTGCATTATAACTCCTATATTTATATTGAAAATAAAATAAAAATATTATTCTAGCAAAAAATAAGAGAAAAAGCGTATAAAAAGTGAATTTTTTACATAAAAAATCAAAAATTTTTAATTATTTTGTATATTTTTACCAAGTATTAACTTTTTATAAATATAAAGAGTTTTAAAATATTATTTATTTAAGAATATTAATGCAATTTACATTCGAACAAATTTTTATCGCAATGCTATTGACTCTTTTTGCAGGTTTTTCTACGGCTATAGGTTCTATAATAGCCTTTTTTTCCAGAAAAGATGATTTAAGAGTGCTTTCTTTGGGGCTTGGTTTTTCAGCTGGAGTAATGATATACATTTCTTTCATGGAAATTTTACCTACTGCACTTAAAGATTTTAAAAATCACTATGATTCGCATTGGGCTGAGCTTTTGGGATTAGCTTGTTTTTTTGGTGGAATTTTAATATCTTTATTGATTGATAAATTAATCCCCGAAGATGTCAATCCTCACGAACCTAAAGAGGATTTAAGCGAGTTAAAAATTTGTCCCTTACCCCAAAAAGGACAAAATCCTCCGAAATTTCATCCTGGAGAAAAGTTGCATCAGATCAATACTAAAGCTTTAAAACGTACAGGGATTTTTACAGCTTTGGCTATTGCTATACATAATTTCCCAGAAGGTTTTGCTACTTTTATTTCAAGTCTTGATAATCTTACTTTAGGAATTGCTATAGCTATAGCTGTGGCTATACACAATATCCCAGAAGGTTTGGCTGTGAGTTTGCCGATTTATCATGCTACAGGAGATAAGAAAAAAGCTTTTATTTATTCAGCTCTTTCGGGTTTTGCAGAGCCTTTGGGTGCTTTTGTTGGAGCTTTGATTTTATTGCCTTTTATAGGCGATCTTACTTTAGCTATAAGTTTTGCTGTGATTGCAGGAATTATGGTTTTTATATCTCTTGATGAGCTTTTGCCCGCTGCAAAAACTTATGATAAGGCTCATGATAGTTTATATGGACTTATAGCAGGAATGGCAATAATGGCTTTGAGTTTAAATTTGCTTGGACAATAGAAAGCCTTGCGGCTTTCTTAAATTTAGTTCGCACCTTTTGGGGCGCTAAAGGCAGTAAGTTTTGGTAGTTCACCTTTGAATTTTTCTATATTTACGAGTCCTGTGTGAGAGATATTGCCATTGGCAAGTTTTGAAGTTGGTATATCCATGGTTAAAACATTTGCATTTCCACATTTGCAAAGTCCGTTTTCATTAGGATCATACCAAGCACCTTCGCAAAGTCTTACAACCCCTTGCATGATTTCATCACTTACAACCGCCCCTGCTAAAACTTCACCGCGTTTATTAAACACACGCACTACATCGCCATTTTTTATACCAAGTTTTTTTGCATCTTTGGAATTGATTAAAATCGGCTCTCTATCTTTTATTGCATAAGTATCTCTTAAGCTTGTGTGGCAAAGTTGAGAGTGCAAGCGATCTCTTGGGTGATTTGTAAGCAAGTGGAAAGGTGCTTCTTTGCTTGCATTTCCAAGCCATTCAATAGGCTCAAACCAAGTAGGGTGGGCTTTGCAATCATCATAATTATAATTTTTAATCGTTTCTGAGTAAATTTCAATGAGTCCTGAATCTGTACCCAGAGCATTTAAGATAGGATCTTCTATAAATTCTGAAAAACGAGTCCATTCTAAACTTTCAGCTGTTGGTTCAAAAGTGATTGGTTCATTTTTAGCCCAAAATTCTTCAAAACTTGGCATAGGAGTAGCAAAAGCTTCGCCAAAACTTTGAGTTTGTTTTAGGGCGCTATTGTAGTATTCTTTGATGAAATCTTTAGCTTTTTTGCCATTTTCTGTGTAGGCATTAAAGACATCTTTTCCATAAATTTTGCAAATATCAGAGAAAATTACATAATCATCTTTGCTCTCACCCACAGGCTCAACTGCTTGTTTCATAGGAGCTATATGCATATTTGAATAATCTCCTGTCATGGTAATATCATCTCTTTCATAAGATGAAGTTACAGGCATAACAATATCTGCCATTTTAGCTGTTGGAGTCCAGTAAATTTCATTTACCACAACGGTGCGTGGTTTTCTCCATGCTTTTACATTAGTGTTGGTATTTTGATGATGCACTAAAGGATTTCCACCTACCCAGTAGATAAAATCAATATCAGGATAAGTGATTTTAGCACCATTATGATCTATGGTTTTTCCAGGATGAAGTAAAGCATCAGCGATTCTTGCTACAGGGAAAGAATAACTCGCTGCATTTTGAAGCCATTCTGCACCTTCGCTTGAAGCTTCTGCTTTGCTTAAGCCTTTAAATTTACCATTTTTCCAAATCCCTAAGCTACCTGCTGTCATACCGCCGATCACTCCGCCTTTGCAAGTTGGAACACCACCATTGCTGTAATGGTAGCTTAGTCCAAAACCACCTCCTTTTGTGCCGATTTGTCCTAACATCGCACAAAGAGTAACTAACATCCAGTGAGGCTGTTCGCCATGATGTGCTCTTTGCATACCCCAACCACTCATAATCATAGTAGAATTATCATAAAAAGTTTCAGCTAAATTTTTGATAGTTTTTTCATCGATACCGCAAATTTTACTTGCCCATTTGGTATCTTTTTTAACTCCATCTTCTTTGCCTTCTAAATAGTCTTTAAATTTATCAAAGCCTGTAGTGTAAGTGTCTAAAAACTCGTAATTGACTTTTTTCTTAGCGATTAAATGGCTTGCCATGCCCATCATTAAAGCTACATCGGTATTTGGGCGTGGAGCTATCCATTTGGCATTTAAAAATTTTGCTGTAGTGGTTTTTACAGGATCTATACAAATTACTTTGATTTTACTGTCTTTAAGTTTTTCAAAATATGCCAAACCTCTTTGTTCGTTTGAAGTCCAAGCTATACGTAAAGTAGAAAGTGGATCAGCACCCCAAATCACAACATATTTAGAATCACTTAAGATATTTTCCCATGAGGTTTGTTGCTCATAAACTTCAATCGATCCTACAACATAAGGCATAATCACTTGAGAAGCTCCTGTAGAATAGTCCCCTGTAGCTCCTACAAATCCACCTGTTACATTTAAAAATCTATGAAGCAAGATACGTGAGTTTTGCATATTTCCACTTGATTTCCAGCCATAACTTCCACCAAAAATCGCACTTGCGCCTTTACTATCTCTTGTTTTTTTAAGTTCTTTGGCGATGAGTTTGATCGCTTCATCATAACTTACGCGAACAAACTCATCTTTTCCGCGAAGTTCAGGTTTAGGATTGTCAGGATTTTCAAGGTAGGATTTACGCACATAAGGGTACTTCACACGAGATTTATAAACCATATCGGCGGTATAGTGCTGTAAAGGATTATCCATTTTTGTAACTTTTTCCCAAGGTTCACTTTTTACTATTTTGCCATCTTTTATAGTAAGTTTTAAAATCCCCCAGTGTGCTGCGGTGATCACTTCTCCATTTTTTACAAGTCCGAGGCTAACTTTTGAAGCTTCTACGGTTTTTCCTGCACTTAAGCTTGGAATGAGAGGTAAAGCACTTAAGCTCGCTCCAATTTTTAAAAATTTTCTTCTATCTAGCATGCTTTTCTCCTTATTTTGTTTTAAAATCTTTTGCGTTTTTTTGTAAGTATTCTATAACTAGCCATCTGTCTTTTTTATCAATACCTGTTCTATCAGCCATAGAACGGAAAATTGCAGGCCAAGCATTAGCTGTAAATTCTTTTTCTTTGTGGATAGCGTGGCAAATTCCGCAGTTATTTACAAAAAGCTCTTTGGCTCGATTTAACATTTCTTTATTGTCTTTGACAAATTCTTTTTTATCTGCCCAAATTTCAAGGCTTACCTTATCCCATTTGCCATTTTTTCCAGTTATTCTTTGAGAGAAATTTAATTTTGTATTTTTAGAAAAAGCTGCAACAATAATTCTTTGAGAGTCATTGAAATAAATCACAGAAGGTGCTTTAGGATTTACATAACCATCAATTTTTAGCAAAACCCTGTTATTTTCGCTTTTTAACACTTCAAAAGGATTTGTAGGTAAAAGTTTTCCTATGACTTTAGTATCATCTTTATTAAGATAAAGCGATACAACTTCATCGGTATAGGCGGTATTTTTTGCCCATAAACATGTCGCTAGGACAACAAAAGAAATGAAAATTTTTTTCATTACTAATTCCTTAATATAAATTTGATGTAAATGTATTTTAATACTATGCAATTTAATTATTACTTAATTGTATAATTTTTACTAAGATTACTTATTTTTGGTGCTTTAATATTATTCTTTATTGATATAATAAATTTGAGTTAATTATATTTTACTTATTGTTTTTTAGAAAAGATAAAACTTCAATTATAAAAAAAGTTTGTTTTGAGCCCAGATTAATACTTCTGAGCCCATTTCGATCTCGTTGAGTTTTAAGATATAAGCTTTTTATAGCTTTATTTTCCCTCCCATTTTTAACTCTCATTTAGCAAAGTGCTTTTAGATTTAAAGGTTGATTGACTCCTTATCTTCTATATTAATAAATATTATATTAATAAAACTTAAATTATTATTAATATTTATATAATTTATAGCGGAATTATTGTTTTGTTATGTGAATAATTAATGTATTTTAGAATTTTTGCTAGTTGATTTCTTGAATCAAATACATTTTAAGGTGTGATAAAATTCAGGATTATTAAAAGTTGGAGGAAAAGGAACGCTAGCTCTAAATTCTTTATAGGTATTACCCGGGAGTGTGTCTATGATTTCTATAGTATAAGAAACACTTGTATTTTGCATTTTAGCGTTACGGATATTTTTATCATTGAAAATTTCACCTCCTACTTGTTGTTGGTTTAATATGCTAAGTATCAAATAGCATTTTTTGATTTCAAATTTAGTAAGATTTTGAACTTTTCCACTTACTATAACGCTTTCATGTCTTAGATCTCTTGTGTAGGTTAGTTTGCTAAGATCGGCTTGAGTGGTGAATTGATTGATTGTTAGAAAAATAGAATATATCAAAAGTGCGGTAAAAATAGTAGCTATGGTATAAGAAATCAAAGCCATTTCTTTCTGTTTGACTTTTAGAAAGATTAAAATACAAATCAAGGCAAAGCAAATAAGTAAAATGATAAAAGCTATAATATGAAAAATCGTAAAATGCATTAAAAACACTCCGAAACTAAGCGTATGGTATAGTTATTTTCATAGTTAAAATTTTCAAAAGCAATTCTTTGAACTTGGGTTGCGTTTTTCTTTAGATCTTTAATTTCTCTACTTTTTTGTCTAAAAGGGATAAATTTCTTTTTATATTCTTCTATGATATTATCATTAGGTATTTTATCTGCAAAAATTTTAGCTGTAATTTTACATTCTTTAAAATTATTTTTTGAATTATTTGTAATGTTAAAATCAACAATTAAATCATTTGAGCTTTGTATCATTTTTTGATCTGTAATAGCGATTTTTCGAGTTCTTACTTCATTGTCTATTAGTTTATACCCATAGATATAAACTAAAAAACAAATAATAATATCAAATGCAATAATAAAAAGTGCTGCTATAGGTCTATGGCGTAAAAATACACAAAGAAGTAAAACACAAGTGAAGAGAAAAAAAACTAATAAAATCAGCATATAATCTACTAAATATAAATGAGTAGTGTAAAAAAGCACGATTTCTCTTAGTTTCTCCACTTGTGTATCCTTTAGTTCATGTTGGCAGCACTTTGCTTTTTAGCATCTTTGGTATCAACCCAAATGTTTGGCACTGCTCCACCTGGAGTTAAGAAAATTTTAGCATCTTGATTGACTTTTAAAGCTTCATTAAATTCTTTTTGAGTTTCAATTTGTTTTAAATTTAGCAAAGGGGTGTTTAGGCTGTTTGCGATTTCTTTGTTAGAATAAGCTTGTGCATCTGCTTCTATTTTAACAGCCATAGCTTTACCTTTGGCGCTGATTATGGTTGCATTTGCTTCCCCTTCAGCTAAAGCAGCTTTTTTTAAGGCTTCTTGATTAGCTCTTTCTACTTCATATTTAGTTCTTTCAGCCTCTTGTTTTGCAATTTGCACGCGTTCGATTTGTTCTTTTACTTTTGAAGGTAAAATAATTTCTCTAAGTTGTACAGCGCGAAGTTCTACAGGTTCGTTTGGTTGGGCTTCTATGGTTTTTCTTATACCTTCTTCTATTTGAGCGGCTATTGTATTACGATTAGTAGGAAGTTCTTCGGCTGTATATTTTCCTACAACACTTCGCACTACATCACGAACAACTGGATCGATAATTTTATTTTCCCAATTTAAGCTCCAAGTAGCTATGGTTTGAGGAACTTGCAAAGGATTTAAACGGTATTGTACTGTAACATCAATAGATACAGGCAATCCACGAGAATCAAGTACAGAAATACTATTTTTATTAATAACACCTGAACCTGAAGATAAATTTTCATTACTTCCCTCTATAGAAGCATAGTTGATTTGTCTTACTCTAGTATCGATTATGGTTATTTTTTGTACAAAAGGTAAGAAAAAGTGAAGTCCTGGTTCTAATGGATTTGGGTCATATTTACCTGTTGTTGATTTAATCCCCATTTCCCCAGAATTTATCACCATAAAAGGTTTTGCAACGATTAAAAATAAGATAATAATAATCACCCCATAAACAAATGGAGAGAATTTCCCAAAACCTTTAAAATTAAATTCTGGTGCTTTGAAATTGAAATTTTGACGGTTGTTGTTTCCGTTATTGTTAGAATTTCCATTTTTTTTATTGAAATAATCATTCAAATCAGCTGGCATTTATTTCCTTTTTTAAATATAAGTTAGCATAGATGCGTATTTTTCATTGCGTCCATAAACTACATCAAAATAAGCATCTTGAAGTTTTTTAGTTACAGATCCTCTTAAACCATTTCCTATTATTCTTGCATCAATATTGTTAATAGGTGTGATTTCAGCGGCTGTTCCGGTAAAAAATGCTTCATCAGCAGTATAAACTTCATCTCTTGAAATTCTTTGGCGAAGCACGGTGATACCAAGATCATGAGCGATTTTAAGCACTGTATCTTGAGTAATGCTTTTTAAAGAAAAATCATTTGGAGGTGTGATTAAAACCCCATCTTTTACAATAAAGAAACATTCTCCTGTTCCTTCTGCGATAAAACCTTCTTCATCAAGCATCAAAGCTTCTTCATAGCCTGCTTCAATTGCTTCAAATTTTGCAATTTGAGAGTTAAGATAATTCGCACTTGCTTTAGCTTTTCCCATGCATGATTTAACACTATTTCTTGCAAAAGACGAAATTTTTACTTTTATGCCTTTTTCTAAACCTTCTTCTCCAAGGTAAGCACCCCATTCCCAAGCTGCAATTCCAACTCTTACAGGAGCTTTTATATGATAAAGTCCCATAACTCCATCGCCTAAGAAAATCAGAGGACGGATATAGACATTGCTTTGAAAATTGTTTGCTTTTAAGAGTTCAATTTGTGCATTTTCAAGATCTTTTTGAGAAAAAGGACAATTTAAAAGAGTAATTTTTGCAGACTCTAAAAGTCTTTTGGTGTGATCTTCAAGTCTGAAAATTGCTAAGCCTTTATCTGTTTTATAGGCTCTAGTTCCTTCAAAAACAGCATTGCCATAATGCAAAGAATGGGTTAAAAAGTGCAAAGTTGCATCTTTAAAATCAACTAATTTTCCATCCATCCAAATTTTATCTGCTGAGATCATTTTTTTACCTTTTATAGTTGTTTATTTCTTAAAAAATATTATTTTAAGAATAAATCGGGATTTTATCAAAAATATACTAACAATAAGCTTTTATTAAATTAAGGCTTTTTGTTAAAAAAAATATTAGGTATTTTTTGAAATAATTATGAAAAATTATCGTTAAAAAGGAGAAATTATGCCATTAGTAAATATCAAATTAGCAAAGCCGTCTTTAAGCAAGGAACAAAAAGCGGAACTTATAGCTGATATTACCGAACTTTTAAGCACGAAATATAATAAAAGTAAAGAAAGAGTTGTTGTGGTTTTAGAAGATGTGGAAAATTATGACATAGGCTTTGGCGGAGAAAGTGTAGAAGCTATCAAAGCAAAGGCAAATAAATGAGTTTAAATATAGGAGATAAAGCACCTCAGTTTGAGCTTTTAAATCAAGATGGGGTAAAAATAGCATTAAAAGATTTTATTGGCAAAAAGGTGATTTTGTATTTTTATCCAAAAGATAATACCCCAGGTTGCACTACAGAAGCTTGTGATTTTAGTGCAAATTATGATAAATTTGGTGGTAAAAATGCGGTGATTATTGGTATCAGTCCTGATAGCGTGGCAAGTCATGAAAAATTTATCTCTAAATTTGATTTAAAACATATTTTACTTAGCGATAGTGAAAAAGAAGTTGCTAAAGCTTATGGAGCTTGGGGGCTTAAGAAAAATTACGGAAAAGAATACGAAGGTCTTATTCGTTCTACTTTTGTTATCGATGAAACAGGTAAGATTGCTCAAATTTATAGTAATGTTCGTGTAAAAGATCATGCTTTAAAAGTGCTTGAAAGTCTTTAATGCTAGTACATATTTGTTGTAGCGTAGATAGCCATTATTTTATTGAAGAACTTAGAAAGACTTATCCTGATGAAAAAATCATAGGATATTTTTATGATCCAAATATCCATCCTTTAAGCGAATACGAACTAAGATTTTTAGACGTAAAAAGATCTTGTGATAAACTTGGCATCAAGCTTCATAAAGGTGAGTATGAGTATGAAAAATGGCTTAATGCTGTGCGTGGTTATGAAGATGAGCCTGAAAAAGGTGCAAGGTGTGAAATTTGCTTTGATGTAAGAATGGGATCTAGTGTTAAATTTGCTGCTAAAATAGGAGAAAAAAAGCTTACTACTACGCTTTTAACCAGCCCTAAAAAAGATTTAGAACAGTTAAAAAATGCTTTACAAAAAGAATGTGAGCCTTATGGGGTAGAGTTTTTAGCTCCTGATTTTCGTAAAAATGGTGGCACTCAAAGGCAGTTTGCTTTAGCAAAAAAAGAAATGCTTTATCATCAAAACTATTGTGGTTGTATTTATGGGCTTAAAAAACAAAAACAAGATAAGAATTTTATTGATGAATTAATGTCTCCTGTAAATAAGCAAATTTTACCTGCAAGTATAGAAGCAAGAATAGCTCTTTATAAAAAAGTAGTTTTATGGGAAAAAAAGGGTATAAAATTTCAAATTTTAAGAGAGAAATTTTTAAATTATCGTCTTTTAAGCGCTTTGATAAAATTAGATAAAAAGCCCGTTAAATCTCATATTTTATTTTATTCGCATTTTAAAAACGCTTATACAAGATTTTCTTTAGATGAGGAAAATTTAAAACAAAATTTAAAAGAAGGCTTTTATAGAAGTACCAAAGATGAAATGGTTTTTGTGGAATTTTGGCGTTTTAATGCGTTTTTTAAAAACAAATGGAAAAATTTTGAAGATTTTTTAAAAAAACCTTTAAGTATTCAAGCAGAAGTTAGATGGCGCAATAAATTGTTTGGAACTTATAATCTTAGCCCTATTATCATCCTTGAAAATATTTTACCTTCAAGATATGAAGTGATAGCAAAAAGTGAAATTTATCATGATAATCAAGAGGTGCTTGCAAAAATTTAAGAAATTTATTAAGAAAAACTTTTTTTGTTAATGTAATTTTTAATGATTTTTTTATATAATAAAATTTTTAATTGTTTTCAAGGTTAATTTAATAATGATAGATGTAATGCAAATTCAAGAAATCTTACCACACCGTTATCCTTTTTTACTAGTAGATAAAATTACAGAATTAAAAGTTAAAGAAGTGGTGCGAGGATATAAAAACATCAGTATAAGTGACCATGTTTTTATGGGACATTTTCCAGGGCATCCTATTTATCCTGGAGTTTTGATTTTAGAAGGTATGGCTCAAACAGGTGGAGTTTTAGCTTTTGAAAGTATGGAAGATAAAGTGGATCCAAAAAGTAAAGTAGTTTATTTCACAGGCATAGATGGAGCAAAATTTAGAAATCCTGTGCGTCCTGGAGATAGGCTTGATTATGAAATGAGCGTGGTTAAAAATCGTGGTAATATGTGGATTTTTAAAGGGCAAGCTTTTGTAGATGGAAATTTAGTTGCAGAGGCCGAGCTTAAAGCTATGATAGTGGATAAATAATGAAAAAAATTCATCCAAGTGCGGTGATTGAAGAGGGTGCACAACTTGGTGACGATGTTGTAATAGAAGCTTATGCCTATGTAAGCAAAGATGCTAAAATAGGTAATGATGTTGTCATCAAACAAGGTGCTCGAATTCTTTCAGATACAACTATAGGTGATCATTCTCGTGTATTTTCTTATGCTATAGTAGGCGATATTCCTCAGGACATATCTTATAAAGAAGAGCAAAAAAGCGGTGTTGTTATAGGAAAAAATGCAACTATTAGAGAATTTGCAACGATAAATTCAGGTACAGCTAAAGGAGATGGTTTTACTCGTATAGGCGATAATGCTTTTATTATGGCTTATTGTCATATTGCTCATGATTGTCTTTTAGGTAATAATATTATTTTAGCTAATAATGCAACTTTAGCAGGACATGTAGAGCTTGGAGATTTTACGGTTGTAGGCGGGCTTACACCTATTCACCAATTTGTCAAAGTAGGTGAGGGTTGTATGATAGCAGGAGCAAGTGCACTTTCTCAGGATATAGTACCGTTTTGTTTAGCAGAAGGAAATCGTGCAAGTATTAGAAGTTTAAATTTAGTAGGTATTCGTCGTCGTTTTGATAAAGATGAAGTAGATAGACTTAGTAGAGCTTTTAAAACTTTATTTAGACAAGGAGATTTAAAAGAAAATGCTAAAAATTTGCTTGAAAATCAAGAAAGTGAAAATGTTAAAAAAATGTGCCATTTTATATTAGAAACAAAGCGCGGAATTCCTGTCTATAGGGGTAAAAATAATGCCTAGAAAATGTAGTTTTTGCAATGAAGTGGAGAATCCACAAAGAAGGATTTTAGCAAATGAAAATGATGATGCTTTTATTTGTGAATATTGCGTTGAAGGTGCTTATAGTATTATTTATGGAGAAGAAAAAGAATTTAAAGAACCTAAACAAAGCCATAATACAGAATTTAAAGATATCACTCCAAAAGAATTAAAAGCTTATCTAGATCGTTATGTCATAGGACAAGATAGAGCTAAAAAAGTTTTTAGCGTTGGAGTATACAATCATTATAAAAGACTTTTTAAAGCCGAACTTCAAGATGATGATACAGAGCTTTTTAAGTCAAATATTTTACTTGTTGGGCCAACAGGAAGTGGAAAAACTTTATTGGCACAAACTTTAGCTAAATTTTTAGATGTACCTATAGCAATTTGTGATGCAACTTCTTTAACTGAAGCAGGATATGTAGGTGAGGATGTGGAAAATATTTTAACACGTCTTTTACAAGCTGCAGATGGAGATGTGCAAAGAGCTCAAAAAGGTATAGTTTTTATTGATGAGATTGATAAAATTGCTAGAATGAGTGAAAATCGTTCTATTACTCGTGATGTAAGTGGAGAGGGAGTGCAACAAGCTTTACTTAAGATTATCGAAGGAAGTTTGGTCAATATTCCACCAAAAGGGGGAAGAAAACATCCAAATCAAGAGTTTATACAAATTGACACTTCAAATATTTTATTTGTTTGTGGTGGAGCTTTTGATGGTTTGGAAACTATCTTAAAAAGAAAACTTGGCGATAAAGTTGTGGGCTTTTTTGACGATGCAAAAGAAGAAAATAAAGCTTTACTTGAGAAAATTGAACCTGATGATTTGGTGCATTTTGGTTTGATTCCTGAGCTTATAGGTCGTTTGCATGTGATTGCATCTTTAAATGAGCTTAATGAAGAAGATATGGTAAGAATTTTAACTGAGCCTAAAAATGCCATTATTAAGCAATATCAAAAGCTTTTTGCTATTGATGGAGTGAATTTAAAATTTGAAGAAGATGCTCTAAGAGCTATCGCACAACTTGCATTGGAGAGAAAAACAGGGGCTAGGGGGCTTAGAAGTATTATAGAAGAAATGATGGTAGATTTAATGTTTGAGTTACCAGAGTATAAAGACTATGATATTGTAATAACCAAAGAAGTTGTTAAAGACAATGCAAAGGCATTATTAATAAAAAGAAAAATAAGTTAAAAAGGATAGAAATGATATTAGATCAGCTTATAGGATTTTTTTCTAGTGATATGGGGATTGATTTAGGAACAGCTAATACGCTAGTTTTGGTAAAAGATAAGGGTATAGTGATAAATGAGCCTTCTGTTGTGGCAGTTGAAAGAGAAAGGTATGGTTCCAAAGCAAAAATTTTAGCCGTAGGTAAAGAAGCTAAAGATATGGTGGGAAAAACTCCAGGCAATATTGAAGCTATTCGTCCTATGAAAGATGGCGTGATTGCAGATTTTGATATGACTGAAAAAATGATCCGCTATTTTATAGAAAAAACACACCGTAGAAAAAGTTTTTTACGCCCTAGAATTATCATTTCTGTTCCTTATGGTTTAACTCAAGTAGAAAGAAAAGCGGTAAGAGAAAGTGCTTTAAGCGCAGGCGCAAGAGAGGTATTTTTGATTGAAGAGCCTATGGCAGCAGCTATTGGTGCAAGTTTACCTATACAAGAGCCTAAAGGAAATTTGGTAGTAGATATAGGGGGTGGAACTACTGAGATTGGAGTGATTTCTTTGGGTGGACTTGTGATTTCAAAGTCTATTCGTACGGCTGGAGATAAGCTTGATATGAGTATAGTTAATTATGTAAAAGAAAAATACAATCTTATCATAGGTGAAAGAACAGGCGAAGAGATCAAAATCACTATAGGTTCAGCAATACAACTTCCAAAAGAGCTTTCTATGGTGGTAAAAGGACGCGATCAAGTAAGTGGACTTTTAAGTCGTATTGAACTTACAAGCGAAGATGTAAGAGAAGCGATGCGTGAGTATTTAAAAGAAATTGCTGATGCTTTAAAAATGGTTCTTGAAATGATGCCGCCTGATTTAGCAAGTGATATAGTAGAAAATGGTGTAGTTTTAACAGGTGGCGGAGCATTGATTCGTGGTCTTGATAAATACTTAAGTGAAATTGTACGTTTGCCAGTTTATATCGCAGATGAACCGCTTTTAGCTGTAGCAAAAGGAACAGGTAAAGCTTTAGAGGAAATTTCATTATTGCAACAATTAACCAATGAAGAATAAGATTTTTTATGTTCTTGTCTTAGCCTTTTTGGTTTTTATATCTTTTTATTATGGAGGACTTATTAAGCAAAATGTTCTCCGTGTTAATGATTTTGTTATAGGTAATTTTTATAATATTAAAGATTATTTGGGAGAAAAAATTTCAGAACACTTTAATCAAGCAAATCAAATTCAGCAACTAAAAGCTAGAAATAAAGAATTAGAAGATATTGCTGTAAAGGTAACTAGTTTTGCAAATCAATTAAATCGTATTTTAGAGGATCAAAATTCTACAAAATATTTACCTCAAGTTTCTTTAACTAGAGTTATTTCTTATGTTCAATTGAATGATTATAAAAAATTGTGGTTAGATTGGAGTAAAATTCCCGTTGGTAAAAATCGTGGTTTGATATATCAAGGATATACTGCAGGTATAGCTATTAATAAAAATGGTAGAGCAATGGCTCTTTTACAAGGTGATGATCAGTGTGTTTTTTCTGTTTATATAGGAAAATCCAAAGCTCCAGGTTTAATCCAAGGTGAAGATGGCAGGATTGTGGTTAAATTTATTCCAAAATGGGCAAAAATTAATATCGGAGATGAAATTTTAACAAGTGGACTTGATAATATTTTCTTTTCAGATATACCTGTTGGGATTGTGAATAGAATTGATGATGAAGATATGTATCAAAGTGTAGAAGTAAAGCCTTATGTTAAGATTAGTATTCCTGCTTATTTATATGTAGTAGATAATTTATAAGTCAAGGATTAGACTTTTTAAAAATTTTCTATATTTTTGCTAATTATTATAACTTTGTTTAATGCTAAAAATTTTGTTAAATTATCAAATAAATTTTTATAATCGAATGAGAATTTTATAAAAAATCTTAAATTTATTTATGTATTATTTCCTAGATTAAAAGCAGAGTGTTTATTTTTTAAAATTATATCGATAATTTCAAAGTTTATAAAACTAATTTTTGTTATAATCAGCCCAAATTTATGCTCTTAGGAAAATTTATGCCAAAACGAACAGATATTAAAAGCATTTTACTTATAGGAAGTGGTCCTATTGTGATAGGACAAGCTTGTGAATTTGATTATTCTGGAACTCAAGCCGCAAAGACTTTAAAAGAATTAGGATATCGTGTAGTATTAATCAACTCAAATCCTGCAACCATCATGACAGATCCCGAATTTGCAGATGCGACTTATATAGAACCCATAACAAAAGAAAGTATTTTAAGTATTATTAAAAAAGAAAAAATTGATGCAATTTTACCAACCATGGGTGGACAAGTAGCGTTAAATGTTGCTATGGAAGTTTATGAAAGTGGACTTTTAGGAGATGTGAAATTTTTAGGTGCAAACCCTGAGGCGATTAAAAAAGGTGAAGATCGTCAGGTCTTTAAAGAATGTATGAAAAAAATCGGCATGGATTTGCCAAAATCGATGTATGCGTATAATTATGATGAAGCTTTAAAAGCTGTAGATGAAATTGGCTTTCCTTTGATGATCCGTGCTTCTTATACTTTAGGAGGTGCTGGAAGTGGTGTGGTTTATAATATGGACGAATTTAAAGAACTTGCCAATACTGCTTTAGCTTTATCGCCTATCCATGAAATTTTGATTGAAGAAAGTTTGTTGGGTTGGAAAGAATATGAAATGGAAGTTATACGCGATAGAGCGGATAATTGTATCATAGTTTGTAGTATAGAAAATATCGATCCTATGGGAGTTCATACAGGAGATAGTATTACAATAGCTCCAGCATTAACTTTGACGGATAAAGAATATCAAGTTATGCGTAATGCTTCTTTTGCTATTTTGCGTGAAATTGGTGTAGATACAGGCGGAAGTAATGTGCAATTTGCTATCAACCCAAAAAATGGAAGAATGATAGTTATAGAAATGAATCCAAGAGTTTCAAGATCAAGTGCTTTAGCTTCTAAGGCAACGGGTTATCCTATAGCAAAGGTTGCGACACTTTTGGCGGTAGGTTTTAGTTTAGATGAGATTAAAAATGATATTACAGGAACTCCTGCATCTTTCGAGCCTGTGATTGATTACATTGTAACAAAAATTCCTCGCTTTACTTTTGAAAAATTTCCAGGAGCAAATACAACTTTAGGTACAGCTATGAAAAGTGTGGGTGAGGTGATGGCTATAGGACGTACTTTTAAAGAAAGTATACAAAAAGCACTTTGTTCTCTTGAGCGTTCTTTGAGTGGTTTTGATAGAGTAAAATTTGAAGATAGAAATGATCTTGTTTTTAAAATTCGCAATGCCAATGAAAAGCGTTTGCTTTATGTTGCTCAAGCTTTTAGAGAAGGTTTTAGCGTAGAAGAACTTTATGAGCTTTGTAAAATAGATCCTTGGTTTTTAACACAGATTAAAGAAATTGTAGATTTTGAAGAGCAAATTGATATGGATATTTTAAACAATAAAGCTCTTTTGAGAAAAGCAAAAACTATGGGTTTTTCAGATAAAATGATAGCCTTGCTTGTAAATTTGAAAGATAATTTAGAATTAAGCCAAAATGATATTTATTATGCAAGAATGAAGCAAAAAATCATTGCAGAATTTAGCGAAGTGGATACTTGTGCGGGTGAATTTGAAGCTTTAACTCCTTATCTTTATTCAAGTATTAATGTAAGCGAACTTACTCAAAGTAAAAACGATGCTAAGGATAAAAAAGAAAAAAAAGTGATGATTATAGGCGGGGGGCCAAACCGCATAGGACAAGGTATAGAATTTGACTATGCTTGCGTACATGCTTCTTTTGCGCTTAAAGATATGGGTATTAAAACTATTATGTATAATTGTAATCCTGAAACCGTTTCGACTGACTATGATACAAGTGATATTTTGTATTTCGAGCCTATTGATTTTGAACATTTAAGAGCGGTGATTGAGCGTGAAAAACCTGATGGAGTGATTGTGCATTTTGGCGGACAAACTCCTTTGAAATTTGCTAAGCGTTTAAGCGCTTTTGGAGCTAAGATTATAGGTACTAGTGCAAGAGTAATTGATATGGCAGAAGATAGAAAGAAATTTGCTGAATTTATTACAAAGCTAGGTATTAATCAGCCGAAAAATTCCACTGCAACAAGTGTGGAAGAAGCAGTGCTTAAAGCTAGTGATATAGGATATCCTGTGCTTGTAAGACCAAGTTATGTTTTAGGTGGGCGTGCGATGCGTGTGGTAAATGATGAGGCCGAACTTAGACTCTATATGCAAGAAGCTGTAGATGTGAGTGATAAAAGTCCTGTTTTGATCGATCAGTTTTTAGACAATGCTACAGAAATTGATGTTGATGCGATTTGTGATGGCAAAGATGTTTATGTGGCAGGAATTATGGAGCATATAGAAGAAGCAGGAATTCATTCAGGCGATAGTGCTTGTTCTTTACCACCTTGTAATATCGATGAAAAAATGCAAGAATTTATTGCACAAAAAACCGCAGATATTGCTTTAAATTTAGGAGTTGTAGGGCTTTTAAATATACAATTTGCTTTACATAATAATGAGCTTTATATGATAGAAGTAAATCCTAGAGCTAGTCGTACTGTGCCTTTTGTTAGTAAAGCTACGGGTATTCCTTTAGCAAAAGTGGCAACGCGTGTGATGTGGCAAGGAAATTTAAAAGAAGCTTTAAAATTTTATGATACTTTCAAAGTGGTTAATTTTGATACTAAAATTTTACGCCCTAAAACTCCAAAATATATGAGTGTAAAAGAAGCGGTATTTCCATTTGCAAAACTTAGCGGAAGTGATTTAGAATTAGGCCCTGAAATGCGTTCAACGGGTGAAGTTATGAGTATAAGCAAGGATTTTGCAAATTCTTACGCAAAAAGTCAAATCGCATCGTTTAATCATCTTCCAGAGCAAGGCGTGGTATTTATCTCCTTAAAAGATAAGGATAAAAAATATACCAAAAAAATCGCCGCAGAATATGTAAAGCTTGGCTTTAAGCTTATGGCAACAGGGGGAACTTGTAAGGAAATTTTAGAAAGTGGTTTTGAGTGCGAACTTGTACATAAAATTTCAGAAGGACGCCCCAATGTTGAAGATAAATTGAAAAATGGGGAAATTTATTTAGTTATCAATACAAGCGATAGTCACAGTTTTAAAGGCGATACGAAAAAAATTCGTGAAAATATCATTCGTTTTAAAATACCTTATTTTACAAATTTACGATCAGCTTTAGCAGGCGCAAAATCGATTAAAGCTATACAGAGTAAATCTTGCCTAGATGTAAAGAGTTTGCAAGAGTGGCTTAAATCTTGATTTATTTAGCTCAAACAGATACTACGGTAGGATTTTTAAGTAAAAATTTAGAAGAGATTAATGCTTTAAAAGGTAGAGATAAAAATCAACCTTGCTTAATCACTTCTGCGAAATTTTACGAGTTAAAAAGTTTGGTAAGAATTCCAAAATCTTTTAAAAATTTAGTACGTCGTTCTAAAAAAACAACTTTTATTTATCCAAATAATCAGGCCATTCGTATTGTGAAAGAGTGTAAACATGCGAATTTTTTAAGTAAAAATGGCTATTTTTATTCATCTTCAGCAAACAAGCATGGAAAAGAATTTGATGAAGAATGGGCTAGAAGTGTTGCTGATATAATACTTGATGAGAAATTTTTCGAAAATATCCCATCAAAAATATTAAAACTTTCAAAGAATAAAATGATAAAAATACGTTAATTAAAGAGCTTTTAAAATATCTTCAAAAGCAATACAAAATTGCTCTATGCCATCGCTTAATAAATCATTGCAAGCTTTTTCTCGTTCGCTTTGAGAAATGATTTGATTAAGTTCTGTATAAATTTCAAAATTCATTAAAGGTTTTTTAAAATCCATTTTTCCTTTAAATGCCTCTATTGCATCAAGAGGAGCAGTATTAACAGAATTCTCAAAAAGAAGTTCTTTGATATAATAGTCTTTTGGCAGATCATCTCCTTTAACTCCAGTGCTTGCAAACAAGGCGCGAATATTAGGTTCATTTTTTGAGTAGATATTGTTATAAGCTAAATTTGCATTTAAAATTCCAATACGATTTTGCTCTTTGGCTTTAGGATTTAAAAGTCTATCAAAACGACTTACAAAAATACTTATAACAGCTTGTGGTGTTCTAGTATTTTGTTCTTTTAAGGCTATATTGTTTTTTCTAAATTCGACTAAACCTGCATTTAAAGCTTCAAAACATTTTTGACTTTGTTCAAGAGAAAAAATTAAGGTAGCATTGACGCTAATACCATTTTTCATAAGTTCATACATTACTTCATAAGAAGCTTTTGTAGCTGGTATTTTAATCATTACATTTTCTTTGCTAATAGCACTATAAAGTCTTTTAGCTTCGCCTAAACTAAGAGTCGTGTTATCATGAAGTCTTGGATCTATTTCAATACTTATAAATCCATCATTTTTTTGATAAAAAAGAGGAGCTAGTTTATCAGCTGCTTTTTGAATATCAGAAATTGCTAATTCTTCATAAATATCTTTTGTTTTTTTTCCTTTTAATTTAAGAATTTTATCTTTATAAATTGGAGAATTTAAAATAGCATTTTTAAAAATAGCGGGATTTGAAGTAGCACCATTAATTCCATGTGATAATAAATTTAAAAATTCATTATCTAAAAAACTATTTTCTATAAAATCACACCAAAGAGAAAAATTTTTCATTATATTACCTTTATTATTTCTTTTAAGTCTTTTATATCTATGCAAATATCAGCTTGAGAACGTAAAATTTCTTTAGCACAAAATGCAATCTTTAATCCACTTTCGTTAAACATTGCCAAATCATTTGCCCCATCGCCAACGCACATCACTTCATCTGTTTTCAAATTTAAAAAGCTTTTTAATCGTTGTAACATTAAGCCTTTTGAATTTGAAAACATCATTTCCCCACCAACTAGCCCTGTTAAAATGTCATTTTTATGATGCAGATAATTTGCAAAACCGAGGTTAATTCCAAGTTTTTGCATAGCAGGATCTATGCCTTCATGAAAACCACCGCTAAAAATAACAATTTGTATATTTTTAGATTTTAAATATTGGATAAGTTCATGTGCTCCATGCATTAGTGGAAGTGTGCTACCTAATTCTAAAACTTTTTTATAAGACATACCTTTTAAAAGGCTTACTCGTTTTTGAAGACTTTCGAAAAAATCAAGCTCTCCAGCCATGGCATGGCGGGTAATTTCGCTTGTTTGATTACCCTTGCCATGCGCTGTAGCTAAAATATCGATGGTTTCACCATCCATTAAAGTAGCGTCAAAGTCAAAAACACAAAGTTTAATCATTAAAATTCGCGCTTAAGTAAAGCTTCTACTTTGAGTATAGTTAAGATATTTTCATCTCTTTTTCCTATACCATAAATCATACCTTTGTCTTTAACTAAAGTTTCAGGTGGTGGATCGATTCTGTTTCTGTGAATTTTAATTGCTTCAGTTAATCTATCTATAACAAAACCAGCATTTCCTCCAACTCCAGTTCCATTTGTCTCACCTCTTAAAACAATATATCTTGTTTGAGGTGTCATTTTAGAACTTCCTAAATGAAAGCGTTGAGCTAGATCAATGAGTGGCATAACATTACCACGCATATTAAAAACCCCTAGAACATAATCAGGTACACTAGGAACTCTAGTATATTCTATAGGTTTGATGATTTCTTGTATATTAAGAATTGGAATCGCATATTCCTCATCTCCAACTACAAAGCCGACAAGTTGGATGATATCATCTTCTCTTTGATCGACATCAGGACCAGCCATCTGAGTTTGCTGTTTTTGCAAAATTTGCTCTAATTTTTCATTACTCATATTCTTATCCTAGTTTCAAATTTTTTCTAACCACATTTTCCAAGTATTCTGGAGAATAAGGTTTAGTGATATATTCAGTCATACCCACTTCAACACCTCTTAAGCGGTCAGTTTTACTTGTTCTTGAAGTAACTGCAATGAGTGGTAAGTTACGATATTTAGAATACTTTCTAATTTCACCAGCTAAGGTGTATCCATCCATTCTTGGCATTTCGATATCTATAAGCATTGCATCAATATCATGTTCGCCAGATTTTATAATATTCAATGCTTCAACACCATTTGTTGCTTCAACTAAACTAACTCCTAGTGGTTCTAAAGCTTTTTGCATTAAAGTTCTATCCATTTTAGAATCATCTACAATTAAGACTTTATAATCACTTGGTTGTTCTTTAGGTTTTTTCGCACTTGATTCTAATTGCGCTTTAATATCAACTTTAATTTCTTTGGCCATATCCATCATAGCACCTACATCGATGATTAATGTCACTCTACCATCACCACGGATTGTAGCTCCTGCTATACCTTGGATATTTTGTAAATAATCACCCATAGATTTAATAACTATTTCTTCTTGTCCTACAAGAGTATCTACTATAATACCAAGCTTGCTTTCTGCTACCCCTATAACAACGACATAAGTTTGATCACCGCTTTCAAGGACTTGTTTAACTCCAAATACATCTGAAAGTCTCACAAGGGAAAGCACTTCATCTCTTAAGCGTAATACATTTTTACCTTCGATAGTATAGATATCATCAATTGGTACTCTAACTGTTTCAAGAACGCTTGCAAGTGGAATTGCATAAAATTCTTCTTGAGTTCCTACAAGTAAAGATTGAATGATTGCCAAGGTAAGAGGAATTTTAAGTTTAAACGAACTTCCTTTACCTAACTCACTATCAATTTCAATTACCCCATTTAGTTTTTCGATGTTGGTTTTAACAACATCCATTCCTACGCCACGACCTGAAACATTTGTTACTTTAGCCGCAGTTGAAAAACCAGGTTTGAAAATCAAAGCAAAAGCTTCTTTGTCTGTCATTTGATCTGCTTCTCTTTCGGTAATCAAATTTTTCTCTATAGCTTTTGCTTTTAAGCCATTTGGATCAAGTCCTTTACCGTCGTCTGTAATTTCTACAACGATGTGATTGCCTTCATTATAAGCTTTAAGTTGAACTATACCTTTTTCAGGTTTTCCATTAGCTGCACGAGTTGCTGGATCCTCAACACCATGGTCACATGAATTTCTAATCATATGCATGATAGGATCGCCAATTTCCTCTACGATAGATTTATCAAGTTCAGTTTCTTCACCTGTAATTTCAAGTTCTATTTGCTTTCCTAATTCACGACTCAAATCACGAACAACTCTTGGGAATTTATTGAAAACTTTTGCTATAGGTTGCATTCTTGTTTTCATTACAGCAAGCTGAACATCAGTTGTAATAATACTTAATTGACTTACAACCTGATTAAGTTCTTCAAGGAATTTTTCTCCTTCATAACGCTCTTCAACATCATCGTAAATTTTAAGCAAACGGTTTTTACCTAAAACAAGCTCCCCAATTAGATTCATTAAGTGATCTAATCTTTTTACCTCCACGCGTATGGTTTGATCCATACTGCTAGCATTGCTACCTGAAGCAGGAACTTTTTTCTCTCCACTTTCCGCAGGTTTATTTGCTGTATTGTTAGTCGGTTTAGGTGCCGCATTTGTTGTTTGTTTCTTTTGTGCGCGACGAGCTTGATCTTCAGCTTTTCTAACTTTTAAAAGTCTTTCTATTTCAGCTTCAACTTCAGAATCACTTAATTGATTAACATCTACTTCAGGTTCAGGAGTAGTTGTTTCTTGTTTTGGTGCTTCTGGTTCTGCTTGTGGAGTAGATTTTTCATTTGAATCTGTTGCCGCAACAGGAGACTCTCCTTCTGAAATAGCTGTTAATCTTGCGCAAATTGGTTCTATATCCATACCAATAGCAGTATCGTTGCCATTATCACGAATGGAATTAAGCAAAGTTTTCATTCTATCAATAGACTCTAAAACCACATCCATGATATCTGGAGTTATTTTTAACTCGCCATGTCTTGCTTTGTTTAAAACATCTTCCATGTGGTGAGTTAACTTCGTTAAAACATCAAAATTTAAGAAACTTGATGATCCTTTAACCGTATGTGCAACACGGAAAATTCTATTTAATAATTCTAAATCTTCTGGATTTGATTCAAGCTCTACTAAATCATGGTCGATTTGCTCAACAAGCTCAAAAGCTTCAACCAAAAAGTCTTCAAGTATTTCTTGCATATCTTCCATATTTTACCCCTGTTCTTGAGATTGATGTTTTTTGATAACCTTTGCAATTTCATTGAAGAAATCGCTAGCGTTAAATTTGACAAGATAGCCTTCTCCACCAGCTTCTTGAACACCTTTCTCATTCATAAATTCATTTGATAAAGACGAGTTAAAGACTATAGGAATATCTTTAAATCTTGGATCTTCTTTAATGCGTGCAGCAAAGTGGAAACCATCCATTTGTGGCATTTCGACATCGCTTACTATAATTTTTAAAGTATCATTTAAACTTTCACCATAAACTTGGCTTAATTCTTCTAATTTGTTTATGCCCTCTACGCCGTCCTTAGCTTCAACAACTTGAAAGCCCATCTGTTGCATCATTTCTTTGACGCGTTTTCTAGCAGTCATGCTGTCATCAAGTATAAGTGCTGTTCCAGTAAATTTTTCTATTTTTCCAAAATCTATATCTGTTTTTGGAGCGTAAATTCCTAAATCTTCAACAACACTTTCAAGATCTAAAATTAGCAACACTTCATCATTTTCAATGCGTGTTACACCTGTGATTTTACCTTTATCTAAAGCACCTGATCCTGTAGAAAAAGTTGCTGGTTCTATATCTTTCCAGTTTATTCTACGAATTCTTTTTGCTTCGTGAACTATAAAACCAATAAGGATATTGCTAAATTCAGTAATAATAACCCTAGGTTTTAACATAGTGCTTTCTGGCTCAGTGATTTGCATCCATTTGGCAAGATTGACTACAGGTATAACCACTCCACGAAGATCAAAGATACCTTCGATGTAATCAGGTACACCTGGAAGTTCTGTAAGGCTTGGGATTTTTATAATCTCCCTTACCTTAGAAACATTTACACCATAAATTCCTTCATAGACTTTATCGTGTCCTTGCTTAAAGATACGGAAATCGACAAGCTCCATTTCATTTGAACCCGTTTTCACGATATTTTCATCAAACATTTTGACCCCTCAATTTCTGTTCTCGAAATTTGATTTCTTGCTGATATTCTACTACAAAAAAACTTCTCTCATATGCAAAACTAGCTAAGTTAAGATATTTAATGTTTTCTTTGTTGATTTGATGATTTTGATGATAGTGTCCTTCACATACCCAAAATCCTAAATTTTCATATCTTTCATATCTTTTTTTCGCTAAATTTTCAAAATCTTTTATTTGATAAAAAAGGTTTTTTTTGTTTTGATTTTGAAGAATTTTATTTGAAATAAAATTACAAGTAATAATATTTAAAAAATTTAAAAATATAAGCAAATAATGATTTCTTAATGTTTTAAGAGTAAATTGTAAAAGAGGTGGTAAAAAAATATCTCCGTGAGCTAATTTTATAAAAGCATTATTTAAAACAAGATTATTACCTTTACTTGTATGCAAATTAAGCTTTATGGGCTGCTCTTGTAAGTTAAAAATTTTTACCCTTTTAAAAAAACAAGAAAGATTAAAATCATGATTGCCTTCTAAGTAGATAATTTCAATTTTTAAGGCCAATTCTTCTAAAAGTTCTATGTAAGGTTTAGCAAATTCATGTGTAGCAGAGATTTCGCCTATAAGCAAATCGAAAATATCACCCATAAGTATGAGTTGAGGGGTGGAAATTTTACCTTTCTTTAAGGCTTGTAAAAATTCCCAAAATCCCTTTCTTTGTTCATTTTCATGAGCATCCGCGATTAAAATCGCTCCATTTTGTAGTAAAATTTTTTATCCTTAAAATTTCAAAGGCTCATAATTTATAGAAAGGATTTCAAATTCACTCTCACCTTTTGGCAAACGCACTTTAAAATCATCTCCTTCTTTTTTCCCAAGCATAGCTTTTGCTATTGGAGATGCGATGGAAATATAACCCTTATCTAAATCTCCTTCGCAAATTCCTACTAAAGTATATTTACTTTCTTTTTCTGTATCCAAATCCATGATCACAACACTTGAACCAAATTTCACACTATCATGTTCATAGCTTGAAGGATCGATCACTTGAGCTCTTGCTAGCAAGTCACTAAGCTCTGCAATACGACTTTCTATCAAAGCTTGTTTTTCTCTTGCAGCATGGTATTCCGCATTTTCTTTCAAATCCCCATGACTCCTTGCTGTATCGATTTCTATTACAACGGCATGGCGTTGATTGTCTTTTAAATCTTTTAACTCTGCGGCTAATTTATCATAGCCAAATTGACTCATTGGTTCTTTTTGCATGATTTATCCTTTTATATTTCGCTTAGGATTTTTGCTAAATTTTTAGCACTTCCAAATTGTAAATATTCTTTTAAAAAATCAACTTTAGCAAAAAATGCCTTATAATCATATTTATTATAAGCTTCATATAAATTTAAAACATTGACTTTATCTTGTAAAAATTCAGGATTTAAAGCTTCTTTTCCAGCGAAATCACAAAAAATATTTGCAAGTCCTATGTGTTTTAATTTTACAAAAAGTTTTGCGATAAAAATATCGATAGCCTTTGCTTTGTAAGTAAGAACAAAAGGAGTTCCCACTAAAGCTGCTTCTAAAGTAGCTGTTCCACTACAAATAAAGGCAAAATCGGCTTTTTTAAGCACTTTTGGAGTGTTGCTTTCTATCTTAAATTCGCTAATATCACCATAAATTTCTAATTTTTCAAGATTAAACGGGGGGATACAAAGAATTTTTTCACCCTTAAATTTTTGAGAAAGTTCTTTAAAAATAGGCATTAAACGCCTAATTTCACTACGCCTTGAACCTGGTAAAAAGGCTATAGTTTTTTCATCATCTTTTTTTGAAAGTATATGATTAATATCTTCTTGATTTTTAAATTCTTTTATCTCATCTAAAAGCGGATGGCCTACATAAGTACTTTTGCTAAAAAATTGATTATCAAAGGGCAAAATAGAAGCTAAAATATCAAAATGACTTTCTATGATAGGTATGCGACCTTTTTTCCATGCCCAAACTTGAGGTAAAATATAATAAATGCGTGGAATTTTACTGCCTGCTTTTTTTAAAGCCTTGGCAAAAGGTATGTTAAAAGCGGGTGAATCTATACATAAAATCCCATCTATTTTTTGAGTAAAACTTAAATTTATAAGCTCTTTTATAGCTTGTTTTGCTTTAAAAATCAAAGGTAAAACTTCTATAAAACCCATAGCACTAAACTCATGTGAGCTATAAAGTGGCTTAGAATTTAAATCAAATTCTTTGCATAAACTCTCATCATAAATCCCATGAAGTTCAAATTTGCCAAAGTCTTTTTTATAAGCTTTTAAAACTTCTTTTAAATGCAAATTTGCTGAAGGCTCTAAGGCGCAAACTAAAAAGGTTTTCAAAAAATTTCCTTATCAATATTTTAAACATTTTATCTTATTTTGGCTTAATTAAAAGAAGTTATGGAAGAATACACGCTAAAAAGCGTGTATGAAGATTTATTCTCTCCAGCCGTATTTTTTAAAAATTTCTTTAGCTTCCTTAGAACTTAAATAAGCAATAAAATCTTGTGTTTCTTTGCTCGCACCTTCTTTAGCTACCACATTAAAAGTTCTATTAACAACCAAATCTTTTTCTATAGCTACGGCAGTTCCTATGTCAGGATTGCTTTTTGACCAGTCAATCCAAGTGATCCAAGCATCGGCTTGATCTTGTGCGAAAAGCTTTCTTGCACTTCCACTATTTGGAACAAAAGCTACGATATTGTTTCTAAAATTTTGTATGGTTTTTATATCTTGAGTTCTACCTATCATATCTTCCCAAACTCCCGTTCCAGAAGTATTGCTCTTTCCAGCACCTTCAGGTACAACGATTCTTACTTTTTTATTAGCCAAATCTTTTAAACCTTTGATTTTTAAAGGATTGCCTTTTTGAGTAAGTATGATAGCTTCTCTAAAATACAAAGGCTTGATTTTACTCACATTAAAATCTTTTCCAAAATCACTTGCTATAGCTAAAGCCGATTGATCTGAAGCGCCAAATAAAATATCTGCATCTTTTTTAGCCTTTTCAAACCAAGTCGCTTGAGGGCCAAAATTTACATTTACTTTAACGCCTGTTTTTTCGCTATATTTGTTTGCTATATCTTTTAAGGCCGTGTGTGGGCCACCTGGTCCGTAAAGATTTACATCTGCATTTGCCATACTAAAAGCTAAGGCACATGCACCAAATAAAGTAATAATTTTTTTCATAGTATTTCCTTTTATGATAAATTTTTATTGATTGAAGGTGAGATTTTAGAAATTATATGTTAATAAATAGTTATAATGTAACAAAAATATTATTAAAATCTAACTTTTGCTTGGTATTTTTGCAAGCAAAAGTTAAAATTGTTATTGATACTTCTTTTTAGCACTAAAATGACATAAAGTAGAACAAAGTATACAAAGAATACAAGCACTAAGGAGCATGATAAGACCAGCATTCCAACTACCATAGTAATCCACAGCCCAGCCTATAGCTTTTGTTCCAAGTGAAGCACCGACTACATAACTCATAAAGCCACGAAGTCCTACGCAAGATCCTACTGCAAAAGCAGGAACGACTTCCATAGTTTGCACACTTGCTAAAAATTGTGGTATATAGACTAAACACCCCGCCATAGCTGCAAAGAAAATAACCATATAAAGATTATTTGAAGTAAAATATCCAATAATCATAAAGAAAATAATCACCATAGCACCTATAGCAGGAGGCATTCTATAGCCTTTAAAAATTTTATCTGAAATATATCCTGCAAGTAAAGTAGAAGGTATGGCAGCCCATTCAAAAAGCCAAAAGGCAATACCCATTTGTTCTTTATTAAAGCCTTTTGTTTCTAGCAAGTAAATAGGAAGCCAAGAAATAAGCCCAAAACGCACCATATAAACAAAAGTATCCATCCAAGCCACATACCAAGCATTTTTGTTTTTAAGCACATAACGATAAAAAATTTCAAAACTGCTTAAATTTGGAGTTTCTACAGCTTTGATTTCTTCTGTTTTAATCCCTCGCATTTCATTGATTTCAGTAATATCAATCAAACCTTCATTTTTAGGACTTCCTTTAACTGCATAAAGCACATAAAGACTAATGATAACTGCACAAGCAGCAGGAACATAAAAATGATTCATGTGCCAATATGTTTCATTAAAATCCGCCATACTCACACCCAATAATGCTGCCAAAGCAAAACCTGAAAGCGAAACTATAGGAGCAACTATCCCGCCTCCTATATTATGTGAGATATTCCAAACGGCCGTGTAAATTCCCCGCTCTTTTTTAGGATACCAGTTTGCAAGAGTGATAAAAGAAGGACCTACCCCCATACCTTGAAAAACCCCAAGCGCGATAACAAAACCTACATAAGCGTAAAAAGAATTTGAAAAACCAAGTAAAACATTTACAAGAGCACATAAAATAAGACCTAAAGCCATGTATTTTTTAGGATCAGCTTTGTCGCTTATAACGCTCATTGCACCCTTGCTAATCCCGTAAGCTATAAGCATTGAGCCTGTGATTGTTCCGATGTCTGATTTACTGAGATCAAGTTGATTTTGTATAAATGGAGTTGAAAGAGTGATATTATTTCGCACAAGATAATATCCCATATATCCTATAAAAACCCCACTTAAACTCCAAGTTCTCATTTTGTAATATCTAGGTAAAATTTCCTCTTTAGGAAATTTAATAGCTTTTGCCTTAGGTTTGAAAAAATCAAACATATTTAAACCCTCCTTACTAACTTTATATTTTTATAGTTTAAATAATATTAATCGATATAAAATAAAAAAATAATTAAAAATAATACGAAATTTATATAATTTAAAATTAAAATTTTTATACTATGAAGCTTTAAAAAAATATGCTAAAATCCAAATTTTATCTTTTGCAAGGAAAAGCAATGAAAGAAATTCTTATCACTAATGACGATGGCTATGAAAGCGAAGGACTTAAAAAACTCATTAAGATGTTAAAAAAAGAATTTAAAGCCAAGATTACCATAGTAGCTCCTGCTAGTGAAAAATCAGCTTGTTCACACTCCATAACCCTAACCAAACCTTTGCGTTTTGTTAAAGTAGGAAAAAGATTTTACAAACTTGATGATGGCACTCCAGCAGATTGTGTTTATCTTGCACTTCACGCACTTTATAAAACACGCTTGCCTGATCTTGTAATCAGTGGGATTAACAAAGGAGCAAATGTAGGCGAAGACATTACCTACTCAGGAACTTGTGCAGGAGCTATGGAGGCGGTTTTACAAGGAATTCCCGCTATCGCTCTTTCTCAATTTTATAAAAAAAGTGAAAAAGAACTAGACTATAAAAATGCTTTAAAAATTACCAAAAAAATCATTCAAAACATTTTTGATAAAGGTTTTCCTTTGGAAAAAAAAGAATTTTTAAATATCAATTTTCCTGCAAAATCAAAAATCAAAGGCATTAAAATTTGTAAAGCGGGCAAAAGGGTTTATAATTTTGAAGCCCACTCAAATGTCAATCCACGAGGAGTTGAGTACTATTGGCTTGCAGCAGCGAATTTAGACTTTGAAGATGAGAAAAATAGCGACATTGCCTTACTTAAAAAAGGCTACGCTACAATAACCCCTATAATGCTAGATCTTACAGCTTATGAAAAAATGAAAAAAGTTAAAAAATGGTTAAAGGCAAAAGAATGAATGATAGATTTACGCGTATAAAATGGCTCGTTGGAGAAGAAAAATTTCAAAAAATTTCACAAACAAAAGTTTTGATTTGCGGACTTGGTGGAGTGGGTGGAATTTGCGTTGATGCACTTTATCGTAGCGGTTTTAAAAACCTTACTTTAATCGATGCGGATAAATTTGAAATCACTAATCAAAATCGCCAAATTCATAGCGAAAATATAGGTGAAGAAAAAGCTAAAGTATTTGAAAGAATTTATAAGGCAAAAGGTATAGTCAGTAAAATCGATGAAGATTTTTTAAAAAATTTTGATTTAAGCGAGTTTGATCTTATCATAGATGCCATTGATGATATCCCTGCAAAAGTGGCTTTAGCTCATCTTATAGATTTTAAAAAACAAATTTTTATCTCTTCAACAGGTGGAGCTAGAAAGCTTGATCCAACACGCATTAAAATCACAAGTATTTTTAAAACTCACGGCGATGCTTTAGCGAAAAAATTTCGTTATGAGCTTAGAAAATCAGGCTTTAAGGGAAATTTTGATGTGGTATTTTCTGATGAAGAAGCACATTGTAAAGATTTGGGTTCTTTTATGGGTGTGACAGCTTCTTTTGGCTTGGCTTTAGCAAGTTTAGCAATGAGAAAAATACTTGATAAGAAGAGCTAAATTTCAAGATTTAAACCCTTGTGTAAAACTTTTCAAAGAAAGTGTGAGTAAGCTTTGCGTTAAAGAATATACTCAAGATCAAATCAAAGCTTGGATTAAGATAGATAAGAAAAAATGGGAAGAAAAATTCACAAAAGATTTTGTTTATATCTATGAAAAACAAGGAGAAATTGCAAGTTTTATAAGTTTAAAAGAAGATGAGAAAATGCTTGATTTGCTTTTTACTCACCCTAAATTTACAAGACTTGGTTTGGCTAAAGAGTTGCTTGATTTTGTGTTAAAAAAATACTCTTACAAAGAACTTTATGTTTTTGCTTCTTTAAGCGCAAAACCCTTCTTTTTAAAAAATGGCTTTGAGGTTATTAGAGAAAATGAAGTTTCAAAAGAAGGGCAAATTTTAAAAAACTTTTTAATGAGAAAAGGAAATTTATAAAAATTATCTTAATTTTATAAATTTTAGATTTTATTTTTTCAGGAAAAATTAAAAATATTAAAATAAGAGAAGGGTTGCTAGAAAATATCTAGCGATTAGTGGTTAAAATATCATAAAGAACTGTTTAGCGATAAAATGCAATAGTAACTTTAAAGAAAAATAGATATACTATAAAAAAGGAGGTTTTTTGGATATATGTCTATAATAACTTATGTTTTTTTGGCACTTGCTTTAGTTTTTTTGTCTTTTAATAAAATTAAAACATCCTATTTAATTTTTATAATTAGCGTATTTTTTGCTTATTATTTTAAAATAATTAATATTGCTTTTGTTGTGATTAATATCATTGCATTTGGATTGGCTTTGTATTATAAATATAAAAAATCACTTATTTTAGAATTGATATTATTTGTTTTTTGTATAGGTTTATTTTTACATTTTATACCAGGAATTAATAATATAAAAGTTTTAGATAAGGTTTATGCAAGTGAAAATAGTGCGCCATTTACTTTATATTTTAATTTTGATAAGCCTTTGGGTGTATTTATATTATTTTTATTGTTGCCTGCTTTATTTACAAATAAAAATTATGTAAAAGCTTCATTACTCAAATGGATTTTATTGATTTTAAGTCCTTTGATTTTATTATTTATACCTTGGTATTTCAATGTTTTAAAATTAGAATTTAGTTTACCTTGGTGGTTACCTTATTTCTTATTTTCTAATATTTTATTAGTAGTTTTGGTCGAAGAAGTATATTTTAGAGGTTATCTTCAGCAAAGACTTTCTCAAATTTTAAATCCAAATTTGGCTTTATTAATAGCAAGTATAGCCTTTGGATTAATTCATTATAGAAGTGGAGTTTTAATGATTGTTTTTGCAAGCTTAGCTGGAATTATATATGGATTGGCTTATAAATATAGTAAAAGTTTATGGATAAGTGTATTATTTCATTGTGGATTAAATTTAATCCATCTAATATTTTTTACTTATCCTTTTTATTTGAAATCATAATTAAGTATGTGTTATTTAAGAATTAAAGGATTAAAAGCTTTTACTGAAAGTATGAGAGTATCGCCTATTTTTATATCTTGATAAGCTTTTAAAAATTCCTCTTCACTAAGAGTGATTTTAATAATATCTTGATTTAAAAGCAAGGTTAAAACGACTAAAATATCACTTTTTTTAATTTCTAGCAAAGTTGCACTCAAACGCAATTTTGCACTAATACTTGAATGAGTAAAAAATTCATTTTTAGGAAAATCCTTAATGATATTTCCATTTTTAAGCTCTAAAATTCTATGACTTAACTTATAAATTTCAGCCAAATCATGACTTACCAATAAAGTACTTATCTTAAAATACTCTAAAATTTTAGCCAATTCATCTTGTAAATTGGCACGCATTTTAAAATCCAAAGCACTCAAAGGCTCATCTAAAAGCAAAATTTTTGGCTCCCTTGCTAAAGCTCTTGCTAAAGCTACTCTTTGTGCTTGTCCTCCGCTTAAATGTTTAGGATAAATTTTAGCCAAATTTTCAAGATCCATTAAGGCTAAAAGCTCACTAACCTTTGTCTTAGAACTAGCGGCATAGGCGATGTTTTCTTTTACATTCATATTTGGAAAAAGCGCATAATCTTGAAAAACAAAACCAATTTTTCTTTTTTGCAAAGCTAAACTAAAATTTTTTGAAGAATCAAACCAAAGTTCATTATCTACTTCTATACGCCCCAATTTAGGCTTTATAAGTCCTGCTATGATTTTTAAAAGAGTGGTTTTTCCTGCTCCGCTTTCGCCAAAAAGTGCAGTAATTTTTCCTGATTCTATATCTTTTTTAAAATTTAAATCCAGTCTTCCTTTGGCGGTATTCATAGGATGATTGATATCAATTTTTATCATTGAAAACTCATTTTTTTATTGACAAAATAAAGACTAAAAAGCACTAAAAAAGAAAAAATAAACAATATAAAAGCATATTGATGTGCCAAGCTATAGTTTAAGATTTCAAGTTCATCATAAATAGCTATACTAGCTACTAAAGTTTCACCTTGTTTATGTCCTCCTATCATCATCACGACTCCAAATTCACCCACAGTATGGGCAAAACTCATCGCACAAGCACTAAAAATTCCTGCTTTAGAATTAGGTAAAATCACTCTAAAAAGAGTATAAATTTTACTTTTACCTAAACTATAAGAAGCATCGAGTAAATTTGGATTGATCGATGAAAAGGCACTTTGTAAAGGATTTACCATAAAAGGCAAAGAAAAAATCAAAGAAGCAAAAACAAGACCTTCAAAAGTAAAAACCAAAGAAAGATTAAAATATTCTTTTAAAACTTGCCCTAAAAAACTATTAGCCGAAAAAGTTACAAGCAAATAAAATCCCAAAACACTAGGAGGTAAAATCAAAGGCAAGGAAATAAAGCTTTGAAGGATTGTTTTAAAAGGAAAACGCACAAAACTTAACAAATAAGCTAAAAATACACCGATAAAAAAAAGGATAAAAGTCGTGATAAAAGCAAGTTTAAAAGTAAGATAAAGGGTTTGTAAAAAAGCTGGATCAAGCACTATGACTCCTTAATACAATATCATTTGCTTTTACAAAACAAAGCCATTCTTGATTTTCACAAATTTCAAGTTCTAAAGCTTTTTCTTTGGTGATAATACTAGAAAGTTCATTACCTTTAAAATCAAAAAATACCTGATACAAAAGTTCGCCTTTTTTAATTTTTGTAATTTTAGCTAAAAAAGAATTTTCAACACTTAAAAGAGTTTTGCTTGTGCTAAAACAAAGCTCATGCTCTTTAAAAAGAAGTTCTACACTCGCACCAATTTTTAAATTTTCTAAAGACTTTAATTCAAGCATTAAAACACTAAAAATCACTTCTTTAGAAAGTATTTTAACAATAACTATATCCTCTTGATTTAAAAGCTCGCAAATTTGTCCTTTTATAAGGTTCATGGTGTGCTAAATCCGTATTTTTTAAAAATTTCTTTTGCTTTTGAAGAGCCAATAAATTCGCTAAATTCAAAGGCTAATTTTTTATCCTTAGCGTATTTTGTGATGACATAACTTTGTTCTAAAGGGCTAAAATACTTTGGATTAATAATACTTGTTTTACCCTTAGGATGATTGATAGGAGAAACTAAAGAATAAGCCACTATAGCTATATCTGCATTTTTGCTATCTACATGTAAAACAGGCACTGAGATATTTTCGCCTAAAACGATTTTATCCTTAAGAAGCTCATTTAAACCCAAATTTTCAAGCACTTCTTTAGCTGCTACTCCATAAGGAGCTACTTTAGGATTGGCTATGCTTAGATGCGTGATTTTACCTGCCTTTTCTTTTAAATTTTCAATGCCTCCTTGGAGTAAATTTTCATCCAGACTATACAAAGCCAAAACTCCTAAAACATAAATTTTTGGCTTTATTAAGGCATTTTTATCATCATAAATAGCCTTAGCATATTTAGTATCGGCTGAAAAAAAGAGACCAAATTCTCTTCCTTGTTTTAAAAGCTCATAATATTTTCCAGAAGCACCAAAAACCAATTCTATTTTATCTTCTGGATGTGTTTTCAAAAACTCATCTTTAACTTCACTCATCGCCTTTGAAGCTGAAGAAGCTACAAAAATACTTAAATTTTGTGCATTTAAACACGAAACAAAAAACAAAATCCCAAAAAATACTATAAACTTTTTCATTTAGTTTTCCTTGTGTAAAAATTTAATTTTTGGATTATAACACAAAAAATTCATTTTATATCATTTTTGCATAAAATAAATACAGGATGATAAGTGAGTTTGTTTTGAAATTTTTCTTCAAATTCTTTTAAAAAGCTTTTATTTAAAGGATAAAAACCTAAAGAATTTACCCCGCTTAATTTTAAATGTCTAAAAACATCTAAAGCATTATCAAAGCTTAATTTTATGAGTTCTTGAGTAATTTTTACTTCATTAAAATAGACTTTAAAAATTTGCTCTAATTCATTTAAGCTAAAATAATTTAAACCAAAACCTGTGCTTTGTTTGATTTCTTTTAAATTTTGTTCTGCAAAAGTAGAAAGAAGTAAAATTCCATTTTGATTTAGCATATCCCTAAGACTTGGTAAAATGCGTTTTAAATCAAGCCATTGCAAAGTTGCATTTGAAACGATAAGATCAAATTTCTCTTTACTTAAATCCTGTTTTGCAATTTCATTCATATCAAAAATTAAAATATTAGAATTTTCTTCAAAATCTAAAATATCGTTTTTTAAATACTCATCAAAAGTAATGAAATTTTGAAGTTTTTTGCTCAATTCACCCCTGCCACAACCAAATTCAAACACTTTTTCAAAATGTGAAATTTTTAAATCTTTTAAAATTTCACAAAGTTTTAAACCCATGAAATCTTGCACTTTTGCATGTTTTTCATAATCTTTTGCTTTTAAAAAATTCAAAGCTCATCCCAAGTTTTAAAATGAAAAAAAGCAAAATGCGGTTCATCTAAAAAAATCAAATTTTTAAAACTATTTTTCAAGGCATTTGGCGGAAAAATTTCATCTTCTTTACTTGAATAAACCTTATCCCAAAGCAAATTTTCTTCTTGTTTTATTAAAGCAAAGTCAAAAAGTTTTTCAAGCTCTATTTTCAAAGCTTTTTCATCTTTAAAAATAAAATCTTTGGCTAAGCTTTTGCGTTCTTTAAATAAAGCCTTTTTAAAATGTTCTAATTTAAAATTTTGCAGGGTTTTTTTAAAAATTGCAGGATGAATTCCTTTTGATTTATCTATGCCTAAATTTGTGCCATTTATGGCTATTTTTTGTTTAAAATTAAGCTCTTTTAAAACTTTATTTGCCACACAAACCCCCATAGAAAAAGCGATTAAAAAAAGTTCATCAAAAGCTTTGAAATCAAAATTTAAATCAAAATTTTCATAATTATAAAATAAAATCATATTTTTATCGCTTTTTAAATGCGAAAAATGACTAGGATGTGAAGCAAACCCTCCAAATACCACTATAAGTTTTTTTGAATCAGGATTTTTGCATAAAAATTCATATTTCATAAAAGCTCTATTATCCTTTCAAGTTCTTCTGTATTAAGTCCTGCGTGCAAAGAAAAACGAATTCTAGCTGTATTCTTTGGCACGGTAGGTTCTTTGATCGCAGGAGCAAAAAATCCAGCTTTTTGAAGTTTTTGTGAAATTTCTAAGGCTTTTTTATTTTCACCTAAAAGCAAGCAAATGATATAAGCATCACCTAAAACAGTGTGATTTTTTTCTTGCAATTTACTTTTAAAAAAAGTGCTTAAAAGTTCTAATTTTTCTCTTTCTTTCTTAAAATAAGGCATTTTTTTAAAAATAAATTGCGTCCAAGCTACATTAATAGGTGGCAAGGCTGTAGAATAAATAAAAGCTCTAGCCTTGTTGATGAAAAATTTCTTATATTTTTCATCACATATTATACAAGCACCCATGGAAGCAATGGCTTTACCAAAGGTAAAAACCAAAAAATCCACTTCATTTTCTAAGGCTAATTTTTTAACAAACCCCAAACCCTCCTCATCAAAACAACCCACGCTGTGTGCTTCATCTATATAAAGCTTGATTTTATCATAACGCTTTTTAAGCTCACACAAAATTTTAAAATCGCTAAAATCTCCATCCATACTAAACAAAGCTTCACTTAAAATGATGATATTTTCATAATTTTCATAATGTTTTTGGATCAAACTCTCTAAATGATTCATATTTTTGTGATGAAAACGAAAAAAATCAGCCCCGCTAAGTCTTAAGCCATCAATCATACTTGCATGAATAAATTTATCGGCTAAAAAAAGCGTCTTAGAAACGCTAGAAAGTGCTGCTATACAAGAGATATTTAAATGATAGCCACTATTAAAATGTAAAATTTCCTTATCTTTAAATTTAGTCTTTAAAAAACTTTCTAATTCTTCATAAATTTCAAAATTTCCACTCAAACTTCTTGAACTCGAACTTGAAAAAAACAAATCTTGTTCTTTTAGGGTGTTTAAAAACTCAGCTTTTAACTCTTTAGAAGACGCCAAATAAAGATAATCATTTCCTGCTAAATTTAAAAGTTTTTGATCTTGCTTATAAACAAATTTATTTTCATGTTTTAAAGGTGTTAGAGTTCTTAGATTGTGATTTTGCTCTAGATCTTGCAAAATTTTTTCAAGCTTCATTTTTTTCCTGTAAATTTAAAAATTTAAAGTATTATTTTGCCAAAATATTTTTAAAAAAGAAGTTATAATGCAAAATCAAATCTTAAAAAATCTCGATTTAAAACACATTTGGCACCCTTGCACACAAATGAAAGATCACGAAACCTTACCTTTAATCCCTATAAAAAAAGCAAAAGGCGTATGGCTTTATGATTTTGATGATAAAGCTTATATGGATTGTGTGAGTTCTTGGTGGGTAAATCTTTTTGGTCATTGTAATGAAAAAATCGCAAATGCCATCAAAAAACAAGTTGATGAGCTTGAGCATGTGATTTTAGCAGGTTTTACACATGAGCCTATCATCAAATTTTCGGCTAGACTTTGTGAAAAAGTGGGGCATGATTTTAATAAATGTTTTTATGCGGATAATGGATCAAGTGCCATTGAAGTAGCACTTAAAATGAGTTTTCATTATCATTTAAATAAAGGTTTGAAAAAAAATAAATTTTTATCTTTAAGCAATTCCTATCATGGCGAAACCTTAGGGGCTTTAAGTGTGGGCGATGTTGCGCTTTATAAAGATACTTACAAAGCCTTGCTTTTAGAGTGTTTAAGCACTCCTGTGCCACAAGGTAAAGACTATACTAAAGAGCTTGAAATTTTAAAAGATATTTTAGAAAAACACTCGAGTGAAATTTGCGCTTTTATACTTGAGCCTTTAGTCCAATGCGCGGGAAATATGCACATGTATGAAGCTAGCTTTATCGATGAAGCAATAAAGCTTTGCCATGATTTTAATGTGCAAGTGATTTTTGATGAAATTGCGGTAGGTTTTGGACGCACAGGCACTTTGTTTGCCTTGCATCAATGCAAACAAAGCCCCGATTTTATCTGTCTTTCAAAGGGAATTACAGGAGGATTTATGCCCCTTTCTGTAGTGCTTACAAAGGATGAAATTTATAATGTCTTTTATGCACCCTATAGTGAGCAAAAAGCCTTTTTACACTCTCATAGTTATACAGGAAACACTCTAGCTTGTGCAGCAGCTAATGCGGTTTTAGATATCTTTGAAAATGAAAATATTTTAGAAAAAAATCAAATTTTAAGCACCTTTATCCAGCAAGAATTTTCAAAACTTAAAAAATTTGATTTTTTAGGAAATTTTAGAACTTGCGGAATGATCAGTGCTTTTGATATTTTAAGCCATAAACACGAACGCGTGGGACTTTTTGTATTTCAAAAAGCCTTAGAAAAAGGTTTGCTTTTAAGACCTTTAGCAAATACGATTTATTTTATGCCTCCTTACATCATCACAAAAGAACAAATCGTTTATGTAGTAGAGAGTTTAGAACAAATTTTTAAGGAATTTTAAGTTGCAAAATTTCTTGCATTTGCTCTTTAAAATCTTGATTTAAAATGCTATTTTCATCAAAAAAATCAAGATTAATTATGGGAATTTTTGCATAATTTTTTATAAAATCATCTTGAAAGGTATCTTTTTTGCCCATCATCACAAGGGCTAAAAGATTAATATTTCTTTGCTCTAAAGCTTCAATACTAAGCAAAATATGATTAATGCTTCCAAGATAGTATTTTGCTACTAAAATACTTGCCCTTTTATTTAAAGCCATAAAATCAATCATAGTGTAATTTTCATCCATAGGAGAAAAAAGCCCACCCGCAAGCTCAATAAGTAGGTTCTCACTTTTTGGTAAAATGATATCTAAGGCTTTATAATCAAGCTTTTCTTTGATTTTTCCAAGATGAGGAGAAGCTGGAGTTTGCAAAAAAATACCTTCTTTAAAAATCTTTGTTTTTGGACTAAATTTTGCAATAAACTCGCTATCTGTTGGACTTCCTGCTTGAATGAGTTTAAAATAATCATAGTTAAAATTCGCACAAAAAGCTGCACTAAAATGTGTTTTTCCTACATCAGTATGTATTCCACTTACATAAATTTGCACAAAAAATCCTCAAGAAAGAAATTTTAAACCCACTGTACAAGCAATAATCACAGCGATTAAAAAAAGTTTTAAAAAACTTTTACTTTCTTTATAAAAAAGCACTTCTATCATTACCCCACCAGCGGTTCCAGCTCCTGTCCATATAGCATAAGCAACACTCATAGCGATATTTTGCATACTTAAGCTTAAAAAAGTAAAAGAAAACCCAAAGCACACTATCAAAGCCAAAAGATAAAGCTTATTTTTAGTATTTACAAGTTCTTTCATGATCGCCACGCCAAAAATTTCACAAGTAGTAGCTAAAAACAAATAAAACCATTCCATGTTTAAGCTTCCTTGCTTACCCATTTAAGGGCTATAATGCTTAAAAGTAAAATCGCTATAAGCACAAGTTTAACTATAGAAACAGCCTCGTTAAAAATAAACATTTCATTTAAAACCACCCCAACAGTGCCAATGCCTACAAAAACACTATAAGTAATACTTACTTCAAGTCTTTCACAAGCTTTTAAAAAGCAAGTAAAAGAAATACAAACTCCAATGGCTGTTAAAATATAATGCCAAATTTCTGTAGAATATTTAAGTCCGCTTACCCAAAAGCATTCTATAATCCCACCTAAGATTATTAAAAACCAAGCTATATTGATATTGAATTTTTCATTCACACGAAGCCTTAAATTAACATAATTTATAAAACAAATTATATCTTAAAGAAATTAAAGAAGCTATAAATTTACTTTTCCATAAGCCAAAATTAGATATAATCAAAGCTCATTTTTTAAGAAAGGACAAAAGATGTTAGAAGGTATCGTTAGAGAGAGTATCGGTAGAAAAGCGGCTAAAGCTTTAAAAAGAGATGGTTATCTAATCGCAAACATCTATGGAAAAGGATTAGAAAATATCAATGCCGCTTTTAAAGTTAATGACTTCATTAAAGAAGTTCGTAAAAAAACCACTTTAATTTTTGATGTAAAAGTAGGTTCTCAAACTTTAAGCGTTGTAGTTGTGGATTATCAAAAAGATCCTGTAACTGCAGAACTTAAACATGTGGATTTAAAAGTTGCACAAAAAGGTGTGATTTCTAAATACATGGTTCCAGTTAAAATCACAGGAACAGCTATAGGTCTTAAAAATAAAGGTGTTTTAATCCAATCAAAAAGAAGATTAAAAGTAAAATGTGCAGCTGAAAATTTGCCAAATTTCTTCGAACTTGATGTAAGTAAGCTTGATGTGGGTGATGCTTTGCTTGTTCGTGATATTGTAGTTCCTGCGGGAGTAACTATGATTGATGCTGATAGAGTAGCGGTTGTAGGTGTAGAAAAAGCTAGATGATTTTAGTCGTAGGGCTTGGCAATATAGGCGTAGAGTATGAAAATACCCGTCATAATGTCGGTTTTATGCTAATTGACTTGCTTTTAAAAGAAAGCAATTTTACAAATCTTACAAACTCTAAATTTAAAGGAGAACTTTTTAAAATAGGTTCTTCTTTACTTCTTCTTAAACCTAGCACTTATATGAATAATTCAGGACTTAGTGTAAAAGCAGTGAATGATTTTTATAAATGCGAAAGAATGATAGTTATCCATGATGATATAGATATAAATTTAGGAGCCTTGCGCTTTAAAAAAGGCGGTTCAAGTGGTGGACATAATGGGCTTAAAAGCATAGATACTTTATGTGGAAATGATTATGAAAGAGTGCGTATAGGAGTGGGAAAGGGTGAAAATGTGATTTCCCATGTTTTGGGCAAGTTTAAAGCTGAAGAAGAAATAACTTTAAGCAAAGTTTTAGAGCGTACAAAAAAAGCTTTGCTTGAGCTTATTGAAAATGATGATTTGTCTGCTATATCATCCAAATACAGCCTAAAGGCTTAAGATGTGGATATTTTTTCGTTTTATTTCAGGGATTTATCTAAAAAATTTTTTTATTATATTTTTTTCTTTACTTGGTTTTTATTGCGGTATTGATTTGCTCTTAAATTTTAAAGATCTACCAAAAGCCGCAAATCTTGATTTGCTTTATGTTATGTTTTTATCTTTCTCGGCAGTGCCTTATGTATTACCCATTTCTTTGATTTTTGCCTTGGTAGTTTCTTTGATTTCTATGATCAGAGCAAATGAATTTGTAAGTCTTTATGCGTTAGGACTGGGCAGAAATTATGTTATTTTATTTCCTTTTTTATGGGCTTTATTTTTTTGTTGTATTTATATAGGATTGAATTTTACTTCTTTTGCTTATGCAAATGATTATAAGAGAAATATTTTAAAAAATGGCACTATTATGAATCAAAGTGGAGAAGTGTTTTTGAAATTTAACAATAATTTTGTTTATATTTCAAAGATAAACAATGGACAAAATAGTGCTCAAAATATAAAAATTTTTAATATTAATGATTTAAATTTAAGCTCTTTTGTAAGTGCTAAAAATGCCCATTTTGAAGGTGAAAGTTGGATTTTGCGAGATGGTAATATTACATTATTACCTAAAAATTATGAACTTGCTAATGATGGTTTAAAGATACAAGATTTCTCCGAGCTTAAATCACTTGAGGGTTTTAAACCAAAGATTATAGAAGGGGTTGCTAGTAATAGTGATTATTCAATATCTGACGCACTTGAAAGTTTTGAGCTTTTTAAGGCGCAAAATGTCAATACAGATGCTCTTAAAATCAATCTTTATAAATTTGTTTTTACTCCTTTTTTTGCACCATTTTTAATGCTTATTATGTATTATTTTTTTCCTGTAATAGCAAGATTTTTTAATCTTGCTTTTGTAACTTTTATAGCTTTTGTAGTGACTTTGATGATTTGGGGAGTCTTGTTTTTGCTTACTAGATTAAGCGAAAATAGTGTGATTGCAAGTGAAATTGGCATTGTAGTGCCTATTATAATTTTGGGTTGTTTAAGTGCTTATATGTATTATAAGCATCGATAAATTAAGCTTTGTGTAGTAAAATTATAAAAATTAAAGGTTAAATATGGATTATAAACAATTAAAGCAAGAATTTAATACTCCTTTTTATATTTACAATTTTGATTTCATAAAAGAGCGTTTTTTAAATCTCAAAGAGGCTTTTAAGGCTAGAAAATCTCAAATTTTTTACGCTGTAAAAGCCAATTCAAATTTAAGTTTGTTGCAAATGCTTGCAAATTTAGATAGTGGATTTGATTGTGTAAGTATAGGCGAGGTAAAGCGTGCCTTAAAAGCAGGAGCAAAAGCTTATAAGATTATTTTTAGTGGAGTAGGAAAAACCAAAGAAGAGTTAAGACAAGCTTTAGAATATGATATTTTATATATTAACCTTGAAAGCGAAGCTGAAATGATGCTTTTAGAAAGTGTGGCTAAAGAACTTAATCTAAAGGCAAGAATCAGTATTCGTGTTAATCCAAATGTTGATGCAAAAACTCATCCTTATATTTCTACAGGATTAAATGAAAATAAATTTGGTGTTGAAATTGATATAGCAAGAAAAATGTATCTTTATGCAAAAAATTCATCTTTTTTAGAGCCTGTTGGAGTGCATTTTCATATAGGTTCGCAACTTTTAGATATTTCTCCTATTCATGAAGCAGCAGGCATTGTTGCAAAACTTGTAAGAGAGTTAAAAGCCTTGCAAATCGATCTTAAATTTTTTGATATAGGCGGTGGCTTGGGTGTGGCTTATGAAAAAGATGAGTGCGAACCTGATCTTTATAATTATGCACAAGGTATATTAGCACAACTTCATGGGCTTGATTTAACCATAGGAATGGAGCCTGGAAGGTATTTAGTTGCTAAAAGTGGAGAATTTGTTTGTTCAGTACTTTATGAAAAACAAAATAAAACCAAGCGTTTTGTTGTAGTAGATGGAGCGATGAATGATCTTATACGCCCAAGTTTATACGAGGCTTATCATGAAATAATCTTACCTTATAATCAAGCTCAAGAGAGTTTATGTGATGTTGTAGGTGGAATTTGTGAGAGTGGAGACTTTTTTGCTAAAGCAAGGTCTTTACCTAGCACTCAAAGTGGCGATATAATGGTTATTAAAAATACTGGAGCTTATGGTTTTAGTATGAGTAGTAACTACAATACTCGTAATAAAGTTTGCGAATTAGCCCTTGAAGAAGGACAGGTAAGATTGATCCGTCAAAGAGAAAATTTTGAAAATCAAATCGCTTTAGAAGAGAAATTTTTAAAGGCTTAAAATGTTTTTTTTAGATGTTCAAGGGACTTTAATTTCTGATCATGATAAGAGTTTAATCCATGGCGCTAAAGAATTGATCGATTTTTTAAATGCAAAAAATCTTCCTTATGTTATCATTACTAACAATACAAAAAAACTTGATTTTTTAGAAAAATTACAGCAAAAAGGATTGGCTATAAAAGAAAATGCTTATATTGATCCTTTTAGCGTTTTAAAATACCTTTTAAAACCTTGTAAAGTTGCGGCTTTTGGTGCAGATGAGTTTGTAAAAAGTCTTGAAAATCTTGGTTTTGAACTCGATTTTGTAAATCCTAGTGCTGTGCTTGTAGCTAGTTATGATGATTTTAAATTTAAAGATTTTGCTAGTATGATAGAATTTGCTAGAAGAGAAGTTAGGTTTATAGCTATGCACGAAACTAGCATTTATAAAAAAGATGGTAGGCCTTATCCTGGTGTAGGTAGCATTATGGCTATGCTTAAAAATGCTATTGATTTTGAATACGAGGTTGTGGGTAAGCCTAGCATTGCTTTTTATAAAGAAGCTTTAAATTTGATAAGAAAACAAAATTCAAAAATCGATTTTGAAGATATTAAAATCATTAGTGATGATTTTAGAGGAGACTTGCTTAAGGCAAAAGAACTTGGCATGAAAACCTTGCTGGTTTTAAGCGGAAAGATAAGCGACACAAAAGGGCTTGATACGGATTTGCTTGATGGAGTTTATCCTAGTGTTTTTGAGTTTTTAAAGGAGCTAAAATGCCAAATTTAGAAGAATTTAGAAATAAAATCGATACGGTTGATGATAAAATTTTAGAACTTTTAAATGAAAGAATGACTTATGTTAAAAGTATAGGCGAGCTTAAACAAAGCAGTGGGGGAACTATTTATCGTCCCGAGCGTGAAAGAGCCATTATCAATCGTTTAAAAAATGCCAATTTAGGACTTTTGGATCAAAATGCCATAGAGGCAATCTATCAAGAAATTTTTGCGGTTTCAAGAAATTTAGAAATGCCTCAAACTATAGCTTATTTAGGGCCTGAGGGAACTTATACTCATCAAGCAGCAAGAAGTCGTTTTGGTGCGATGAGTCGTTATATAGCCTTGGCTAATATCGAAGATGTTTTTAAAGAGTTAAGCAACAAAGAAGCAAAATACGGTGTTGTGCCTATAGAAAATAATACTGAAGGTGCAGTAGGTATTACTTTAGATTGTCTAGGTAAGTATAATGAGCTTAAAATTTTTGGTGAAATTTATATGGATATTCATCATTCTTTTGTGGGGATTAATGAAAATTTAAAAGAAATCAAACGCATTTATTCGCATCCGCAAGGTTATAATCAATGTCGTAAATTTTTAGAAAGTCATGAACTTAGTGCTATAGAATTTGTTCCTTCAAAATCTACAGCTAATGCGGCTTATTTAGCTTCGCAAGATAAATATGCGGCAGCAATTTGCTCTAAAATAGCGGCTAAGCTTTATAATGTGCCTGTGCTTTTTGACAAAATAGAAGATAATGCAGCCAATAAAACAAGATTTTTAATTTTAAGCGATATTAAAAATCCTAAAATGCCAAATTGTAAAACTTCTATTTTAGCACACACAGCACATAAACCTGGTGGGCTTAGTTTTTTATTAGAGCAGTTTAAAAAAGAAAATATCAATCTTACTAAGCTTGAATCTCGTCCTGTAAAATCAAAAGAATTTTTACACAGTTTTTACATAGATTTTGAAGGGCATATTGATGATGAAAATGTAAAAAAAGCTTTAAAAGATATACAAGAGATTGTTTGGCTTGGATCTTATTTATCAGGAGAAAAAGATGAAATTTAATGAATTTTTAAATCATTTAAGCAATTATGAACCCGGAAAAGATATAGAAGTTATTGCCAAAGAATATGGCGTTAAAGAAGTGATAAAATTAGCAAGTAATGAAAATCCTTTTGGTACGCCACCAAAAGCTATAGAATGCTTAAGACAAAATGCAAACAAAGCTCATCTTTACCCTGATGATAGTATGATAGAACTTAAAAGCACATTGGCTCAAAAATACAAAGTTCAAAATGAAAATATCATCATTGGTGCAGGTAGTGATCAAGTGATTGAATTTGCTATACATGCTAAGTTAAATTCTAAAAATGCTTTTTTACAAGCTGGAGTTACCTTTGCTATGTATGAAATTTATGCCAAACAATGCGGTGCAAAGTGTTATAAAACTCAAAGCATTACTCATGATTTAAATGAGTTTAAAAAGCTTTATGAAGCACACAAAGATGAAATTAAACTCATTTTCTTGTGCTTACCAAATAATCCTTTAGGCGAGTGTTTGGATGCAAGTGAAGTGACCAAGTTTATTAAAGGTGTGGATGAGGATTGTTTAGTTGTGATTGATGCAGCTTATAATGAATTTGCAAGTTTTAAAGATAGCAAAAAACATTTAGAACCTTGTGAATTGATTAAAGAATTTGACAATGTACTTTATTTGGGAACTTTTTCTAAACTTTATGGATTAGGAGGCTTACGCATTGGTTATGGTATAGCTAATGCTAATATTATTAATGCATTTTACAAGCTTCGTGCTCCTTTTAATGTGAGCAATCTTGCTTTAAAAGCAGCAGTTGCAGCAATAGATGATGATGAATTTACTAAAAAAACTTTAGAAAATAATTTTTCTCAAATGCAGCTTTATAAAGAATTTGCCAAAAAACATAATATCAAAATCATTGATAGTTATACAAATTTCATCACTTATTTTTTTGATGAAAAAAATAGTACAGATTTGTCTGAAAAATTGCTTAAAAAGGGTATAATAATAAGAAATTTAAAAAGCTATGGTTTAAATGCTATACGCATTACTATAGGAACATCTTATGAAAATGAAAAATTTTTTACAGAATTTGATAAGATTTTAAGATAGATAAATCAAATAAAAATATGTAAAATTCGCTAAACTAAGGGATGAGAATTAATGGATTTTAAAAATATGCTTCATCAAATTGGGCAACTTTATCAAAATTTAACTCGCAAGCAGCGTATAGTGATTGCTGCATCTATTGTAGTAGTGGTTGGGTTTTTGGTTTTTTTAGCTTTATTTCGTGGAAGTGGTAGTAATGCAAATAATGGATATGCAGTTTTAGTTGAAAATGTAAGCCCAAGTTCTTCTGCTGCAATTGTAGCTAAACTTGAACAAAATAATATTCCCTATAAATTAGAAAGTGAAAATAAAATTTTAGTTCCACAAGATCAGGTTTATCGTCAAAGAATGTTTATTGCAAGCGAAGGTCTTATAAAAGATAGTCGCGTGGGTTTTGAAGCTTTTGATACTCAAGCTTTTGGAGCTACAAATGAAGAGCAAAGGGTAAAATACCAAAGAGCCATAGAAGGCGAACTTGCAAGAACTATTGAGACTTTAGAACCTATTCGTAGCGCTGTTGTACACATAGCATTTCCTAAAGATAGTGTTTTTACTGAAAGGCAAATTCCGCCTACAGCTTCAGTTGTTGTTAATGTTCGCGAAGGCTTAAAGCTTACTAGAAAACAAATTGATGGTATAAAAAATATTGTTTCAGCGGCAGTTCCAAAACTTACTAAAGAAAATGTTAAGATTAGTGATCAAAGTGGTGTGCCTTTAGATGAGCAAGAAGCATATGAAGATGACTTGGTTCGTGCGCAAATTAAATTTAAAAGTGATCAAGAAAAAGCTTTAGAAGATAAGATTATAGAAAATTTAGCTCCTTTTGCAGGTGGTATGGATAAAGTAAAAGTGAGTGTAAATATAGATTTTGATTTTTCCAAGCAAGAATCTCAAAGTGAAATTTATGATCCAAATCCTATAGTGCGTAGTGAGCAAACTTTAAACGAGGAAAGAACAGGTAGAAAAGATCCAGAAATTCAAGGTGTTCCAGGTGCTGTTTCTAATATAGGTCCTGTTGAAGGACTTGACAATAAAGGTCAAATTGACACTTATAAAAAAAATCAAGTTACTACAAATAATGAACTTTCTAAAACTATTACAAATACCAAAAAACAATTTGCAACAGTTTTACGCACTTCAGCAGCTGTCACTATAGATGGAAAATATCAAGATGTGGTTGATGAAAATGGGGATGTGAAAAGCGAATATGTTCCATTGACTAAAGAAGAGCTTGCAAGTGTTGAGAGTATAGTTAAAAATACTATTAATTTTAGCGCTACTAGAGGCGATAGTGTTGTAGTGCAAAATTTACCATTTCATCGTGAGTCGATTAGAGTTGAGAGTAAAGTTAAAACTTTTTACAATCGTTTTGTTGAGCCATTTATTCCACCAGTTAAGTATTTTATTGCAGCGATTTTACTTTTTATTTTTTACAAAAAAGTCATTGCTCCATTTACTCAAAAAATGCTTGAAGATGTCGCAGCGCAAGAAGAAATGCAGCAAGGTCCAAATGCTGTTTTAGATGATGCTGAAGATGCTTTGGAGAAATTTAATGCAGCAAGGAAAAAAGTTGAAGAACAACTTGGTTTTGGGGATAATTTTAATGAAGATTCTATTCAATATGAGGTTTTACTTGAAAAATTGCGTGGTTTAGTAAGTGATAAAGGCGAGGAAATTGCAGCACTTTTACAAAACTTAATTCAAAATGATAGTGAATTTGGCGAAAAGGATATGTGATGATAAAGCTAAGTGAAGAACAAAAAATGGTCTATGATGATTTATCGATGCCTGAGAAGGTAGCGATATTTCTTATACAACTTGGCGAAGATGCAACAACTTCTGTGTTTTCACATATGGAAATTGATGTAATTACAGAAATTTCACGTTATATTGCTATGGCTAAAAATGTTGATAGATCCGTAGCTACTGCAGTTTTAGAAGAATTTTACACTCTGCTTCAATCAAATCAATATATTAAAAGTGGTGGTTTGGAATATGCTAAAGAAATACTTTTTCGTACTTTTGGGCCAGAGATTGCAAATAAAATTCTTGAAAAACTCACTAAAAGTATGGAGAATAATCAAAATTTTGCTTATTTGGCGCAAATTAAACCACAGCAACTTGCAGACTTTATTACCAAAGAGCACCCACAAACCATCGCTCTTATTTTGGCACACATGGATTCTATTCATGCGGCAGAAACTTTAGAGTATTTTAGTGATGAATTAAGGGCTGAGGTGGTTATAAGAATGGCAAATCTTGGCGATATTTCTCCAAGTATTATTAAAAGAGTTTCTGCAGTGCTAGAAAGCAAGCTTGAAAGTCTTACCTCTTATAAGGTTGAAGTGGGCGGCCCAAGAGCGGTAGCAGAAGTGCTTAATCGTTTGGGTCAAAAAGCAAGCAAATCAACCATTACTTATATTGAACAAAGTGATGAACGCTTAGCAGAGACTATTAAAGAGCTTATGTTTACTTTCGATGATATACAAAAACTTAGCACTCAAGCTATAAGAGAAATTTTAAAAGTAGCTGATAAGCGTGATTTAATGATAGGTTTAAAAGGTGCAAGTGAAGAGTTAAAGCAAAAATTCTTAGCCAATATGTCTACGCGTGCAAGCGAAGCTTTTCTTGAAGAAATGGGTTTTTTGGGTGCTGTGCGTGTTAAAGATGTTGAAGATGCACAAAGAAAGGTTGTTGAAGTGGTGCAAAAACTTGCAGAACAAGGTCTTGTTCAAACAGGCGATGCGGATGAAATGATAGAGTAGGTGAGAGATGGTTAATCGTAGCAATGTAATTTCTGGTGGGGCTTCTGATCAGCATGTTGTTGAAGGATATCGTTTTAAAGTTATTTCAGAATTTGATAATCATACAGGTGAAAAAAAACATACTCAAACTCCAGATGAAGAAAATGCTAATATATCTTTAAATGACGAAAAAGCAGTTGAAGAAAATCAAGCTATTGCCCCTACGCAAGCTGTTATGGAAACTCAAATTCCAACATTTCAACCAAGTTTTGTTGAAGATTTGCTTAAAAAAACAGATGAAATGTCAAGCAATATTATTAAACTTCAAATGCAAATAGAAAGCCAAGAGAATGAATTTAATAACCGCTTAAATTCAGAACTTGAAAATGCTAAAGAAAAATTTGCCAAAGAAGGTTATGAGAAAGCAAAAGAAGAATTTCAAAAGGAATTGAGTGATTTTAAAGATAAGTATTTAAAAAGTATAGCCAAACTCGATAATGCTTGCGAAAATCTTGAAAATTTCATAGAAAAAAATGAGAAAGAATTAGCAGATACTGCTATAGATATCGCTAAAGAAGTAATCTTAAAAGAGCTTGAACTAAATTCAAGTAAGATAGCTTATGCTTTGGCCAAAGATTTAATCGGCGAGCTTAAGGGTGCTAGTGCAATTGAGCTTAAGGTTAATGCAGAGGATTATGAGTATTTAAAAGAGCAATTTGATCAGAATGCTCATATTAAAATAAGTCTTGATGATGCAATTAGCAAAGGAAGTGTTGTTATTATAAGTGACGCAGGCAATATAGAATCCAATCTTAACTCTCGTCTAACTAAAATTAAAAAAATGGTGAATAATGAGTAAAAAATTTGCCCATACTCAAGAAGAGTTAGAAAAGCTAAGTTTAAAAGAATTAGAAAATTTAGCAGCATCTATGCGTGAAAAAATCATACAAGTTGTGAGTAAAAATGGTGGGCATTTAAGTTCAAATTTGGGTGCTGTAGAACTTAGTATAGCAATGCATTTGGTTTTTGATGCAAAAAAAGATCCTTTTATTTTTGATGTGTCGCATCAGTCTTATACACACAAGCTTTTAAGCGGAAAAGAAGAAATATTTGATACTTTAAGACAAATCAATGGTTTAAGTGGTTATACAAAACCTAGCGAGGGAGATTATTTTGTAGCAGGGCATTCTAGCACCTCTATTTCTTTGGCAGTAGGTGCTTGTAAGGCCATTGCTTTAAAAGGTGAAAAGCGTATTCCTGTTGCTTTGATTGGAGATGGTGCTTTAAGTGCGGGTATGGCCTATGAGGCTTTAAATGAATTGGGTGATTCTAAATTTGCTTGCGTAATACTTTTAAATGATAATGAAATGAGTATTTCAAAACCAATTGGAGCAATTTCAAAGTATCTTTCTCAGGCTATGGCAACGCAGTTTTATCAAAGTTTTAAAAAGCGTATTGCTAAAATGTTGGATATATTGCCTGATAGTGCTACTTATATGGCCAAGCGTTTTGAAGAGAGTTTTAAACTTATTACTCCTGGGCTTTTGTTTGAAGAATTAGGGCTTGAATATATAGGGCCTATTGATGGACATAATTTAGGTGAAATTATTTCTGCATTAAAACAAGCAAAAGCTATGCAAAAGCCTTGTGTGATACATGCTCAAACCATAAAAGGTAAAGGCTATGCTTTAGCTGAAGGAAAACATGCTAAATGGCACGGGGTGGGAGCTTTTGATATAGATAGTGGAGAGAGTGTTAAAAAAAGTGATGCTAAAAAATCTGCTACTGAAATTTTTTCTAAGAATTTGCTTGATTTAGCCTCAAAATATGAAAATATTGTTGGGGTTACAGCGGCTATGCCAAGTGGAACAGGTCTTGATAAGCTTATAGAAAAATATCCAAATCGTTTTTGGGATGTGGCTATTGCAGAACAGCATGCAGTAACTTCTATGGCCGCTATGGCAAAAGAAGGATTTAAACCTTTTATTGCAATATATAGCACCTTTTTGCAGCGTGCTTATGATCAAGTGATCCATGATTGTGCGATTATGAATTTAAATGTGGTTTTTGCTATGGATAGAGCAGGGATAGTAGGCGAAGATGGGGAGACGCATCAAGGTGTTTTTGATCTTAGTTTTTTAGCTCCTTTGCCAAATTTCACTCTTTTAGCCCCAAGAGATGAACAAATGATGCAAAATATAATGGAGTATGCTTATTTACATCAAGGACCTATTGCTTTTCGTTATCCTAGAGGGAGTTTTATTTTGGATAAAGAATTTAATCCTTGTGAGATAAAACTTGGTAAGGCACAATGGCTTGTAAAAAATAATAGTGAAATTGCTTTTTTAGGTTATGGACAAGGTGTGGCAAAAGCGTGGCAAGTCTTAAGAGCCTTGCAAGAAATGAATAATAATGCTAATTTGATTGATTTAATTTTTGCTAAACCTTTAGATGAAGAGCTTTTGTGTGAGCTTGCTAAAAAAAGTAAAATTTGGTTTATTTTTAGTGAAAATGTTAAAATTGGCGGTATAGAAAGTTTAATTAATAATTTTTTACAAAAATATGATTTGCATGTAAAAGTTGTTAGCTTTGAATATGAAGACAAATTTATTGAACATGGAAAAACAAGTGAGGTGGAAAAAAATCTAGAAAAAGATGTCAATAGTTTGTTGACGAAAGTTTTAAAATTTTATCATTAAATAATAAAAAATATTATTTAATATAAACTTCTTTTAATAAAAATTTTATTATTATTTTTACTTAAAAAAGCAAGGAATAAATAAAATGGAATTACTACAAATGCTTAAAAAACATGAGTTAAAAGCTACTCCGCAAAGACTATGTGTTTTAAAAATTTTAAAAAGACATGAGCATCCTAATATTGATGAATTATATACAGAAATTAAAAAAGAATACCCTTCAATCTCTTTAGCGACGGTTTATAAAAATCTTAATACTTTACAAGAACAAGGTTTAGTTGTTGAAATCAATGTTTTAAATCAAAAAACTTGTTACGATATTTATGAAGAAGAACATATTCATGTTGTTTGCGCCAAATGTGGTGGTATAGAGGATTTAAGTTTTAAAGATGCTAAGCTTTATGAATATCAAGAGCATTTAGAAAAAAAGATAGGCAATCTCGTCAATCATCTGTCTGTTTGTGCTTATGTTGATAGTTGCAAAAAGTGTCATTAAGCAAAATAAGGTTAAAATAACCCATATATTTTAAGGGTTATTTTAATGGTTTATGAAATTCAAAAAAACTTTTTACTATCTGATTGCACTCTTTTAGAGAATTTAAAAAAAGATAATATACCTTTTCGAAATTCTAAATTTGAAACTTTTTATACTCAAATAACTTCAAATCATAGTGTTAAATTTCAAAGTTTTTGCAATGAATTTTATAAAATTACAAAATTTAATAATTCAATTTTAGAACAGAATCAAGAAGAGAAAATTTCTAAAAAAAAATTTGAAAAAGCTCGAAAAAAGATTATAGGAAAGAGCATTAAAAAAGAACGCTTCGAATTTAAATTTTGCTCTTTAAAAAGTTATATTGATATTTATGAAGAGCCTAAAATTTGTATTTTAAAAATATTTTTTCCAACTTTGGATAGTTCCAATGAATTTAAAATTCCTAAAGATTTTAAAATTCAAAAAGAATTACATCATGATTTAAATTCTAAACATATCGTTTTATATGGTTTTGAATATCAAAATTTTGATATAGAGAAATGTTTTAAAATTATAGAAAAAAATCAGAATTTTAGCTTGGATTTTCCAAATTATATTAATGCTTATGATGGATTTAGAATTTTTTTATTTTATTTATTTAAAAAATTAAAATTTTATTGGACTTTATCTTTAGAGAGAAAAGATAAGCAAAGTTTATGCGAATTTTTATTTTATTCAAGAAGCTTGTATATAGTTTTATCAAGTATGAATACTATTTTAGATAAAAATTTGAGTAATATTTTGGCTTTAAAGTTTAAAGATATAACGAAAAAAACTCAAGATATTTTAGCAAGTGAAAATTCAAATCAAGATTTATTGCTATTTTTAAGCGATGAAAAAATCCAAGATTTGTTTAATGATTTTGATTTTTTCATAAAGGAAAATTCTTTTTATGAAGGCGATTGCAAAGATAGGTTTTTTAAACAACTTGTTGCGTTAGAACTTAGAAAAAAAATTATTTTATTTAGAAAAAATATACTAAAAAATTTTGATTTAGAGCTTTTTGAAAATAGTTTTTTTGAATTGGCAATATTTTTAGAATATTTTTATCGTTTTTTAGAGATAAAAAATTTAAACAAACTTTATGAAAAATATTGTAAAGATAGAGATAAAAATATTTTTTCGAAAATAATCAATAATAAAAATAAATTTTGCAAATTGCTTAAAAAATCAAGTAAAAATTTGAAAATTTACAAAGGATAAAAATGCAAAAACAAGAAAAAATTATAGAAATGTTTAATCAAATTGCACCTACTTATGATAAGGCGAATAGAATTTTAAGCTTTGGAGCTGATGTAGTGTGGCGCAAAAAAGCTTGTCAAAGAGTGATGAGTTTATATTTAAAAAAAGATTTAAAAATCGCTGATATTGCCTGTGGCACAGGGGATATGATAGAGATTTGGCAAGAGAGTGCTTTAAAAATGGAAAAAAACATTTTAAATATTAAAGGTATTGATCCAAGTAGTGGTATGCTAAATGTTGCAAAAGAAAAATTTCCGAATGTCGAATTTATAGAAGCAGGGGCGCAAAATTTGCCTTTAGAAAGTCAAAGTTTAGATATTTTAAGTATTAGTTATGGCATTCGCAATGTTATAGAAAGACAAAAAGCCTTAAGTGAATTTGCTAGAGTACTTCAAAAAGATGGTATTTTGGTAGTTTTGGAATTTACAAAAAGAGAAAAGGGTGGATTTATAGCAGCTTGTAGAGATTTTTATCTTAAAAATATTTTACCAAGTATAGGTGGGATAATCAGTAAAAATAAAAGTGCTTATGAGTATTTGCCAAACTCTATTGAAGGATTTTTAAGTAAGGAAGAGTTCATCTTAGAACTTAAAAATGCTGGTTTTGAAATGCTTGATTATAAAAGTTTTAGCTTTGGCGTGAGTTCAATGTTTATAGCAAAAAAACTATGACGCCGACAGAATTAAATCTTAAAGCAAAGGCTTTATTAGAAACACATTTTGAGGATATAGTTTTAAGTGGAGAAATTTCAAAAATCACTTTGCATGGTTCAGGGCATTGGTATTTTGATTTAAAAGATGAAAGATCAAGCATTGCTTGTGCTATGTTTAAAGGAGCTAATTTAAAAGTCGGATTTAAACCAGCTGTGGGGGATTTTTTAGAGCTTTGTGGAAGTGTGAGTTTATATCCTGAAAGTGGTCGTTATCAATTTATCGCTACTAGTATAAAAAAAGCAGGTTTTGGGGATTTGGAAGCACAGTTTTTGGCTTTAAAAGAGCGTTTGCAAAAAGAAGGACTTTTTGATCCACTCTTTAAAAAATCTTTGCCAAAATTTCCTAAAAAAGTAGGCATTATCACTTCAAAAACTTCTGCTGCTTTGCAAGATATGTTAAAACTTATTCATCAAAAAGAATATTTTTTGGCAAAAATTTATATTTTTGATGCTTTAACTCAAGGAAATAATGCTCCTTTTTCTCTTATACAAGCTTTAAAAAAAGCCGATGATATGGATTTAGATGTTCTTATTATAGCACGTGGTGGAGGAAGCAGGGAAGATCTTTTTTGTTTTAATGATGAAAATTTAGCAAGAGAGATTTTTAAAGCAAAAACTCCTATCATTTCAGCCATAGGACATGAGATTGATTATGTTATTAGTGATTTTGTTGCAGATTTTAGAGCTCCAACGCCCTCAGCTGCTATAGATACTTTGTTTTATTCTAAGCTGGATATAGAGCAAAGTTTGGATTTAATGGAAGAAAAATTGATGCAACTTTGGAATCATAAAATACAAAATTATGAAAATTTGCTTTTAAATTTAAGCAAATTTTTCAAATTTAATTCTTTGCCAAAAATAATAGATGAAAAAATAAAACAAAGCCATAATATAGAAAAGCAATTAAATCATCTACTAGCAAATCAAATGCGTTATAATGAATTAAAATTAGATAAATTGCAAAATGCTTATTTGCAACATGAGAATTTTTTTAATAAAAGCAAAAAGTTTATTTGTATCAGAAAAAATGGTAAAATAGCAAATTTAGAAGATCTTAAGAGTGATGATATTGTTATTTTAAGTTCTCAAACTTCTCAAAAAGAAGCAAAAATTTTATAAGGATAGATTATGAGAAAAATCAATTTCAGTGCAGGGCCATCGACTTTACCTTTAGAAATTTTAGAGCAAGCTCAAAAAGAACTCTGTGATTATCATGGTAGGGGTTATTCTATAATGGAAATTTCTCACCGCACAAAAGTATTTGAAGAAGTGCATTTTGGAGCACAAGAGAAAGCTAAAAAACTTTACGGGTTAAATGATGATTATGAAGTATTATTTTTACAAGGTGGAGCAAGTTTACAATTTGCTATGATTCCTATGAATTTGTCTTTAAATGGGGTTTGTGAATATGCAAATACAGGAGTTTGGACAAAAAAAGCAATTAAAGAAGCGCAAATTTTAGGTGTCAATGTTAAAACCGTAGCAAGTAGCGAGGAAAGTAATTTTAATCATATTCCTAGAGTGGAATTTAGTGATAATGCTGATTATGCTTATATTTGTTCTAACAATACTATTTACGGCACTCAATATCAAAATTATCCTAAAACTAAAGCTCCTTTGATTGTGGATGCATCGAGTGATTTTTTTTCTAGAAAAGTAGATTTTTCAAATATCGCTCTTTTTTATGGCGGGGTGCAAAAAAATGCTGGAATTTCGGGTTTAAGTTGTATTTTTATCCGTAAAGATATGTTAGAAAGATCTAAAAATAAACAAATTCCTAGTATGTTAAATTATTTGACTCATGCTGAGAATCAGTCCTTGTTTAACACGCCTCCAACCTTTGCTATTTATATGTTTAATCTTGAAATGGATTGGCTTTTAAATCAAGGCGAACTTGATAAAGTACATGAGAAAAATTCTCAAAAAGCTGCTATGCTTTATGAGTGTATTGATTTAAGCAATGGATTTTATAAAGGACATGCAGATAAAAAGGATAGATCTTTAATGAATGTGAGTTTTAATATTGCTAAAAATAAAGATTTAGAGCCTCTTTTTGTAAAGGAAGCCGAAGAAGCTGGAATGATAGGACTTAAAGGACATAGAATTTTAGGAGGAATTCGTGCAAGTATTTATAATGCGCTTAATTTGGATCAGGTAAAAACCTTGTGTGAATTTATGAAAGAATTTCAAGGAAAATATGCATGATAAAGCGTTTTGATGAGTGCGATAGAATGTCGCAAATTATTGTTTTTGATAAATATTTTAAAACTGCAGGACAAGTGGCTTTTGAACCTAGCGGAGATATTAAAAAACAAACTAAAGAAGCACTTGCAGAACTTGATACTTTGTTTGAAAAAATAGGCGCATGCAAAGGAGATTTGATTCAAATTCAAATCTGGTTAGCTAATATGCAAGATTTTGATGCAATGAATGAAATTTATGATGCTTGGATTAAAAATTACCCTAAACCTATTAGAGCTTGTGTAGGAAGTGCTTTAGCAGAGGGTTATTTGGTGGAAATTCAAGCTTTTGGAAAGCTAAGAGAGAATTAAAAATTCTCTCCTCCAAATTTTAAAAGTGCAGATCCCCAAGTAAAACCACCGCCAAAAGCATCTAGTAAGATTAGATCTCCTTTTTTAAGTCGACCTTCTTCATAGGCATCATTCATTGCCATAGGTATAGAAGCAGCTGAGGTATTGCCATATTTTTGTACGGTAATCACACATTTTTCATCGCTTAGATTGAGTTTTTCTTGGACGGCTTTAATGATGCGTAGATTAGCTTGATGAGGAATAAAAAGATCAATTTCTTGTGCTAAAATGTTATTTTTGGCTAAAATTTCTACAACATCATTGCTAAGTGTGTTTACTGCTATTTTAAAAACTTCATTGCCTTTCATTTGCATAGAAAGTGTTTGACATAGGTTTGATTTTTGCGATCTTTGAGTCATTAAAAGATCTCCATAATTACCATTGCTTGCAGTATGTACATCAAGGATGTGATTTTCATTATCCAAGCTTACAACTCCAGCACCCGCACCGTCTCCAAAGAGTATGCAAATACTTCTGTCATTGTAATCCATAATGGAACTTGTTTTTTCAGCTCCTATGATTAAAACATTTTTTTTCAAACCACTTTCTACCAAAGCTTTAGCTTGTTCAAGTAAATAGATAAAACCAGAACAAGCTGCTGAAATATCAAAAGCACTGATATTTACGAGTCCTAAATTTGAAGCAATTTTACAAGCTGTTGAAGGCATAGTAAAATAATCAGGACTTAAAGTGGCTACGAGAATAGCATCAATATCTTCAGGTTTTAAATTTGCTCTTTTTATGGCTTTCAATGCAGCTTTTGTGCCCAAATCGCTAGTATTTTCATTTTCACTAGCAATGCGCCTTTCTTTAATACCTGTGCGTCTAGTGATCCATTCATCGGTGGTATCTACCATTTTTTCAAGATCAGCATTGCTTAAAATTTTTTCTGGAATATAAGAAGCTATACTTTTAAGACTGGCTTTAAGCATTGTATTTCCCAAGTTCATTTTCTATAAGTTCATTGATATGAGATTGGCTAAAATTTATAGCTTGAAAAATTGCATTTTTAATAGCTCTAGAATCGCTTTTTCCATGACTTATGATCACACAGCCATTAACTCCAAGAAGGGGTGCTCCGCCATATTCTTGCCAATCTGTGTGTTTTTTTAATTTTTTAAAAGATGGCTTCATAAGTAAAGCACCTATTTTAGAAATAAAAGATTGTTTTACTTCGTTTTTTAGAAGTTGAAAAATAGCTGTTGCTACACCTTCGCAAGCCTTTAAAATAACATTTCCATCAAAACCATCACAGACTAAAACATCTATTTCACCATTGAAAATATCTCTACCTTCAGCATTACCTATAAAATTTGGAATTTTTTTCATAAGCTGATGACTTTCTTTGGTAAGTTCATTACCTTTGCATTCTTCTTCACCATTAGAAAGTAAAGCAAGGCGTGGTTTTTGAATTTGCATGATTGCTCTAGCATAAACTTCACCCATTATGGCAAATTGAAATAAATTTTCAGCTTTACAATCTGTATTAGCTCCAACATCCAAAAGTAAAGTTTTGTTAATGATATTTGGCATTAAAGTGGCAATAGCAGGTCTTGAAATGCCTTTAAGTCTTCCAAGCCTTAAGGTAGCCAAAGACATACTTGCTCCACTATGACCCGCTGAAACTACAGCATCTACTTTTTTTTCTTTTAATAAATTAATAGCTTTGTATATGGTTGTTTCTTTATTTTTTAAAGCATCTGTGGCATTTTCATTCATCGAAAAAATTTCACTAGCTTCTTCGTATTGTATATATTGTTCTAATTTTTTTGGTATTAAAGGTTTTAGAATTTTAGAATTTCCCACTAAGATAGCGTTAAAAGGTTTTGCTTCTAGCGCCTTTAAAACGCCTTCTATAATGGGTTTTTCTCCAAAATCACCACCCATTGCATCAATGGCAATGTTAATCATTGATTTTAATATTCCTTAGTTGTTGGATTCGCACGGTGAGGCATTTTGTAGCTTCCATCTTTGTCTTTTATAGGCATAGGAAGACTAACTTTATAGTGAGTTCTGCGTTTAGCTGCACGAGTTTTGCTCACTCTTCTCTTTGGTACTGCCATTTTTTCTCCTTTATAAAATTTAATTAATTATTGCAATTTATGCAATAAAAATAATCACTTAAATAAGCTTCAAGCTCGCTGATAGCAACTTCTATTAAATCAATATGTCCATCGAAAAATTCTATAGTATTGCTCAATTCGTTTGCTTCATCTTTAAAAATACCATCACTTGCAAAAAGTTCTAAATTTTCTTTAATTTCAAGTTCTAACTCAGTTCCACAACTATCACAAGGTCTATAGATAAAACCTTGCATAATAGCATTTATTTTAACAAGCTTAGAATTTATTTTTACTAAATTTCCCTCAAAAATCATATTTTCAAGATTAAGTTTAAAAGGATATTCCTTTGTATTAATCTTAGAAAAAGGGATTTTCATTTAGCAAATTTCATTTGGTTTAAAGAAAAAATCAATTTCTATTTTTGCATTTTCCAAGCTGTCACTTCCATGAACAGCATTAGCATCAATACTCTCAGCAAAATCGGCTCTAATTGTTCCTGCTTTAGCTTCTTTAGGATTTGTCGCTCCCATTAAATCTCTATTTTTTAATACAGCACCTTCTCCTTCTAGTACAGAAACAACAACAGGACCGCTAATCATAAATTCAACCAAGTCTTTAAAAAAAGGTCTTTCTTTATGAACAGCATAAAAATTTTCAGCTTGTTCTTTACTAAGTTGAACTTTTTTCATTGCAGCGATTCTTAATCCATTGCTTTCAAAACGATCTAAAATTTTTCCTATAACACCTTTTTTAACAGCATCAGGTTTAATTATAGATAAAGTTTTTTCCATCTTTGTAATAACTCCTTATTTTAATAAAGCTTAAAATTATACTTGAATTTGTTTAAAGAAAGTTAAATTAAAAGAAAAAGCTAGGAATCTCTAGCTTTTTAATTTTTTAAAATTATGCAAAAACTGGAGTGTCCCCACTTCTCATATCAGCGCCAATATTATCACGACTTGGTTGTCCTGATTCTACAGCACTCCAAACTATACATCCATCTGTTGGGCAAGCACTAGCACAAGCGGGTTGATCATTATGTCCTACGCATTCAACGCATTTGTTTGCATAAACATAATATCTATCTTCGCCTTCTGGATTGTTAACATCATCAACGATAGCACTCACTGGACACTCATCAATACAAGAACCACAAGCAATACATATATCTGTAATTTTTACAGCCATTTTTTCTCCTTTTTAATATTAAGATTTAAAAGATTTTAGCATAAAATTCTTAAATAATGTAAATTTTGATAATCAAAAATTTACATTATTTGATAATAATTATAACTTTCTTAAATTTTTAATATTATTTTAGATATTTAAAAAAAAATAAAGATTTAAACGATATAATTTCGTTATCAATAAAATTTATTATTTAGGAGAAAATATGATAGTTACTAAAAAAGCTTTAGATTTTACTGCTCCAGCAGTATTGGGAAACAATGAAATTGTTCAAGATTTTAATCTTTATAAAAACATAGGTCCAAAAGGAGCGGTAGTATTCTTTTATCCAAAAGATTTTACTTTTGTTTGTCCTTCAGAAATTATAGCTTTTGACAAAAGATATCAAGAATTTAAAAACCGTGGCATTGAAGTAATTGGAATTTCAGGAGATAATGAATTTTCACATTTTGCTTGGAAAAATACTCCAGTAAATCAAGGTGGTATTGGTCAGGTTAAATTTCCGCTTGTTGCTGACTTAACTAAGCAGATTGCTAGAAATTTTGATGTACTTTATGCAGAAGCAGTTGCCCTTCGTGGTTCGTTCTTGCTTGATGCTGATGGAACAGTTCGCCATGCTGTGGTTAATGATTTACCACTAGGTAGAAATATAGATGAAATGTTAAGAATGGTTGATACTATGCTTTTTACAAATGAGCATGGTGAAGTTTGTCCTGCAGGATGGAATAAGGGTGATGAAGGTATGAAAGCTAACCCTAAAGGCGTGGCTGAATATCTTGGCAAAAACGAAGCTAAACTTTAATTTCTTAGTATAAAGCCTCTTTACGAGGCTTTTTCTTCATTTTTATTCTTTAATTGAAATTCATAAATTTTCTACTATAATTTTACACACATATTAAAATTTTTATTTAGGCTAAAATATGGCAGGCGAAGATCAAGAAAAAACAGAAGAACCCACGTCCAAAAAGATAGAAGATGCGCGTAAAGAAGGTAATGTTCCAAAGTCTCAAGATGCGGCAGCTATTGTAACTTTGATAATTGGAGTAACTATAACTTTATTTATGATGAGTTTTATGGGCGAGAGAATTGTAAATTTATATAGATACTATCAAAGTTTTATTGGTGTTGAATTTGATTTGCGTATTATTCAAGCCATTATGATTAAAAGCATTTTTGAGGTTTTAATTATTCTTGCACCTATTGTTTTAAGTATTATGATTGCTGGGGTTTTGGGAAATATTATGCAATTTGGTTTTATTTTTACAACTAAACCTATTATGCCAAATTTAGGAAAAATCAATCCTCTAAAAGGTTTAAAAAACCTTTTTTCATTGAAAAAAATTGTTGAAAGTATAAAAATTATTTTAAAAGTGGGTATTGTTTTTACTATAGCTTTTATAGTTTTACTTAAATTTATGCAAGAGCTTCCAAGAGTTGAGCTTTATACTATGGTTGCACAGCTTACTTGGCTAAGAGACAGAGCTATTGTTTTAGCAGCTATTGTTATAGTTGCTTTTTTAATTATTGCTGTTTTAGATGTTTTTTTGGTGCGTTTTCAGTATTTTAAAGGTTTGCGTATGAGCAAACAAGAAATAAAAGATGAGTATAAACAAATGGAAGGAGATCCTCAGGTTAAAGGTAGAATTCGTAGACTTCAAATGGAAGCTGCGCGTCGTCGTATGGTTCAAGATGTTGCAGGTGCGGATGTGGTGATCACAAACCCAACGCATTATGCCGTAGCTATTCGTTATGATACAAGTAAAGAACAAGCCCCTAGGGTTGTTGCTAAAGGAGTGGATTTTCTCGCTCTTCGCATAAAACAAGTAGCCTATGAAAATAATGTTGTAGTTTATGAAAATCCTCCTTTAGCAAGAGAGCTTTATAAAGCTTGTGATGTTAATGATCTTATTCCTAGGGAAATGTTTAAAGCTGTAGCTGAGGTGCTAGGATTTGTTTATAATACAAATAATAAGAGTCGTTTAGCTGGTCAAGTAAAAAAAGGAAACTAAAACTTTTAAGGTGCTTTAGTTCCTATTTTGTTAATAAGCTCAAGAACCGATTTTTGAGTACTTGTATCTGCTGTATCAACTTTAAAATATATTTCTACTCTATTATTTTCTAGAGCTTGTGGATTTCCATTGATAGGATTATTAAGCCCGTAGCTTTTAATGCTAATGTTTTTTAAATTTGCTCCACCTTCTATAAAATATTTTAATACATTTTCCGCTCTTTGGTAGGCGAGTTCATAACTTCTTATAATAGAGTCGCTATTGTCTGTATAGCCTCTAATTTCTATTTTTGCTTGAGGTGGCAAATATGTTGTTAGTTCAGCCATACGTTTTAAATAATCTTGTATATCAGCTGAAACGATTTGAGCGCTACCTCTTTCAAATTCAACTTTAGATGGAAGGTTAAGAGCAACCTGATTGTCGCTTTGATCTAGAGCCGCTTGAAGACGTTTGATAGTTTCTTGCTGCGTCATAGTCATTTGTTTTAATGATTTGAGTTCATCACTTTCTTCTTTTGCTGCGCCTTTATATTTTTCTTGAGTTTTACTCTCTTCTTTGACTGTTTGAGTAGAGGTGTAATCAAAGATTTTAACAAATTCAGTTTTTAAAGCCTCTACTTTAGCAGGATTTGTTTTAGAAATTGCCCAAAGAGCAATAAAAAGTGCCAAAAGCAAACTTAGAAAGTCTGCATAAGGTACAGCCCATTTTTCACCTGCAGGACATTCTGGACATTTATGTTTCTTGGCCATTTTTAACCTTTATCAAATTGTGAAATTTTTGGATCATCGTGACTTAAGAAATTAAAAAGCTTAGCTTCCAAATCTCTAGGGTTCGCACCTTCTGCAATTCCTTTTATGGCTTCAGTGATGACAATTTGCTCTTTTACAAGATCCATTCCGTTAGCTTTCATTTTTCTTCCCCAAGGGGCAAAAAGCGCATAAGCACCAAAAATCCCAGTAACCGTAGCTGTAAAAGCACCTGAAATACCCGCTGCCATTGCCTGAGGATTATCTAGTAATTTAAGAGCTAGAATAAGACCAAAAACCGCACCAACAAGTCCCATAGTAGGGCAAGTTTCTCCAAATACTATCCAATATTCTGCGCATTCTTTATAATGCTCTTCAAGTTGTTCGGTTTGTATTTCCATGCTTTCGTGAATTTCTTCAAAGCTTTTACCATCTACAAGCATCATCATAGCATTTTTTAAAAATTCATTTTCAATCTCATTGGTTCTTGATTCTAACGCTAAAAGACCATCTCTTCTTGCAATAATAGCAAATTCTATTAACTGGGCTATCCTTTCAGGTAGATTTACTCCAGAACCTTTAAAGACAACTTTGAGTTCTTTATAAGCTGCTTTTACAATTTTTTTATGTGTAGAAGTCATTGCACAAAATGCAGCCGTTGGCATAACTATAAGAAAGGAAGAAAGATGCACAACATGTAAAGGATTACCACCTTCTAGTATATCTCCTACTGAAATACTAGTAACTGCAAGCACCATTCCCAGTATGGTTGAAAGATCCATTAAATATCTCCTTGATTATTTTAAATCGCCCCAATTTTTGGCGATACTTGAGCTTGTTTTTAATTTTACTTTTAATTTTACTATATTTTCCATAATATCTCTAGTTTTTTTCACAAAATTTTCACATAAATCATCTTTTACTTCAAAAATTAATTCATCGTGAATTTGCAAAATAAGCTTTTTATCTTCATTTAATTCCTTGTTGATTTCTAACATTGCAAGTTTGATTACATCAGCTGCTGAGCCTTGTAAGATTGAATTAATGCTTTCTCTTTCATACATGGCAATTTGCATAGGTTTTGCGTTTTCAAAATCAAAATAACGCTTGCGACCGCTTAAAGTAGTGATAAAACCATTTTGTTTAGCTTTGTTTTTAACTGTTTCAAAATATTTCTTAATACTAGTAAAATTTTCAAAATATTTTTCTATGTAAGATTTGGCTAAATGAGCTTCTATTTTTAAATTTTGACTTAAAGTTTTATAGCCCATGCCATAAATAAGTCCAAAATTTATACTTTTTGCAACACTTCTGGTTTCATAATTGCTTTCTCCAAAAATCATTATAGCTGTTCTTGCATGTATATCTTCATCGTTAGCAAAAGCATTTAAAAGTTTTTCATCTTCGCTAAAATGCGCAAGCATTCTCAGTTCGATTTGAGAATAATCAAGAGAGATAAAACTAAATCCATCTTTAGCTACAAAGCAAGATTTATAATCTTTTGCGTATTGTCCGTGTGCAGGAATATTTTGCAAATTTGGATCTTTAGATGAAAGGCGTCCTGTAGCGGTTCCAGTCTGTAAAAAACTTGAATAAATGCGTGAATTTTTATCTTTTAACGCTAGTTTTAACAAAGGTTCGCAATAAGTGGAATAAAGTTTGGCAAGTTCTCTATAATCTAAAATTTTGGCAATTACAGGATGTTTATCTAAAAGTGCATTTAAAACTTTTTCATCGGTAGAATATCCTGTTTTTCCTTTTTTTCCACTTGGAAGTTTAAGTTTTTCAAAAAGTATATCACCTACTTGTTTAGGTGAGTTTAGGTTAAATCTATCCTCACAAAGAGTATAAATTTCTTCACTTAAATTTTTGATTTCATTTTCAAATTTTTTCATAAGGATTTCAAGTGCATTTGTATCAAGCTTTATGCCATTTTCTTCCATCATCATAATGATTTTAATGAAATCAAATTCGCAGTTTTTAGCAAGTTCTAGCAAAGGAGTTTCAAGATTTTTTAAAAAATAAAGATAAAATCTTAAAGTGATATAAGCATCTTCCGCAGCATATTTGCAAGCTTTTTCAAGCTCTACACTTGCAAAATTTTCTCCTTTTTTAACAAGGCTTTCAAAATGTAAGGTTTCATAATTAAAAAGTCTTAAAGCTAAATCATCCATATTTACTCTTAAAGAAGGATTTTTAAGCCATGCTAAAATCATTGTATCTGCGTATTTTTGAGGTAAATTTAATCCAAAATTGTTTTGAATGATTTTAAAATCATATTTGAGATTGTGTCCTATAACAAAATGATTAAAGATTACTTCTATAGCTTTTTTGGCGCTTTGCAATGAGATTTGCTCACCTACTCCAAGATAGTTATGAGTTAAAGGCACGTAAAAAGCTTCATTTTCACTCATGCAAAAACTAAAACCAACAATTTTTGCTTCTTTTGTATCAAGTCCTGTGGTTTCGGTATCAAAAGCAATAATACTTTCTTTATCAAGGGTATTTAAAATTTCAAAAAGTTTGTTTTCATCTTGTATTAAAGTGGCTTTAAAACCTAAATTTTTATCTTTATTATCAGGATTTTGACGCAGTTTTTTAAGCAAAGTATTAAGTTCGTAATGTTCTAAAATTTCAAGTATTTTTAAAAGAGGTTCTTCATCAGGATAAGTTGCTTTTTCTATAAGATCTTGCACTTCTAAATTTTCATACAAAGAGGCTAATTTTTTGCTTAAAAATGCATTTTCCTTACCCTCTAAAAGCAAATTACGACTTCTTTCGTTGCGTACTAGGGTTAAATTTTCATAAATTCCTTCTATACTACCAAATTCATCAAGTAAGGTTTTAGCCCCTTTTGCACCTATACCTTTAACGCCTGGAATATTATCAGAACTATCTCCGCAAAGAGCTAAAAAATCTCTGATTTGATGAGGTTTTACTCCGTATTTTTCTAAACACGCTGCTTCATCATAGTCGTTTTTAGAAATAGGACTGTAAATGCTTGTTTTACCATCTTTTATGAGTTGATAAAGATCTTTATCTTGAGTGATAATGCGTACAAAAATATCCCTATCTTCACAAGTTCTTACAAAAGAAGCGATGATATCATCGGCTTCATAACCTTCTTGAGAAACGCTTATAAAACCCATTTTTTCTATCATCTCTATGCAAATTGGAATTTGTTCTAGAAGTTCAGGTGGTGGTGGAGTGCGATTTTGTTTATAGTTTGGATCAATTTCGCTACGAAAAGTTTTTCCTTTGGAGTCTAATGCAAAAACAATATAATCACTTTTATGTTCATTTTTTAAGCTATAAATAAAATTTGCAAAACCGCTAATCATTCCACTAGCTTGTCCTTGTGAATTTTTAAAACCTTTTAATGCGTAGTAAAGTCTGAAAAAAAATCCAAAAGTATCGATAATAGTTAAAGTTTTCATAATAATTTCTTCTTTAATAAAATATATTTTTAAGCTGTATTATTTCAAAATTTTGCTTAAAATGTCTACAATTTAAGATCTTTAAGCAAAAACACTGCAATTTTTAGCCATAATTACAAATTATTTATAAAAAAATATATTAAAATATAAGGATAATGTAATGACAAATCAGCAAATTGATGGAATTGCGGATAAGAATTTTAATACACCTGAAGGTAGGAAAGTTTTTAAAAAGGCAGTTTTTTCTTGCTGGTTGGGAACTGCTATGGAATATGCAGATTTTGCACTTTATGGTTTAGCAGCTGCAACAATTTTTTCAGAAGTATTTTTTCCTGAGCAAACTCCAGTAATCGCACTTTTGCTTAGTTTTGTAACTTATGGCATAGGTTTTATTGCAAGACCTATTGGGGCTTTGTTTTTTGGTTATTTAGGTGATAAACATGGAAGAAAAAATGTTATGATGAGTACTGTTGCTTTAATGGGAATTTCAACTACTCTCATAGGTTTTATTCCAAGTTATGCAGCAATTGGTGTTTGGGCGCCTATTTGTTTGGTTATATTACGTTTTATGCAAGGTTTTGGTGCAGGAGCTGAACTTTCAGGTGGAACAGTTATGCTAGGAGAATATGCTCCTAGCAAGAGAAGAGGGCTTGTTTCTTCTGTGATTGCTTTAGGATCAAATAGTGGAACTTTACTTGCGTCTTTTGTGTGGCTTTTGATGGTGCAAATGGATGAGGCAAGTTTTAAAGAATGGGGTTGGAGAGTTCCTTTTATGGGAAGTATTTTAATCGCTCTTTTTGCTGTATATATTCGTTTTCATGTCAAAGAAACCCCTGTTTTTGAAAAGCAAAAAAATGAAATGATGAAATTGCGTCTTAATAACGAAAAGCATATGAAAAAAGATGAAAGAAGTTTTTGGCAAAGAAGTCGTGCTTTTTGGACTATGGTGGGCTTAAGAATAGGTGAAAATGGACCTTCTTATCTTGCGCAAGGTTTTATTGTAGGTTATGTGACTAAAATTTTACTTTTAGACAAATCAGTAGCTACTACAGCAGTGATGATAGCTTCATTGGTGGGTTTTTTGGTTATTCCTTTGGCAGGTTATTTAAGTGATAGATTTGGAAGACGTATTACTTATAGAATGTTTTGTTTACTTTTGATGATTTATGCTTTTCCTGCTTTTATGCTTTTAGATAGTAAAAATGAAATTATTGTGATTTTAACTATTATTGTAGGTATGTCTTTAGCATCTTTAGGGATTTTTGGTGTACAAGCGGCTTGGGGTGTAGAACTTTTTGGGGTAAAAAACCGTTATACAAAAATGGCTTTTGCTAAGGAGCTAGGTTCTATTCTTTCAGGAGGAACAGCGCCTATGGTGGCTTCTGCTTTGCTTGCGTATTATGGCACTTGGTGGCCTATTGCGACATATTTTGTATTAACTGCAGGTATAGGTTTTGTGACTACATTTTTTGCGCCAGAAACTAGAGGTAGAGATTTAAATAAAATAGAAGATGCGATATGAGACTTATCTTAGACACAGATATAGGCAATGCTATTGCAGGAGCAAATACCGATGATGGTTTAGCGCTTGCTTTGATTTTGGCATCTAAAGAAATCAAACTTGAAATGCTAAGCACGGTTTGCGGTAATGTTCCAAGCCTTGTTGCCTATAGTGTGGCTAAGGATTTATTTAAACGTTTAAATTTAAATATTCCTGTTTATTTAGGAGCGAATGAAGCCCTAAAAGAACCAAGTAAAGCTTGGCGTCAAAGACTTGATGAAAGTGTAAAAAATTTTAAACTTGAATATCTTTGGGAAAATATAAAAAGTCCCGAAATTTTAGAAAATATAAATCCTGATGCGATTTTTAAAATGGGTGAGTTGGTGAGTAAAAATCCTAAAGAAATTTCTATTTGTGCGATAGGACCTTTGACAAATATCGCTATGACTATGAAAATTTTTAAAGATTTTGATATAAATCTTAAAGAGCTTTTTATTATGGGCGGTAGTTTTGATATGCCTTATTATACTAAAGATACAAATTTTGGTTTCGATCCTGAGGCGGCTAGTATAGTGTTAAATTCAAGAGCTAAAATTACACTCGTGCCTTATAATGCAACCATGCAGACTTTATTAACACACGAGGATTTAAAAGAGTTGCAAGGTAAGAATATTTTATGTGATTTTATCGTTGAAACTTTAGGTGTTTGGATTGATTATGCTTCTAAAACACGTGGTACAAAGGGAACTTGGATACATGACGCTTTAACGATAGCTTACGCATTAGATTCTAGTATTGCAGATTTTGATGAGTGTTATGCTGATGTTATTTGCGATAGTTCTTTGGCAAGAGGTATGAGTTGGCGTTGTTTTAAAGAGCCAAAAATGAGTATGGGGGTGGATTTAAGCACTAAAAATTGTGTTAAAATTTTAAAAAATGTAGATAATACAAAGCTTTTAAAACTTATAAAAGAGAGGCTTTTAAAAGGAGTTTGCTATGAAAATTATGAAAGCATAACGACTTAATTTTCCAAGTAAGATAAAAAATATAGTTTTTAAAAAAGAATATTTCGCAAAACCAAGTCCCAAGGCAAAAAGATCTCCCACCAAAGGTAAAAAAGTAAAAAAAGCAAATATACTTCCAAATTTAGCAAAATTAGCATTGAAATTTTCTAATTTTTTCAAGGATTTGCTAAAGTATTTTTCTAAAATTTTTTGCTTACCAAGATAAGCCAAGCCATAAGTACTTAAACTTCCTAAGGTATTACCCAAAGTAGCTACGATAAGCACTAAATTTGGATTAAAATCAAGTTTTATAAAGCCTAAAACAAAGGCTTCGCTTGCCAAAGGTAATAGTGTGCTTGAAAGAAAACACACTATAAAAAGTCCTAAATAACTTATATCATTATATAAAAAATCAAACATAAAATTATGATTTTTGTGTATTTTTAAGCTCTAAGTCTAGATAATATCCTGTGTAAGAACGGGTTTTTTTGTGTTCTTTAGCGACTTTTTCCACGCTTCCTGTGCTTATAACTTTTCCACCTTTAACTCCGCCTTCAGGCCCCATATCGATGATATAATCAGCATTTTTAATCACATCCAAATTATGCTCTATTACAAAAACCGAATTTTTAAGATCAACCAAATGTTGTAAAACTAAGATGAGTTTATTGACATCTTCAAAATGCAGTCCTGTTGTAGGTTCATCAAGTATATAAAGCGTTTTTCCTGTATCGCTACGGCTTAGTTCTTTAGCAAGTTTGATTCTTTGTGCTTCACCTCCACTTAAGGTGGTGGCATTTTGTCCTAGGGTTAGATAGTCTAAACCCACTTTTACTAGAGTGTCTAATTTTTGCTTGATTTTAGGAACGGCTGTAAAAAATTCACTCGCTTCTAAAACACTCATATTTAAAATTTCACTGATATTTTTGCCTTTATATTTGATTTCTAGCGTGGCATCATTGTAGCGTTTGCCCTGACAAGTATCACAAACTACCATAACATCAGGTAAAAAATGCATTTCTATTTTGATTTCTCCATCTCCGCTACACTTCTCACATCTTCCACCTTTAACATTAAAAGAAAAGCGTCCTGCTTTATAACCACGCATTTTAGCTTCTTTAGTGGCGGCAAAAAGATTTCTGATTTCATCCATAGCACCTGTATAGGTGGCAGGATTTGAACGTGGTGTGCGTCCAATTGGGCTTTGATCAAGATAAATGACTTTATCAAGTTTTTCAAGTCCTTCTATTTGCACCCCACCAAGTTTTTTAACTTTTTTAGCGCGGTTTAATTCCTCTTGTGCAAAAGGAAGTAGGGTTTGAAGTATCAAAGAACTTTTTCCAGAACCTGAAACTCCTGTTATAGCGACTAAATTTTGTAAAGGAAATTTTACGCTTAAATCTTGGATATTGTTAATATTTACATTTTTAAGTTCAAGCCATTCTTTTTGTGCTCTGTTTTGAAGTTGTGAAATTTGTTTTTTACCATTCATATAAAGTGCAGTTTCGCTTTTGCTTTTTAAAAGTTCTTTATAAGTTCCACTAAATACAACCTCACCTCCAAATTTTCCTGCTTTTGGGCCAATATCTACAATAAAATCTGCTTCTTCTATAGTCATTTTATCATGCTCTACGACAATTAGGGTATTGCCCTTTTGTTGTAAATTTCTTAAAGTTTTAATCAGTTTTGCAGTATCTCTTTCATGAAGTCCTATGCTAGGCTCATCTAAGACATACATCACTCCACTTAAACCACTGCCAATTTGTGAAGCTATGCGGATTCTTTGTGCTTCACCCCCACTAATCGTTCTTGCATCGCGCCCTAAGGAAAGATAACCTAGCCCCACATCATACAAGAAAAACAATCTTTCGTTGATTTCTTTTAGGATAGGTTTAGAAATAAGTTTTTGTTGCTCGCTTAAATAGGAAAAATTTTTCTCATCTGCAAAAAAGGCCGTACTATCTTCTATGCTCATATCTAAAATTTCACCCAAGCCTTTTTTGGCTACTTTCACGGCTAAACTTTCGGGTTTTAAACGATGCCCACCGCAGTCTTTACAAATTTTTTCACTCATATATTCGGCTAAATCTTTTTCATCTTTTAGCATTTCATAAGCCATTTTAACCACGCCTTCAAAGGTGCGTTTTAGACGATTTCTTTTCCAAAGAAATTCTATAGTTTTGGCATTACCATACAATACAAGACGTTTTTGTTCTTCGTTTAATTGCATAAAAGGTATTTTGATAGGAATTTCATTTTGTTCGCAAAAGGCGATTAGGAATTTATAATAATAACTTTTGTTAAAACCATACATGATTTTAACAGCACCATTTTCGAGGCTTAAATTTTCATCGATAATTTTTTTCATATCTAAAGTATAACGAATGCCAAGTCCATCACAAGCTTCGCATGCTCCTTTTGGAGAATTAAAAGAAAAGCTTAAAGGTTCAAGTGGAACAAAGGAAATTTTACAATCAAAACAAGCGCAGTGTTCGCTAAAATGATAGTGTTTATTAAGGTTTATTTCCTCATGATTTAAAACTTCTATTTCTATTTCTCCAAAGCTTTCTTGTAAGCCTTTTTCTATATCGCTTGCAAGACGAGAAAGTAAATCTTCTTGAATTTCAAGCCTATCTATGACAAGTTTAATGGTGTGTTTTTTGGTTTTGGCCAGTTCAATTTCTTCATCAAGTCTTACTAAAACTCCATCAATTTGAGCTCTTACATAGCCTTTGTTGCGTAAATTTTCAAGTAAATCTGCATAAGTTCCTTTTTTTTCTCGTATGAGTGGAGCGTAGATGATGATTTTTGCACCTTTTGGAAATTTTAAAATTTCACTGACTATATCACTTGCACTCATAGATGAGATTTTTTGTCCACATTGATGACAATGTTGAATGCCCACTCTTGCATATAAAAGTCTTAGATAATCATAAATTTCAGTGATGGTTCCTACAGTAGAGCGTGGGTTTTTAGAAGTGGTTTTTTGATCTATAGCAATGGCTGGGGTTAAACCTTCGATTTTATCGACATCAGGTTTGCCTACCTTATCTAAAAATTGTCTGGCATAAGCACTTAAACTTTCTATATAACGGCGTTGTCCTTCGGCATAAAGAGTGCCAAAAGCAAGGGTTGATTTTCCACTCCCACTCAGTCCTGTAAAAACAATGAGTTTGTTTTTGGGAATTTCAAGGTGGATATTTTTTAGGTTATTTTCTCTTGCACCAATGATTTTTATGGTATCGTTCATAGTCTTTCCTAAACATTAAATAAATTTAAGATTTTAGCATAATAATATTAAAAGAACTTGGATAAATCCAAGTTAAAAATTTATAAGATTTAGCTTATTAAGTAAAGAGTGGGTGGTTCCAAGTATTGATAAGGCATATACGCAAAGTAAAATTTTTCTATGAGCTGAAATATGCATTTTTTCTATGATTTTAATTCCTATAAAAACTCCAACCATAGAAGCTATACCTACTAGTATTCCTTTATGAATAACTTCAGAGTCTATAACTCCAGAATTTGAAAAAGATATAATACCAGAGACTGAAGCAAAAATAACAAAAAACAAGGATAAAGAAACAACTTTTTTACTATCATAGCCTAAAAAATAAGCTAAAATCGGAGCAATTAAAAGTCCACCACCAATTCCCAAAGAAATAGCAAAAATACCAGTAAAAGCTCCAGCAATAAATAAAATGACATTCTTTACCCAAACGCTTCTTTGATTTTGCACAATGTTTTCTTTAATTCCAAAAGCATATTTGATAAAAAATATACAACTTACCGCCAAAAATACGCTAGTAAGAGCTACATCACTTAAAGCTTTTAAAAGCATTCCGCTAAAGCTTGCCCCTATGAGTCCTCCAAAACCTATCATAATACCATCTTTAAGATTTAGATTTTTTTTCTTATAATTAATATAAGAGCCAAAAACTGCTGCAAAAATCATTTGCAATACTGAAATTCCGATAGCATGGTGAGCACTTGCTCCAAGTGCGAACATAGAAGGAACGATAATCATACCTCCACCAATGCCAAAAAGTCCAGAAGCAATACCTGAAATGATTCCTATGATTAGATAAGGTAAATCTGTGATTTCCATAGCTTTTCCTAAAAAATATTAAATATTTCAAATACGGAACAATTTTATCTTATTAAGCTAAGTATTATCTTAGTTTTTTATAACAATAGAATATTTTTTGGTAACTTTAAGCATCGTAAAAATGTTTCAAAATATTATAAAATATAAAGATTTTATAATATCTATTTTAAATTTAAAGCAAAATTTATATTTATTGATTAAAATTAATTTAGACTTTAAAAATTTTCATAAAAGTCTTAATTTTTGAAATATTTTATAAGAAAGGTAAAAGATGAGTGAAAATGATTTTTTTAGTAATTCTTTGATTTTAAAACTTACACATACTCTTCGCTCTTGGCGTTTCTAAACTTCTTTTTATCTAAATTTTTTCTTTAATATTATTTTAATTTATTTTTTAAAAAAAGGTTTATTATGTTTGTTAAAAATGTAAATTTTTATTACAGACAAATCCTTGAAAAATTTGAAAATTCTTATTTTGCAGAGGATTTGACTAAGGTAATTATAGGGATTGATTGTGATTATTTAGATGCTAATGAATTATCATTTAGCGAGTTTAAGGCAAAATATTATGAAGCTTTAAGCAAGAATAAAATTTGTGACTTTGCTGGATTTTTTGGAGTTTTTAGTGCGAATTTTGTATCTTTGTTTGAAAAAATTCCACTTTCTTCTAAGAAAAATTATGATTTTCCTTTATTTTTATTTGCCAATGCTAAAGCTTATTTGATTTATGAGAAAAATAGCAAAATGTTTTTTAAATTTGGCGCTTCAAAATATTTTGAATATTTAAAAGATGATATTGAGCCAATAAAAACGAAACAAAAAAATGATTTTGAAATTTTAAACTCTTTAGAAGATGAGAAAAATGATTTTTTAAAAATGTGTGAAAAAGCTAAAGAATATCTTTTAAGTGGAGATATTTTTCAAGTGGTCTTAAGTAAGCAACTTTGCATCAAGCATCAAGTAAATGCTTTTGACTATTATGAGAGTTTAAGTACTTTAAATCCAAGTGCTTATATGTTTTATTTTCCAAGCAAATATGGTGTTGTTTTGGGTTCTTCTCCAGAGTTTTTATTAAAAATTAAAAAAAGAGAGATTTATTTAGCCCCTATTGCAGGAACTAGAAATTTGGAAAATAACTGTGATCTTTTAGCTTTAGAAAAAGATCTTTTAAGTGATGAAAAAGAACTTAGTGAACATAAGATGCTTGTAGATTTAGCAAGAAATGATGCTTCTAAATTTGGCACTCAAACAAGAGTGGAAAATCTTTTTTCTATTATTAAAAATAAATTTGTAATGCACATAGTGAGTGAAGTGTATGCCAATATGAAAGAAGATGCGAGTATTTTCGATGTGATTGAGGCAGTTTTTCCAGCGGGAACTTTAAGCGGAGCTCCTAAAATAAGAGCTTTAGAGATCATTAGTGAGCTTGAGGATTGCGATCGTGGAGTTTATGGTGGTGCGGTAGGATTTTTAAATTTTAACGAAGACATAACTTTAGCGATTTTAATTCGTTGCGCTTTTTTTACTCAAGATAAGGCTTATTTGGCAAGTGGGGCGGGTATTGTTTTGCAAAGTGAGAGTCAAAAAGAATATGCAGAAATTTGTGCTAAACGTAGGGCGCTTTTGGTAGCTTTTGAAAATTTAAAAAAGGAAAATCAATGATACTTTTAATTGATAATTATGATTCTTTTGTTTTTAATGTTAAAAGCATGTTAGAGCAACTCAGCAATGATGAAATTTTAGTAAGAAGAAATGATGAAATTTCTCTGAGTGAAATTAAAAATTTAAATCCTACTCATATTATTTTAAGTCCTGGTCCAAAGCATCCAAGTCAAAGTGGGATTTGTCTTGAAATTTTTAAAGCAAGGCTTAATATCCCTGTTTTGGGCATTTGCTTAGGACATCAAGCTTTAGCTTTAGCTTTTGATTCTTTAGTGGTTAAGATGCAAGAGCCTATGCATGCAAAAAATTCTTTGATAAAACAGTGCAGGGAAAATGAATTATTTTCTAATTTACCTTTAAATTTTAGCGTGATGCGTTATCATTCTTTAGAGGTTAAACAGCTTAGTGATGAGCTTGAAATTTTAGCCCTTGATGAAAAGGGTGTGATTATGGCTTTGGGACATAAAAATTTACCTTATTATGGTGTGCAATTTCATCCTGAAAGCTATTTTAGTGAATATGGCTTACAACTTTTTTCTAATTTTTTAAAACAAGATATAAAAAAATCACAAAAACAAGAAAATCCTTTAAGTTTTTATTTGCAAAAAATGAGTGAAAATCATTTTTTACAAAGCGATGATTTTGAGCAAATTTGTAAGATTATTATGTCTAAAGATTATGAAATTTTGCAAGTGGCGGCTTTGTTGATTTTAATCACTGAAAAGTCTTTAAACGAAAAATCTTTAAGTGCTTTTGTAAGACAAATTTTAAGATATTCTCAAACTTTTAGTGATGAGAGTGAGATGATTGATATTTGTGGAACGGGTGGAGATGGTTTTAAAAGTATCAATGTTTCTACGACTAGTGCTTTTATTTTAGCAGCTTTAGGAGTAAAAGTAGCCAAACACGGAAATCGTGCCATTTCAAGTTCTAGTGGAAGTACAGATGTGTTAGAAGCTTTAAGTATAACTACTCCAAATACTTTAGAATCAGTTTTAAAACAACTAAATAATCAAGGGCTTAGTTTTTTACATGCTCCATTTTTTCATCCTTTAGTAGGAGAACTTAAAGAGATCAGATCAAGACTTGGAGTAAGAACGGTTTTTAATGTTTTAGGTCCTTTATTGCACCCTAATTTAAAGTTAAAATATCAACTTATGGGAAATTATCACGCACCTGTGCATAGGCTTTTGATAGAGGTTTTAAAAAATTTAGGACGCAAAAAAGCTTTAGTGGTAAGAGGAAATGATGGTATGGATGAGCTTAGTATTTGCGATGAAAGTAAAATTTATGAGCTTTGTGAAGGAGAAATTTTAGAGTATTCTATCTGTCCTGAACAATTTGGTTTTAAAAGAGCTTTTCATAGTGAAATCATAGGATCTAGTGCATATGACAACGCTAAAGATTTAAAAGATATTTTAAGCGGTAGAATGCAAGGGGCAAAATTTGATTTGGTAGTTTTAAATGCTATGTTTGCACTTTATACAGCCAATAAAGCAAGTTCGCCTTTAGTGGCTAAAGATATGATTTTAGAAGCCATTTATTCAGGTAAGGTTATAGAATATTTTAAGGAGTATCAAGCTTATGCTAAAGCTTAAAATTTGTGGTATTAAAGATGAAAAAAATGCCAAAGATTTAGCTTTTTTAAATATTGATTTTTTTGGATTTATTTTTGCTAAAAGTCCAAGAAGAGTGAGTTTAGAACAAGCAAGAAATTTAAGTGCAATTTTTCATGAAAAAGATAAAAAAGTTGTCGGTGTTTTTGTAGATGAAAATTTGGAACAAATTTTAAGATGTATTAAAGAAGCTAAGCTTGATGGGATACAAATTTATCGCACTATTACCAAAGAAGAATTTGAAATTTTAAAGGTGCAAAATGTTTTTGTTTGGCAGGTGATTAGTGTGGAAAATAGTTTAGATTTAAAAAGTGAAATTTTTGCTAATTTAGTACTTTTTGATGCTAAGGGAATTTTAAAGGGCGGTAATGGAATAAGTTTTGATTGGACTTTATTAGGTTCTTATACTAAAGATTTTATATTAGCTGGAGGCATAGGTTTGGATAATGTTCATAAGGCTGTACAAACGGGAGCTAAAATTTTAGATCTTAATTCAAAACTTGAAGATGAAAAAGGCTTAAAAGATATCAACAAAATAAAACAAATTTTAAAGGAGTTGAAAAAATGAAAAAAGCGTATTATGGGGATTTTGGTGGGCAGTTTTTGCCTGAAAGTGCAATGTTTGCTTTAAATGAGCTAGAAGGTGCTTTTTTGAAATTTTCTAAAGATAAACTCTTTAAAAAAGAATTAAACGAGCTTTTAAAAACTTATGTAGGGCGTCCTACTCCACTTTATTTTGCTAGAAATTTAAGCAAAAAATATCAGCATGAAATTTATTTAAAACGCGAGGATTTAAATCATACCGGAGCACATAAAATCAATAATGCCATCGCTCAAGCCCTTTTAGCAAAAAAAATGGGAAAGAAAAAAATCATAGCAGAAACAGGAGCAGGTCAACACGGGCTTGCAACAGCCACTGCAGCAGCACTTTTAGGACTTGAATGTGAAATTTATATGGGGGCAACCGATGTGCAAAGACAGGCTTTAAATGTTTATAAAATGGAGCTTTTGGGTGCTAAAATTCATGCAGTACAAAGTGGGCTTAAAACTCTAAAAGAAGCTACTACTGCGGCTATTCAAGCTTGGGTTGGAGATATTAAAAATATTTTTTATGTGGTTGGAAGTGCGGTAGGTCCTTATCCTTATCCTAAAATGGTAATGCATTTTCAAAGTATTATAGGAAAAGAATGCAAAATGCAACTTCAAAAACTCAATAAAAAAGTAGATTATATTATCGCAGCTGTTGGGGGTGGAAGCAATGCAGCTGGGATTTTTTATGATTTTATCAAAGATGAAAATGTTAAACTTATAGGTATTGAAGCAGGGGGGCTTGGCATTGATACGCCTTATCATGCAGCGACTTTAAATAAGGGAAAAACAGGCATTATTCACGGTATGAAAACCAAGGTTTTACAAGATGATTTAGGCAATATCTTGCCTGTACATAGTGTTTCTGCAGGGCTTGATTATCCAGGAATTGGTCCTTTGCATGCTTTTTTATTTGAAAGCAAAAGAGCGCAATATCATGCTATAAGTGATGAAGAATGTATGCAGGCTTTAAAATTACTTTGTAAAGAAGAAGGTATTATTGCAGCGATTGAAAGTTCGCATGCTTTGGCATTTTTAGAAAAACTTTGTCCAACTTTAAAAAAGAAAAGCGTGATAGTAGTAAATCTTTCAGGCAGGGGAGATAAAGATATGCAAATGATTAGAGATTATAAAAAAGGGGTGATTTATGGTTGATTTTAGAAAATTTTATAAAGAAAATGCAAATGTGGCTTATACGGTTTTAGGTTATCCAAATCTTCAAACAAGTGAAGCTTTTTTGCAAAGATTGGATCAAAGCCCTATTGATATTTTAGAACTTGGTGTTGCTTATAGTGATCCTATTGCCGATGGTGAGATTATTGCAGATGCGGCAAAAATAGCTCTTGATCAAGGCGTGGATATTCATAGTGTTTTTGAGCTTTTAGCTAGGATAAAAACTAAAAAAGCTTTGGTTTTTATGGTTTATTATAATTTAATTTTTTCTTATGGCTTGGAAAAATTTGTGAAAAAAGCAAAATCTTTAGGGATTTGTGCTTTGATTGTGCCTGAATTGAGTTTTGAAGAAAGTGATGATTTAATTAAAGAGTGTGAAAGATATAATATAGCTTTAATTACACTTGTAAGTGTTACAACCCCTAAAGAAAGGGTTAAAAAGTTAGTAAAACATGCTAAAGGTTTTATTTATTTATTAGCAAGCATAGGTATTACAGGTACGAAAAGTGTCGAAGAAGCAATCTTACAAGATAAAGTAAAAGAAATCAGATCTTTTACAAATTTGCCTATTTTTGTAGGCTTTGGCATTCAAAATAATCAAGATGTAAAAAGAATGAGAAAAGTTGCTGATGGAGTGATTGTGGGAACTAGCATAGTAAAGTGTTTTAAACAAGGAAATTTGGATATAATAATGAAAGATATTGAAGAAATTTTCAAAAAATAAAATTTTAAAACATATTTTTATTTTATATTTACTATAATTTTAAATTAAGTTTTTTATAAAGGTGGTAGCTATGTTAAAGATTCTTGAGTATTCCATCACTCATTTTTGCGAGCATATCTTAAGACTTCGCATTGAAGCAGCTCAAGATATAAGCGGCGAACTTTATGGAGCGAGTATTCCTATCATGGGCAAAAGCGAAGGAGAATGTAATTTTTATTTATTTTTTCCAAAAGAATTTTTAAAAAAAATTGCAGAAATTTTAATTAATGATGAAAAATTTAAAGAAGATGACTGGTGCGATTTAACTAAAGAATGTGCCAATCAGATTATAGGTTATGCTAAAAATTTGTTAAATGATGCCAAGGGTGATGACGAGTATAAACTCGGAATTCCGGAATATTTAGGAAAAGTTGATTTTTCTGAAATAGTTCTAGATGAAGCTTTAACTTATAAATTTGAAAATTGTTATTTTAGAATAGGATATTGCAAATAATGAGCGATGATATAGAGTTTAACATTCATCATGGGCTTTTACAATCTTATGAAGATATCTTAGATATTACAGTAGATTTTGTAAGCGAGCTTGGAACTACAAATATGAGTGTAGCGGAGCTTTTAAAACTTGAAGTAGGTTCGGTTATTGATCTTGAAAAGCCTGCTGGAGAAAGCGTTGAGCTTTATATCAATAAAAGAATTTTTGGCAAAGGCGAGGTTATGGTTTATGAAAAAAATCTCGCTATAAGAATTAATGAAATTTTGGATTCTAAGACTGTGCTTCAATACTTTAAAAAAGAAATTTAAATGAGATTGCTAGTATTATTTTTTTTAATTTTACCTTTATATAGTGTTGAGCTGATTAGTTTTAATATCTACGATAGAAATGATCGAGTAGATTTAATGCTTTCTTTTGATAATGCCTATAATGGCAAGATTTCTCAAAAAAAAGAAAAAAATTTAACTCTTTTAACTTTTAGTGATTTAACGTATTCTAAAGATGAATTAAAAGAACTTAACTCTCAACTTGTAGATAAAATTAGTATTAGTTCTAAAAATAATAATACCTATATTATGCTACAAAACAAACAAAATATTAATTTAGAACTTAGCTCTATCAATGATAAATTTGGAGTAAGGATACGAGCTATAGAGCAAGGAAAAGCAAATATCGAATCTGTACCTACAACTACTGCGAATAATTCTCAAGAATTAATGCCTAAACCAAAAAGTACAAGTTTAGAAGGGTATGATTATACAAATTATATCTTAGTAATGCTGATTTTAGTTATTTTGTTAATAGTGCTTTGGTGGTTTAAAAAGACTATGGTTTATAAAAATAACAATGTTTCTAGAGATTTTACTATGATTTTCCAAAGATTTTTAGATAAAAATAATCAACTTGTTGTTTTTGATCACGCTAATAAACGTTATACAATGATAATAGGTAATTCCAATGTGCTTTTAGAAAGTGTTGAAATTCCAGAGGAACAAATAATAAAACATACAGAAAAAACAGAGAAAAATTTTGATTCTTTTTTTGAAGAGAATAAAAAAAGAATTCAAAATCTTATAGAGCAGCGTCAAAAAGGTAAAAAATCTTAAATTTTTTGATTGATTGCTAATGCTATGGTAGCTGGTTTTGCAATTTTTTTGAGCTCATCTTTGGGTAAATTAAGAATTTTGTTTTCTTGATATATATAAAGAGTATTGTTTGCAAAAGCAAAATCAATCTTATCTTCATTTGTGCTTAAAGTTTTAGCTAGGCACAAAATAAAATTAAGCCATGAAATGGTATGAATATTGGGTAAAAGTTGTTTATAGGGTTCAAGATTATAAGGGTTAACTTTTTTTCCATTAAGCTTAATAATGCTAGCAATTAAAGCTTTTTCTTTATGTGAAAATCCATAATTTAATCCACCTAGTACAAAATGAGCAGAGTGTTCATTAGCAAAATAGAAATTTAAATATTCTCCAATATGGCATAATTTAGCAGCATTTAGTAAAGTATGCTTATAGTTATCGTTAAGTTTATGAAGATTTTTAAGGGTTGTAAAAATTTGCAGAGCAAAATGTGGAGTTTTATTTTTTTGTTTTGATTGTAAAAATTTATCTTGTAAACATTTTAAACTAGGATTAAAATTTGGTGGAAAAGTGATTTTAGGACGAAGTAAATCTTGCAAATAAACTCCTTCTCTGATTCCAACCCCACTCGTGATAACTTGTTTGGCTTTTATTTTTTCCGCAATCTTTAAAAAAATAAATATACCCTCTTTAATGGTATCAAAACGATCCTTTTTTATGCCAAAATTGATTAAAGAGTCTAAGTTTGAATTAAAAATTTTTAAAATATGCCCTTTTTCTTCATCTAGCATATAGCGAAAATCATGTAAATTTTTCAGTGGATAGGAATTTTTTTGCATGATGGAATTAGATATTGCTCTTAAGCTTCCACCTATTGCAATAAGGTTTTGATTGCAAAATTCTTTAGGAATTTGTTCTAAAATTGGTTTTATAAATTCTTCTAAAGAATCCATTTTTCCAGTATCATAGAACAATTCTTTTAGCCTAACAGTGCCAATATCAAGAGATATGCAAGAAATAATTCTATTATTTTTTATTAAACACAATTCACTAGAACCACCACCTATGTCTAAAGTGGTTCCATCTTTAAAAGGACTTAATAAATTTAGAGCTGCAAGACCACCTAAGTAACTTTCGCTTTTTCCATCTATACAGCGTATATTTAAAGACAGATTATCTTTGATTCTTTTAATGAAATTTTTTGAATTTGGGGCATCTCTTAAGGCTGATGTGCCTACTATAAATATTTTTTTGCACTTATGCTTTAAAGCGCATTGTTTGAAAAAAGCTAAGGCATCTTCGGCTCTTTGCATGGCTTCTTCTTGGAGAATTTTGCCATTATTATAAGCATTTTCTCCAAGTCTTACTTTGCGTTTGTATTCGCAAGTTGTATAAAAACCATATCTAGAAGTTTTTTCAAAAATCACCATTCTAATGGAGTTTGAGCCAAGATCAACAACGGCTGTTTTTTTTGCCATTAAAATTCTCTATCTCTATGTTTGAGTTTTAATTCTTCTATAGTTTCTACATTATCAGGATCAGGAATGATACATTCATATGGGCAAGCAACAATACAGGCAGGCTCTGAAAAATCATTAACGCACTCTGAACAAAGATCAGGGTCTATTACATAAATTGGACTATTTTCATAAATAGCTTCATCAGGACATTCTTCTCTGCAAGCATCACAACATACGCAGTCTTTTGTAATTAAAAGAGACATCATAACCTTTCAAAAATTTAAAAAATAATTTTAGTTTATACAATAACCAAACTTAAATAAAATATAAAAATAGAAATAAAGATAAATTTTTTGCACCGAAGGTGCAAAATTGTTAAGATTTTTTAGGGAAGCAGAAACGGTATCCTCTACGACGAACTGTTTCTATGGTAGATATATTTAATGGTTTATCCATTTTTTGACGAATTTGATTGATAGCTACTTCGATAACATTTGGAGTTACTAGCTCAGGTTCTTCCCAGATGGCATCTAAAAGTTGTTCTTTGGATACAATTTGATCCGAATGTCTTGCTAAGTGCGTTAAAACTTCAAAAGGTTTTCCTTTAAGTTCTATATCTTGACCTTTATAAGTAATTTTTTCCTCATCTGGATCAATAACTAAGTCTTCAATTTTAATAACATTGGTTCCGCCAAGTCTTAGTCTTGCTTCAATTCTTGCGAGTAGAATATCAAAATCTAAAGGTTTTTTAACAAAATCATCAGCTCCAGCTTTCAAAGCTTTGATTTCTGTTTCTTTGTCTGTTTTTGAAGACATAATCATAACCGAAGTTCTTGGAGATTTATGCTTAATAGTGTTAACAAGTTCCGCTCCATCTCCATCAGGTAAAGTCCAGTTTGCTAAAACTAAATCATAATGTCTAATGCCGATAAAGTATTCTCCATCTTTAAAATTTTCAGAAGAATCAGTTTGATAACCAAATTCATTAAGATTGTCTATAATTGTTTTATTTAGGCTAATCTCATCTTCTATAACTAAAATTCTCATTTGTTCTATCCTTATTAAGAAAAATTTAAAGAATTATATCATAGCTTAAGTAAATGTTTAGATATCTTTAAAAAAAAATTAATATTTTTTTTTCAATTTAACCCCAACTGTAGCATTTTTTATTATATGGGGTTTGAAAATTTTTATGTTAAGATTGGTTAAATTAGGAAAATCTTTTTTTAAATTTAAGCTTACAAAGTCTAAAGACTCTTCAAGGGTGTAAAATTCTTCTTTTTTATACCATGTTTTAATTTTGGTAATTACCTCTGCATAATTTAAAAATTCATTTGCTTTAGCTTTAAGCTTGATAATAATTTTTTGTTTTTTTCTTCTTTCGAAATCTAATATACCAATGATACACTTAAAGTGAAATTTTATTTTTATATGACTTTGCATTCTTCTTTAAAAATCAATCTTTTAATATTAGGTAGATGTTTATATACTATAATAAAAGCGATAATGAAAACGGGTGCATGTGTATGAATTTCTAAGTCATAATTAAATATAAAAGAACTTATAACAAAAGCAAGTAACGCTGCTAAAGAAGCTAGCGAAGATATTTTAAAAATTTTTCCAATAACTACCCACACAATAAATGCTGTAAGCACTTCCAATGGAAGTAAAACTATCATAGCGCCTGCTCCTGTTGCTATGCCTTTCCCTCCTTCAAATAACAAGTAAATTGAAAAACAGTGTCCAAAAATAGCCAAAACTGCGACGCTCCAAAGCAAAGCTTGATCATAATGAAGAAATTTCAAGATTAGTAAAGGAATAGCTGCTTTTGCAAAATCTAAAATTATTGTAGCAATGGCAAGTTTTTTTGCTAGTTTGGGATTTTTTTCTTTTACTACTCTTAAAACATTGGTTGCTCCTATACTTTTTGAACCTTCTTTTTTGATATCAGTTTTAGCAAAAAATTTAGCTAGGATTAGCCCAAAAGGGATTGAACCTAAAAGATATATAAAAGCGTAAATTATTAAATTTTCCATAATATCCTTTTCAAATCATCTTAAAATTTTAAGATTTATAACTAAAAATTATATCTTATGAAAATAAATAAACAAAAAATAATTTTTAAGATAAAAATAGTATTAATTAATTGTAAATATTTTTTAATAATATTTATTTTTATTTAAGCTCTAAATGATTATTATTTTATTTTAATTTATCTTTAATAGGAGTTTATAAATGAAAGTAAAATCATTGCTAATCGCATCCTTAGTTGCTTTTTCAAGCTTAAATGCTGCAAGTCTTATAGATGAAGCTAAAAATTCAGGTCTTGTTGCCTTACCAAAAGATCAAAAAGGCGTTGATGAAATTTTAAAACAAAATGGAGTAAAGGCTAGTGAATTTACTCTTGAAAAAGCAGAGCTTGGCAAAAAGCTCTATTTTGAACCACGTCTTTCAAAAAGTGGTATCATTTCTTGTAATACCTGTCATAATGTAGGACTTGGTGGAACAGATGGAATCAGTACTGCAATAGGTCATAAATGGACAGCAAATCCTCATCATTTAAATTCACCAACAGTTTATAATGCAGTTTTAAATAATACTCAATTTTGGGATGGTCGTGCAGGAACATTAGCCGATCAAGCTAAAGGTCCAATCCAAGCTGATCCTGAAATGGCAACTCCTGCTAAACTTGCAGTAGAAAAAATTTCATCTTTGCCTGAATATGTGAGTGAGTTTAAAAAAATCTATGGTAAAAGCGGTGTAAATTTTGACAATATTGCTGATGCAATTGCAAATTTTGAAAGAACTTTGATCACTCCATCTCGTTTTGATAAATTTTTAGAAGGCGATGAAAAAGCTTTAACAAAAGAAGAACAAAAAGGCTTAAAGCTTTTTATAGATAAAGGTTGTGTAGCTTGTCATAATGGTGTGAATTTAGGTGGCAATATGCAAGCGTTTGAAGTTGCTGGTAAATATAAATTTGCAAATTTAGGTGATTTTAAAGGTGATGCAAATGGCATGGTAAAAACTCCAACTTTAAGAAATGTTGCTGAAACTGCTCCATATTTTCATAATGGTGCGATTTGGAATTTAAAAGATGCTATTAAGGAAATGGGTAGTGTGCAACTTGGCATTAAAATTTCTGATAAAGAAGCAAAAAGTATTGAAACTTTCTTAAAATCTTTAACAGGAACAAAACCAGCAATTGTTTATCCACAACTTCCTATTTCTACTGAAAAAACTCCTAAACCTGAACTATAAGGTTCCAAACAAGCTCTAATTTTAGAGCTTGTTTAAATTTCTTTATCTTAGCTTTGTTATAATTGTCTTTAAATTTTGCTAGAAAGGTTTGCAATGAAACTTTTTGGAACTGATGGAGTTCGTGGAAAAGCGGGTGAATTTTTAGATAGTTTTTTGGCTATGCGTTTAGCAATGGCTGCGGGTATTTATTTTAAAGATAAAAGTATTACTAATAATATCTTAGTAGGAAAAGATACAAGAAGAAGCGGCTATATGATAGAAAATGCTATTGTTTCAGGGCTTACTTCTATAGGGTATAATGTTATACAAATTGGTCCTATGCCAACTCCTGCGATTGCATTCTTAACTGAAGATATGCGTTGTGATGCAGGGATTATGATTTCAGCTTCTCACAATCCTTATTATGATAATGGTATTAAATTTTTTGATGCTCATGGAAATAAACTCAGTGAAGATATAGAGAAAAAAATAGAAGAAATTTATTTTGATGATAAGCTTATACAAGCCTCTAAGGTAGATATGGAGAAAATTGGTCAAGCAAAAAGAATTGATGATGTTATAGGAAGGTATATTGTTTCTATTAAAAATTCTTTTCCAAAAGATCTTACTTTAAAGTCTTTGCGTGTGGTTTTAGATGTGGCTCATGGAGCAGCTTATAAGGTAGCACCTACTGTTTTTAAGGAATTAGGTGCTGAAGTTATAGTAATGAGCGATAAACCCAATGGACTTAATATCAATGAAAATTGTGGAGCTTTACATCCTGCAAATTTAGCTGCTGAGGTAAAGCGTTTGCGTGCAGATGTAGGCTTTGCTTTTGATGGTGATGCAGATCGTTTGGTGGTTGTAGATGAAAAAGGCGAAGTGGCTAATGGAGATAGTTTATTAGGAGTTTTAGCACTTTATCTTAAAGAACAAGGTAAATTACAATCAAGTGTTGTAGCCACTATAATGAGTAATGGTGCTTTAAAAGAATTTTTAAATAAACATGGCATAGAACTTGATACTTGTAATGTGGGCGATAAATATGTGCTTGAAAAATTAAAAGCCAATGGTGGAAATTTTGGCGGAGAGCAAAGTGGGCATATTATTTTTAGTGATTATGCAAAAACTGGAGATGGTTTGATAGCTGCTTTGCAATTTAGTGCTTTAATGCTTTCTAAGAAAAAATCTGCAAGCTCTATTTTGGGTCAAGTCAAACCTTATCCTCAGCTTTTAACCAATCTTAAAATTGCAGAAAAAAAAGATTTAGATAAAATTAAAGGTTTAAAAGAATTAAAAAAAGATTTAGAAAATAAAAATATCAATACCTTATTTCGCTATTCTGGAACAGAAAATTTGATAAGACTTTTACTAGAAGCCAAAGATATTAAGCTCTTAGAAAAAGAAATGAAAAATGTTGTGGAGTTTTTTAAGAAAGCTTTAAATGGCTAAAACTTTTAAATTTATTTTTTATTTTTGGGGTGCCTTTGTTTTGGTTTTTGTCCTTGATCAATGGGTAAAATCCTTAACTTTAGCAGGACTTAGATGGCAGAGTGAATACTTAGATTTAACTTATGCTCTAAATACAGGCGTAGCTTTTTCAATGTTGAGTTTTTTAGAACATAATTTAAAATATTTACATCTTGCTTTAATTGTCGTGCTTTTTATTTATCTTTTTTGGCAAAAAACACTTTTAAAAACTCATAGCATAGCTTTTGGAATGATGCTTGGTGCTGGCGTTTCAAATTTATTGGATCGTTTTATACACGGAGGTGTAGTGGATATGTTTTTTTGGCATAAATGGTTTAATTTTGCTATTTTTAATGTTGCAGATGTCATGATAAATATAAGTGTGGCTTTGATTTTAATACAAGAAATATTTAAAAAAAGGAAAAAAGATGACAGAATGGATTAATGATTATTATTTTTGGATTAAATGGGTGCATTATTTGGCATTTGTTTCTTGGATGGCTGGACTTTTTTATTTACCTCGTCTTTTTGTGTATCATGCTGAACATAAAGACAATAAAGGTTTTGTCGAGATTGTAAAAATTCAAGAAAGAAAACTTTATTTTTATATACAAACTCCTGCAATGATTGTAACTTTAATCACAGGAAGTTTAATGTTACATGCTCATAAGGAAGTTTTAATGGTAGGTGCGGGTTTTATGCATGTTAAACTTACCTGTGTTACACTTTTGATTATTTTTCATATACATAATTATTATTGTTTAAAAGCTTTAGCAAATGATACTTCTGCTAAAAGTGGGAAATACTTTAGAATTTATAATGAATTCCCAACTATAATGTTTATTATTATCGCTTTAATGATGGTTATTCGCCCCTTTTAGTTTGTCTCCGCTTTAAATTCCATACTAGCGGAGTTAAGCGGATCAATATTTTCTTTCATGATATCGATATAATCTTTATTTTTAAGACGCTTATCATCTCTAAATACTGCACGCACAAGATCCATTCCTGTGTAAAAATCTTTCATTAAAACCACAAAAAGATATTGACCAAATTCAGTTGCGATTAAAGCATTTTGATCTTTTATGATGGCACCACTTGTTTTAAGCCCTAAAAGTTCTATGAAAAGTTCTTTTTCGAGGTTGCAATTTAGAGTTTTGTTGAATTTATCAATTTCTATTTTCCCTGAAAAAATTTCAGTTAAAAAGATATATTTGATAATTTCTTTTTTATCAAAACAAGCTTTGGCTATATTAGCATTTTGTTTTTCTTGTATAAATTTAGCATAATCATTTAGATTAAATGCATTAATTAAAAGCTCCCCATCTAAAAAGCTAAAAGCCCCGCTGCCCACTCCTAGGTATTCATGATGAGAACTGACATATTCGTCATTGAGTTTATTTTTTTCCAAAGAAAAACTCCAACCATTGTTTTGAGTATAGTCTTTAAAAAATTCGCGTATGATTTGATAATAAGTAAATTCATTATCTTTAATGCTTACTCCTAAACTTTTAGCGATATTATCTTTGGTAAGATTTGATTTCATTAAAGGATAGGTTGTGATTTGTTGCGGGGCTAAATTTTTAGCAATTTCTAAGTCATTTAAAAGTTGTTTTTCGCTTTGTCCTGGAAGATTGAAAATAAGATCTATACTAAAAATAGGTAAAATTCCTAAAGCTTTTGAAATTTTTTCTTGAAGTTCTTTAGATGAACCAAATTTATTATATCTTGCCACTTTTTTTAAAGTTTCATCATCAAAACTTTGAATCCCACAACTTAAACGATCAATTATACCTTTAAACATAGAAAGCTTATTTGGATCAATATGATTTGGATCGCTTTCGCATGAAATTTCTTTTATGTTAAATAACTTTTTACAAAGTTCTAAGGTTTTTAATAATTCCTCTTCATTAATCAGTGTTGTACCACCACCCACATACATGGAGCTAAAATCAAAACCTTTATCTTTCATGATTTTAATTTCTTCTCTAAGATTTTGAAAATATACTTTGGCTAAATTTTCATCATAATAGTATTTATGAAAACTACAATAAGGACAAAAAGTATGGCAAAAAGGTACATGGGCATAAAGCATATAGCTTTTGTCTTGTTTTGGAATTTTTTCTTTGGGTTGTTTTAAAAGTTCGACATTGAAACCTTTTTGGAGGGATTTTTCCATCATAGTATGAGAGTATTTTAAAGCTAAATTTTGAAATAAATTCATAAGTGGCCTATATATTAAAATATTTAAGACATAACTTTATCAATTTTTAGCTAAAATAGGAGTAAATTTTTTATTTCTTAAATAAAAAATGGGATTAAGTTTTTAAATTATTTAAAAAGGATATAAAATGGATAAAGCCAAAATTGTTCAAAATTTAAATGCTTTGTTTAAACAAAGAGCAGAGTTTTACTCTTATTTTGATGAAAATATTGCCAAAATCAATAATACTGAAGTATTTGATTTTAAGAATGCTAAAAATTTAAATCCAGAAGAGGTATATAAGCAATTTTATCATTTTGATTATGCTATAAGAAAATTATTGCCTGCTATTTACAAGGCTTATGAAATTACAGATGCAGATTTAGACAAAGATTTTTGATTTATTTAGAGAATAGAACAAACTATTCTCTAAAAGACATATCTAAATTTTTTGATTCTTCTTTTATATTTTTACTCGTATCTTCACTTTGCTCAAATCCTCCACCAAATGCTTTGATTACATCTACTATGGAATTGGCATAAGAATATTTAGTATTATTAAAAGCAACCGCAGCATTAAGCCAATTTTGACGTGCCTCTAAATAATCTTGCAAAGACATTTCTCCTATATCATAGCGTTCTTTAGCAATTTCATAGATTCTTTTATAAGATTGTTCGCTTGCTTGTGCATTATCGTATTGTAAGCGTATAGTTTTTCTAGCTACTAAAGCATAGCGAATTTCTCCAAAAGCAGTAATCAAAGTATTTTGATAATTTACAAAAGCTTCATCTTTATTAAGTTTAGCTAAATTTACATTTTGGTAAATTTCACCCCAATGAAAAATAGGCAGAGTAAAGTTTCCACCTATATTCCAAGTCTTAGAACCTCCTTTAACCAAGGTATCTAAATCCCCACTTTCAAATCCCAATAATCCTGTTAAAGAAAGGCTAGGTAAGAAAGCCGTGCGAGCTACTCCAACAAGATAATTTTGCTGAGTTAATTTTTCTAAAGAAGAGCCAATATCTGGACGTTGAAGCAAGATGGTGCTTGAAATTCCAGTTGGAATGTCAAATTCTTTAAGATTAAAAACTTGATAGCTTTGATTTTTGTAAAGTATGTCATTTAAATCATTTGAAGTTAAAATTTTTAAAGCTTTAAGGTAATTTTCTTTATTTAATTTTGCTTCATTATATTGTAAAGCCATACTTTCTAAGTTGGCTCTTGCTTGAGCAAGTTCATATTCACCTACAGCGCCAACTTGAAATTTTTCATCATTGATCCTATAAATTTCTTTTGCAGATTCATAGGCTTCTTTAAGAGCATTTTCATTTTCATAAGCATTTACAAGATTAAAATAAGCTTGAACTGTATTTGAAATAACAGAAAGTCTTGCAGCTTCATAATCATACTCACTTGCTTTAAAGCTTGATTTTGAGGCGCGATATGTATCGCGATATTTTCCCCAAAGATCGATTTCATAGCTTAAATTAAGCCCCATTTTAAAATCATTACCGTAACTTACTTCCCCGGTTCGATTGCTTGGAGCATTTATAGCTGTTTTTGCACGACTACCGCTTGCGCTACCATCAAATTTTGGCAACAAACTGCTAAAATCTATACCTAATTGAGCAGCAGCTTGTTCCATGTGTATGAAGGCAAGTTTTAAATCATTATTATTTTTAAGTGCTAAATCAACCACTTTATTTAAATTTTCATCATCAAAGTCTTTCCACCAATTTTTTGTGATAGAGCTATTGTTTTCTTTTTCCCAAGATAAGGCTCCAAGCTTATTATCAATGCTATAGTTTGCTTCGGGAATATTTAAATTTGGACTTAAAGAGCAAGCTGAAATCAAAAGAGTAAAACTTGCTATAGCACTAATTGAAATTATTTTATTCATGAACCTTACCTCTTTTTTTATCTAGCCATTCATTAAAATTTTCTAAAAGATAGAAAAATAAAGGCACAAAGAATATCGCTAAAGTTGATGCTGCGATCATTCCACCAATAAGCCCTGTTCCTAAAGAGTGTCTTGAAGCACTTCCTGCTCCTGTTGCGAAAATCATTGGCAAGACCCCAAAAGTAAATGCCAAAGAAGTCATTATGATAGGACGAAAACGAAGTTTTGCTGCTGCAACAGCTGCTTCAAAAACTCCTTTGCCTTTTTTAAAGCGCTCTTCCATTGCAAATTCTACTATTAAGATAGCATTTTTAGCTGAAAGTCCAATCAAGAGCAAAAGTCCTGTTTGAAAATATATGTCATTGCTAAATCCCCTTAAATATACCAATAAAAATGATCCAAATACCGCAAAAGGTACAGCTGTTACAACTGCTAAAGGTATAAGCCATCTTTCATATTGGGCAGCTAGAATTAAAAAGACAAATATCATACCTAAAGCAAAAGCATAGCTTGCTGTTCCTTTGCTAGAAACTTCTTGATAAGCTGATCCACTCCAAGCTATGGAATAATCATCCCCTAAAGTTTCTTTTGCTACTTGAGCAATCGCTTCTATAGCTTGACCTGAAGTATAACCTGGTGCGGGTTGACCTTGAACTTGTGCCGCTGGGAAAAGGTTGAATCGTTTTACATCATCAGGCCCTGAACTTCTTTGTAAAGTTAAGAAAGAATCAAGTGGTATCATTTTTCCATCATTTGATCTTACAAAAATATTTTTTAATGCATCTTGTGTATTTCTAAAATCACCTTTTGCGCGGATATTTACTTGGAAGTTTTTACCTAGCATAGAAAAATCATTAACATAATAAGTGCCTATAGTTGCATTCATCGTGTTAAAAACATCTTGCATGTTAAGATTGTAGTGTTTTAATTTATCTCTATCAATTATAAGCTTGTATTGAGGGAAAGTTGTATCAAGTGTTGTTCTTACTCTTGATAGTTCTTTTCTTTGGTTGGCCGCAGCAACAAGTTTATTTACATCTTTTTGTATTTCATCATAGCTTTTTCCGCTTTTGTTTTGAACATACATTTCAAAACCGCCTGTGATACTCAATCCAGGTATAGGAGGTAAGCCTATAAATACACTTGAAGCATTGCGATCAAAAGCAAATTTTTTATTAAGTTCGGCTATAATTTGATCAGCACTTACATTTCTATCTTTCCAGTCTTGCAAACCTATAAACATTGCAGCGGCATTTTCTTTGAGTGAACTTGTAAAAAGATCAAATCCTATCATAGCCATTGCATCTTTAACTCCATTAGTTTTTAAAACTTCTTGGCTTATGTGATCAACTTCTGAAATTGTTCTATGGAGTGCTGAAGCTGAAGGAAGGTTGATAATACTAATCATCAAACCTTGATCTTCTTCGGGAACTAAAGAATTTGGCACAGCTTTATTAAGATAAAAAATCGCTCCAAGCATAATACAAAAAATTAAAACAAAACGAATGGTTCTTTTTAGAATATATGCTACTCCTGCGCTAAATACAGAGGTGCTCCAATCAAAAAAATCATTAAATTTCTTTACAAATTTAAATGGTTCTCCTTCATTACGTCGCAAAAAGAGTGCGCATAAAGAAGGTGTTAAGGTAAGAGCAACAAAACCTGATATAGTTACAGATATAGCTAAGGTAAGAGCAAATTGTCTTTGAATTTCTCCAACAAAACCTGATATAAAAGAAACTGGTACAAAAACAGCACAAAGCACAAGAACAATTGAAATAACCGGAGAGCTAACTTCTTGCATCGCTTGAATGGCAGCATCTTTTACGCTTATTTGTTCATTTTCATGTAAAATCCTATCGATATTTTCTACAACTATGATCGCATCATCTACAACGATCCCTATGGCTAAAACCAAAGCAAAAAGCGTAAGTAGGTTAATACTAAAACCTAAAACATAAAGTCCAGCAAAAGTTCCTAACAATGAAACAGGTACAGCTATCATAGGAATAAGGGTTGCACGGAAATTTTTTAAGAACATATACATAACAATAATAACTAAAATTAAAGCTTCAACAAAAGTTTTAACAACTTCTTTGATTGATTCTATTACAAATTTTGTTGTATCGTAAGGAATTTTATATGTTAAACCTTTTGGGAAATTTTTTGAAAGTTCTTGCATTTTAGCTTGAACAAGTTCTGCTGTATGCAATGCGTTTGCCCCTGATTGAAGATTGATCATAATCGGAACTGCATCATTGCCATTTAATCGTCCTTGTGAGCTGTATTGTTGTGATCCTATTTCCACATCAGCTACATCTTTAAGTCTTAAAAATGATCCATCATCATTTGTTCTTAAAATAATGTTTTCAAATTCACTAGGATTTTGCAATCTTCCTTGCATAGTGATTGAATAAACATAAGGGGATTTTTGAGTTACAGGTTCTTCGCCAATTTTACCAGTTGCGTATTGGGCATTTTGGTCATTAACCGCAGAAATTACATCAGTAGCTGTGATTCCAAATTTATTTAATAAATCAGGCTTGAGCCAAATTCTTAAAGAATAATTACGATTTCCTATAGCATTTGCATCTCCAACTCCTGGAACCCTTTTTAACTCATCTAACACATTTAAAGTGATATAGTTATATACATCTACTGCACTCATTGAACCATCACTTGAATACATAGAAATTGCAGCAAGTGTTGTTGAGGAAGTTTTTCTAACTGTTACTCCAAGTTTTTTAACTGCATCTGGCATTTTTGCAGTTGCGGCTGAAATTCTATTATTAACATCTATGGTGGCTTGATCAGGATCTGTACCGATATCAAAATAGACAGTCAAACTCATAGTTCCTGAAGAACTTGAAGTTGAATCCATGTAAATCATATTATCCGCGCCATTGATTGCATCTTCGATAGGACTTGCAACTGTTGAAGCAATGGTTTGTGCATCAGCTCCTGTGTAAGTTGCACTTACTTTAACTGTAGGAGGAGTTAAAGAAGGATATTGTTCTATAGGTAAATTTGTAAGACTTATGACTCCAGCTAAAGAAATGATAATTGCAACAACTGAAGCAAAAACAGGTCTTTCGATAAAAAATTTAGAAAACATTATTGTGCTCCAATTTCTTTAACTTCACTACCAACTTGAATTTTTTTAAAGTTATCTAAAATGATTTTATCGCCATTTTGCAATCCTTTGTCAATAATGGCGTATTCATTGTTTTGGTAGCTTATATGTACAGAAGATTTTTCTACTTTTCCATTTTTAACAAGAAGAACATAAACATCATTTTGATCTTGTTTAACAGCTATTTGAGGCACTTTAAAGCCATTTTTTTGTATAAAACCTTCTGAAGTAATTGTTGCAAAAGCACCTGGTAAAAGTGTTGAGTTGTTGTTATCAAATACGGCTTTGGCTTTTACTGTTCCACTATTAGCATCTATAACCGAATCAATAAAATAAAGTTTGCCTTGAATGGTTTCTCCATTAAGATTTAAATTTGCATGAATGCTGTCTAAGTCCCATTTTCCACTTTGAGTATTGCGGACTAAATTTAGCTTATCTGTATCTGAAATAAAGAAATCTGCGTAAATAGGATTTAAATTTGTAACTCTAACTAGTTCAGTTGTTGAGGCACTTACATAATCTCCTATATTAACTAAAGCATCTCCTACAGTACCATCAAAAGGAGCTTTTATTTCGGTATGATCTAGATCAATTCTTGCATTTGCAAGTTGTGCTCTAGCACTTGCTAGACTAGCTTTTGAATTGTTAAATGTAGCAAGAGAAGAGTCGTATTCCTTTTGAGAGATTGCATTTTTACTAAAAAGAGCTTTAGAACGATTAAAATCCTTGCTTGCATTTTCAAAAGTTGCTCTAGCCATTAAAGCTTGTCCGTAAGCCGAATCAACACTAGCTTTAAATTTATCTTGCTCTATAATAAATAATGTTTGTCCTTTTTTTACCTTATCCCCAGCTTTAAAAAGTTTATTTACTATTACGCCACTAACTTGAGGTTTTATAATGACATCATAATCGCTGACAAGTTTAGCAGGGTAAGTAAAACTAAGTGGTAAATCTTCAGATTTAGCACTCATGGTTGTTACAGGTTGAGGCGGCATTTGTATTTTTGGTGCTTCTTCTTTGCTACAAGCAGTGAGTAAAAGCACAACACCTAAAGCTAAAATAGTATTTTTTTGAAATAATTTCATGGTTTTGCCTTGAAAAATTAAATTAAAAATTGTAATATTTATTACAAAAATTTTTGGCTAATTATATCTTAATTTTGGTTAATAAAATTATTTTTAAGCTTTGGAGCCATTGATCCCATTTAGAAAAACGTTTACAACAAATTCAACATGTTCTTTTTGTTCTTTTTTATTTTTCAAAGGAGCATTAATTAAAACATTAAGATGATGATAAGGTTCTTTTAACATAGTACAAAAAAGAACAGCAAGTTTTTCTGCATTTTTTTTCATATAAGAATTATTTTGTTGCTTGAAAAAATCCATAAGTATGTTATAGGAAAAATTTTGTTGATTATTTTCTATCCAATTGGCAAGATGTCTATCTTTGTCATAAACTTGAGAATAGATAATTTTACCAAAAGCTACAGCTTCTGGTTGATTGAAAATTTCTATAAAAGCTAAACCAAAAGAAGTTAAAATTTCTTTTAAAGTGCCATTTTCAATTTCTTGTGTTTTGGAATAAATAAGATGAAAGTGTTTTTTACATATGTCATCTAAAATTTCAAAGAATAGCCCTTCTTTACTTTTAAAACCATCATAAATATTAGAATAAGATCCTCCGGATAATTTAATAATATCACTCAAACTTGTTTCTTGGTATCCTTTTGTTAAAAAAAGCTCTAAGGCCACTGCTTTGATTTTTTCTTGTCTGGCTAAAACTTTTTGTGATGGTGTTCTATTTGAGTTCATTTTTATCCTTTATAAGAGTGCTTTTAGGGTATACAAATATACTTTTTCTAAAAACCGAAATTTTTTCATTATCCTTTGCGTAAGCTTTTATATGTAAAGGAAAGATTACATCTTTTTTATCATTATTTGCTAAATTTTTTGTAGCCCTGATAACAACTATTTTTTTGACTTGTTCTCCTGCTTTTAATTTAAAAGGTTTGTTTGGTCTTATGATTTCAATTCCATCATTTATTCCTTCTAAATTTGCTGTAAAATAATATTCATGAGGTTTAGAATCTGTATTTTGAAACAAAAAGGTATAAGCATTTGAAATGACTAATTCACCTTTAACATTTGAAATATTATATAATTCACTACTACGATTGATATTTAAAAGCATGCTTTCTTTTTTGCTTCCCATGATGATTAAAGCCAATAAAGCAATTAAAAGAACTATAAAATATGCTATCGTTCTAAATCTTAAATAATGAACCTTAGAACGCGTTTCAATAGCTTTTGCACTTGTCCAATTGATCAAACTTGGACGATTAAATTTGCTTTGTACCTTAGAGCAAGCATCGGCACATTCAAGACAATTAATACATTCAAGTTGCATTCCTTTGCGTATGTCAATATGAGTTGGACAGATGCTAACACAGGCTTCACAACCTATGCATTCTCCCTCAGGCGGTTTTTTATGAAGTTTGGTGTGTCCATCATAGATCAAGCCCCCGCGTTTTTCATCGTAGATCACTTGCATTGTATCATGATCGAACATTACAGATTGTATTCTTGCATAAGGACAGACATAAACACAAAATTTTTCTTGTAAATAGGTAATATCCAAAGTAAAAAGTAAGCTAGCACAAAATAAAATTCCAAGTAAAAGTAGATGCTCGCCAGGATTTTGAATATAATTGAAAAAATCTTCAGGAGGAATAAAGTACCAAAGTAAATTACTAACAGCAACTAAAGATATAAAATAAAAAATTATTACTCCAAGAAATTTTTTAAAATATTGCCCCCCATATTCTTTTTGTTTGTTATTGATATTTTTGCGAATTTTAAGAAATTTAGTTTGTATGATATCTCTATATATAACTCTAAAAATCGTTTGTGGACAACTCCAAGCACACCAAATTCTTCCACCTAAAGTTGTAATAAAAAAAATAAATAAAAAAAGAAATATAAGAACAAAAGGCATGAGATAAAATTCTTGTGTTGAAAAAGAAATAAAAAATAGGTTTAATTTAGAATGATCAAAACTTAAAAGAAAAAAATGATTCTCATTAATTCTTATGAAAGGTAGGGCAAATATGATAATACTTGCAATTAAATATACAAAATATCGTTTTTTTGTATAGTTTGTAATGTGTCCTTGCATTTTTAGACCTTAATTATAATTTTTTAGCACTTTGTAATTAAGGATTATAACCGATAAAAACTAAAACAATTTTTAAATGCTTTCTAAGTTAGAATTAATAAGAAGTGTTTTATAATTATATTTCACAACAAAAATTTACACAGAAAGGTGGTGAGGACTGTGCCAGGAATCAAGGTGCATCCTAACGAGTCTTTTGATGAAGCGTATCGTAAATTCAAAAAACAAGTAGATAGAAATCTAGTTGTAACTGAAGTAAGAGCAAGAAGATTTTTCGAGCCTATGACTGAAATTCGCAAAAAACAAAAAATTTCAGCACGCAAAAAAATGCTTAAAAGACTTTATATGCTTAGACGCTACGAGTCAAGACTCTAACCCAAAAGCCCGAAAGGGCTTTTTTTATATCTACGAACTTCATTTGGTATTAAATTAAAAAGTATTTATTATTTTTTGTTAAAATTTCTAAATTTAAATTTTCTGTTTTTAGGATAAACTCTATGAAAAAAATCAAAAAAATCATTCAAATTGGTATGATAGGTGGTTTAGCAGCTGTTGCTGGAGGTGCTTTAGCAGGTTGTGGAAGTAATAATGACAATGCAGATACTTTAAATCAAGCAGCTAATGCTCAAGGAGCTTTTGTAATTATCGAAGAAACAGCTCCAGGGCAGTATAAAATCAAAGATCAATATCCAAGTGATGAAACAAGGGTAGTTTTAAAAGATCTTAATGGTACAGAAAGAATTTTATCCAAAGAAGAAATGGATGCTTTGATTAAAGAAGAAGCAGCTAAAATTGACAATGGAACTTCAAATTTAACTAAAGATAATGGGCAAATCAGTAGTGGGGGATTGAGTTTAGGAGAAACTTTACTCGCAAGTGCTGCAGGTGCTATTTTGGGAAGTTGGATAGGTTCAAAACTTTTCAATAATCAAAATTTTGCTAATCAACAACGCGGTGCTTTTTCAAATCAAAGTGCTTATCAAAGAAGTGTCAATAGTTTTAATAAAGCAGGCACAACAAGTTCTACTTCAAGTGCTAAAAAATCAGGTTTTTTTGGTGGAGGCTCTAAAGCTGCAAGTTCTAGTTCCTCTTTTGGCTCTTAAGGATAAATAATGCAATTACTACAAGTAGATAAACTTCAAAAAGATTATTTAGAAAATATAGGTTTTTCTTGGCATACAGATGAAGATGGAAGTGATTATATTAGCAATAAGTTAGTTTGTGTTAAAGAAAGCGAAGCTAATGCTTATTATGAAGCAGTAAATGAACTTTATGATATGTTTATTGCTGCAGCGCAAGAAGTGATTGATAATGATCGTTTTGATGAGCTTGGAATTCCTTTTAATCTTATTGATGCGATTAAGATGAGTTGGGAAAATGAAGTGCATTGGCATTTATATGGGCGTTTTGATTTAGCGGGTGGACTTGATGACAAGCCTATAAAACTTATAGAATTTAATGCTGATACCCCTACTGCTCTTTTTGAAAGTGCGATTTTACAATGGGCGCTTTTAAAACAAAATGGAATGGATGAAAGTGCACAATTTAACAGCATTTATGAAAGTTTGATGGATAATTTTAAAAGACTTATTACCCTTGATGAAAGTGTTGAAGGGTTTGAAGAGCATTATCAAGGATGGAAAATTCTTTTTTCAAGTGTTGCAGGAAGTAAAGAAGAAGAAATCACTACAAAATTGCTTTCTCATATAGCCAATGAAGCAGGTTTTCAAACTAATTTTTCCTTTGTAGATGAGGTGGAATTTAGTGAAGAGGGTGTTTTTAAAGAGGGTGAAAATTATGAGTATTGGTTTAAGCTTATTCCTTGGGAAGATATAGCCATAGAAGAGGGTGAACTTGCCATGCTTTTAACTCAAATTATGCGTAATCAAAGAGCAATTATTTTAAATCCTGCTTATACGCTTTTATTTCAATCTAAGGGAATTTTAAAAATTCTATGGGAACTTTATCCAAATCATCCATTACTTTTAGAAACAAAAGATACTCCTTTGGAAGGTAAAAACTATGTTAAAAAACCTGTTTTTGGTAGAGAAGGCGCAAATATCAGTATAATTAAAGATGGAAAAACTTTACATGAGAATGTAGGTCCTTATGGGAATAATAAGGTTATTTATCAAGAATATGTAGAGTTTAATTCATGTGAAAACGAATACTATCAAGCAGGTGTTTTCTTTGCTTATGAAGGGTGTGGCTTAGGATTTAGAAAAGGAGGACTTGTGCTTGATAATTATTCTAAATTTGTAGGACATATTATAAAGGATTAGAAATGAAAATTGTTTGTTTAGATGCGGCAACTTTAGGGGATTATGATTTAAGTATTTTTGAAAAATTTGGTTCTTTGCAAATTTATACTACAACAAATAAAGAGCAAACCATAGAGCGTTTAAAAGATGCTAATGTCGCCATGACAAACAAGGTTGTAATTGATAAAGATGTGATTGATGCTTGTAAAAATTTAAAACTCATTTTAGAAACTGCAACAGGGATTAATAATATCGATATTGAGTATGCTAAAGAAAAAGGTATTATTGTAAAAAATGCTGCTGGGTATTCTACTATGAGTGTGGTGCAACATACTTTTGCGTTTATGTTTGCTTTTTTAAATCAAATACCTTATTATGACAAATGGAGCAAAGAGGGTAAATGGTGTGAAAGTCCTATTTTTACAGATTATAGTAGAATTTTAAACACCTTAAGTGGTAAAAAACATGGTATTATAGGTTTAGGAAGCATAGGTAAAGAAGTGGCAAAAATTTCAAAGGCTTTTGGAGCCGAAATTTATTATTATTCTACGAGTGGAGCTAATAAAAACGCAGATTTTGTACATTTGGAATTAAAAGATTTATTAAAAACTTGCGATATTATAAGTATCCACGCACCTTTAAATGAAAAAACCAAAAATTTACTCGCCTTTGAAGAATTAAAGCATTTAAAAGATAATGCGATTTTGATTAATGTAGGAAGAGGTGGGATTGTCAATGAAAATGATTTAGCTAAAATCATAGATGAAAAAAATATTCGTGTAGGGCTTGATGTTTTAGAAATTGAACCTATGATGAAAAATCATCCACTTTTAAGCATTAAAAATAAAGAAAATCTTATTATCACTCCTCATGTTGCGTGGGCGAGCAAGGAGGCTTTAAATGCTTTAATGGATATAGTTTATAATAATTTAAAAGAATGGATAGAAAATGGCAAGTGAACATAGTTTTGATATTTCAGCAGCTTTGGATAAACAAGAGTTAAAAAATGCTTTTGAACAAGCTAAAAAAGAACTTGATAGTCGTTATGACTTAAAAGGAATTAAGTGTGAGATTGATTTAAGCGAAAAAGAGAGTATTTTTAAACTCAGTTCTTCTAGTGAAGGAAAGCTTGATGTTTTAAAAGATATAGTGATTTCTAAACTTATCAAAAGAGGAATTAATCCTAATGCTATTAAAGAGCTTTCTCGTGAAAGTGGAGCAATGTTTCGTTTAAATTTGAAAGCAAACGATGCTATTGATAGTGAAAATGCCAAAAAAATCAATAAAGCTATCAAAGATAGCAAACTTAAAGTTAATTCTTCGATTCGTGGTGAAGAAATTCGTGTTGTAGCAAAACAAATTGATGATTTACAAGCTGTAATGAAGCTTGTAAAAGAGCTTGATTTAGAGTTAAATATCAGTTTTAAAAATCTTAAATAAGGTCAAATTTGAAGCATTGTTTAGCTCTGTGTTTTATTTTTTTTCTTTGTGCTTGTAGTGTGAAAAATCAAAATTTTTCAAGTCAAAGCTTGATGGTTTTGATTGCTTCTCCTATGATAAAAATCAATGACGCAGCTTTTTTAAAAAAAGAAAATAATGCTTTAAATTTGGAAGTTTATAAACTAGGGCAAGCTTTTTTTGAACTCAAAATCAAAGATAAAATTTGTATCAATGCAGTGTGTTATGATAAAAAAGTGTTTAATCAAAAATTTTTTAAAAATGTATATTATGATGATATTTTAAGTGATATTTTAAAGGCAAATGCTTTATGGCAGGGTAAAAATTTAGAAAAAACTGATTGTGGTTTTGAGCAAAATTTAAAAGCAAAAAATTATGAAATTTTTTATCAAGTTTGTGATAATAAAGTAAGTTTTTTTGATAAAATTTCACATACTAAAATTATCTTAACGCATATTCAAAATTGAAGGATAGAGTTTGAAATTTTTTTTACTGGTATTTTGCTTTGTAAATCTAGCTTTAGCGCAAGTTTATAAAGGTGAATTGTATTTTTATCATTTGCAGGATAAAGAAATTTTTGCCATAGTTTATGATAATGCACCTATGACCCCACTTTTTGACAGGGATAAAAATCAAACAAGTTCTAGTTTTTTAATTGTTGATGATATAAATGGAAATTTAGAGATTCCGCTCGTTAAGACAAATGATTTTTGGCAGGATGAGCGTAAAAAATATAAAATCAATTCTTCTAAAATGCTTACGTATGATAATAAAAATTTTCAAGGAGAAAATTTAGGAACAACTACTTTAGAACTTGTCGAAACGCAAGATGGCATTCGTATAAAGCGTAGTCTTGATTTTATAGGTTTTAATGATGATTTTAAAGAATTTCATCCTGTTCATAAGGGTGTATTTAGCTTTGAGCAAATTCGCCAAAAACCTATTTTTTTACAAGATGGAAAAATTAGTTTTGAAGAATGGTATTATTTTTATGAAGATGGTATGAGTCGTGCTATTTTAGAGTTAAATAATTTTGTTTATGATATTAATGCTCACGCATTTGTAAAACTAAATGATTTGTATAATACTGAAAATCAAAAATTTCAAAATCTTTTACATGAGAAGCTTAAAAATACATGTGATGAGTGTTTTGAAGATCTGCAAAATTTACAATTTAATAATAATTTTTTGCTTAATAATGGAAAACTAAAAATTTGTTATCTACCTTTTGAAGGTCATTTTTTAGATGAAAATATTTGCGTAGAATTTAATGAAGATGAGCTTAAGGAATTTAAAAAATAATGGAAAAATTAAAAAATTTTTTAAGTTTGAAAAATATAGAAGATACTCAAATTTATAAAGAGCTTAAGTGTGCTAAAAATGAAGCTTTGATTCTTAGAGAGCTTTGTAGAAATTATGTCGTTTCTATTTCTTCTATCAATGCCTTTACTTTATTATCGACAATTTTTGGAAATGATAAGTATCTTTATCTTGATGCTTTGGAGGATTTAAAAAAACTTATCGAAAGAGGTTTTGTAAATCAAAATTCGAGTTTTTTTAAAAGTTTAGAAAATAATAAAACTCAAACATTAACTCTTGCCTTATTGCAAAGTGAGCTTAGTCTAAGTGAATATTTTTTAGAATTTTTAGAAGCAAAACCTCGTTTAAACTTTGAGAAACAAGAGGCTTATGCAGATTATTTAGAATATTTAAAAGATGAATTTGTGCGTATTCAATTATACGAAAGATTAAGTTTTATACAAAAAAGTGCTTATAATAGTGAAATAAAAAATCAAATTAAACTTTATGAAAAACATATCAAAGAAAGACTAAAAAAAAGTAAATTTTATAATGTATTGGCTGATATTTTTAAAGAATACAATCTTGAACATAAAGAACAAATTATTTTTCTAGCACTTTTAAAAGAAGAATACGCCTTAAGTAATGAAAGTTCGATTTCTAGAGAAATGAATTCTTTACTTTCTTTAATCAGTGAAAATGATTTAGAAAGGCATAAAAATAAAAAACTATTACAAGAAAATGCTCCTCTTTTAAACTTAATCGAGTATGATGAATATTTAAATGCTTTTGGAGATATTTCTAAAAGTTTTTTTATTATCGATGAAATTTTACAAAGAATTATAAATTTTGAACCAAAACAAAGTAAAAAAATCAAAATTGAAAGTGTTTTAAAAGATCAAGATATTTTCGAGCTTATAGAACCAAGCACTGACATCAATGATATTATTATGCCTGAAAATACAAAAGAGCTTTTAGAAAATATTTTAAAACAACAAGATAAAAAAGTCCTAGAAAGACTTCATTCTTGGGGTATAAAGAGTAATAAAAATATAGAAGCTAAAATTATTTTTTATGGTCCTGCTGGTACTGGAAAAACTATGTCAGCTTTAGCTATGGCTAAATCAATGAAAAAATCTGTTCTTAGTTTTGACTGTTCTAAAATTTTGAGCAAATGGGTTGGAGAGAGTGAGCAAAATGTAAGAAAAATTTTTGATACTTATAAAAATATCGTGCAAACTTGTAAACAAAGTCCTATTTTACTTCTCAATGAAGCTGATCAGTTTTTAAGTACGCGTGTAGATGGAAGTAGTGGTAGTGATAAAATGCATAATCAAATGCAAAATATATTCTTAGAGCAAATTGAGCGTTTTAGTGGTGTGATTATCGCTACGACAAATTTTTTAGAAAGCTTAGATAGTGCATTTTCAAGAAGATTTGATTATAAGATAGAATTTAAAAAACCTGATTTTAAAGATAGGCTTAAAATTTGGGAAAAATTTCTACCTAAAAAAGCATTATTTGAAAAAGATTTTGATATAAATATTTTATCAAATTATGAATTAAGTGGAGCACAAATTTTAATGGTAGTAAAGAATACAGCTTTGAAAGTAGCTGTATCACAAGATGGGGTTTTTAAAATGCAAGATTTTATAGAAAGCATACAAAAAGAATTAAATTCAAGTTTTGATAAAAGTAAGATTGTTGGATTTTAACTTTTTTAATGTTTTTGTATAGCGAACTATAAAATAAAACAAAGCTACAATTAAAGCACTCCATTCCCAAAACATAGGAACTTTTGGGGTTAAAAAATAATGATAACTTGCCAAAACTAAGCATAAATATCCTAGTTTTCTGATTTTACTAAGTTTTTTAAAGATTTCAAAAGAACTTAAAAGCATTAAAAATATGATTAAAAATGCGATAAATCCACTTACTTCTAATAAACGATGTGAAATATCATCGAAAAGCCTTGAAATTTGAGCATTTCTATCAAAAATAAAATAATTTAAAAAGTGTAAAATCGCCCAAAAAGCTGCAAAAATACCTAAAATTTTAGGATAATTTTTTGTTTTTTTAAATTTAAGTAAAGAAAATAAAAGACTTAAATTTAAAAAGATTAAAGCAAATATTCCGGTGTAAATATAGGCTTCTTTTACAAAATCAAAGGCTTTTATGATATGATAAAAGCCATATATTAAACTTATGATAAAGCTAAAATAAGCAAGAAATTTAAAGTATTTTGTCCGCATTAAAAATTCACTTTCAAGTCCATGTTTTTATATAAACTTGCCACTTCTTTTTCATAGCCATTAAACATTAAAGTAGGTTTGGTAAAGAAGTCTCCTAAAGCCCTCTCGTTAGCTTGAGACCATCTAGGATGAGAAACATTAGGATTGACATTAGCATAAAAACCATATTCACTTGGAGCGTAACTTTCCCAAGTGGATTTAGGCTGTTCTTTGGTAAATTCTATTTTAACTATGGATTTAATACTTTTAAAGCCATATTTCCAAGGAACAACAAGGCGTATTGGAGCACCATTTTGAGGCTTTAAGGCTTTTTTATACATTCCTACTGCAAGCAAGGTAAGAGGATGCATAGCTTCATCCATGCGAAGTCCTTCTACATAAGGATAGTCTATAGTTGGAAATAAAGCGTCTTGATCGGGAAATTGGCTCTTATCTAAAAGAGTGGTGAATTTAACAAATTTTGCCTCGCTTGTAGGTTTTGCCATTTCAATCAAACGACGCAATTCAAAGCCTACCCAAGGTACCACCATAGACCAAGTTTCAACACAGCGAAAACGATAAATTCTTTCTTCTAGTGAGAATTTTAAAATATCTTCCATGCTTAAAGTTAAAGGTTTTTCTATTTCTCCACTGATATCGATTTTCCAATTTTGAGTATTGAAATTTTGTGCCAATGATACAGCCTTTTTTTTATCTGTTGAAAATTCATAAAAATTGACATAATTTGTAGCAAGTTCTTCATCGCTGATTTCAAGTTTGTTTGGATTAGTATCGCTTGTGAAATTTAAAGCAGATAATTTAGAAGCAAGCACGCTTGAACTTATTAAAGCACCTGCTCCAAGTTTTAAAAAATCTCTTCTTTTTTTATATAAATTCTCAGGGGTTATAATCATAATTTTTCCTTGTTAAAAATTTTTATTATTAAAACATAACAAGGATAATGATTATTAAATTTCTTGTAGAATTTTTTCGCAAATTTTTCTAGGGTTATTATCTTTATAAATAGGGCGTCCAACTACTATAAAATCGCTTAAATTTTCTCTAGCCATTGTTAAATTAGCGACGCGTTTTTGATCATCATTTTTCTCTCCAAATGGACGAATTCCTGGAGTGAGAGTTAGGAAATTTCTTTGAGTGTGTTCTTTGATGATTTTACTTTCAAAAACAGAGCATACCATACCATCAAGTCCATTTTCATAGGATATTTTTGAAAAATTAATTACAGCTTCTTCGATTTTTTGTCTATAAATACTAAAGAAATTTTCTTCATCAAAACTCGTAAGAGCAGAAACTGCTAAAACTAAAGGTCTTTTTGAAAATTTGCTAAGCCGTGTCATAACTTCTTGCATAGCTATTTTTCCAGCACTTGCGTGGATATTGATCATATCAACACCAAGTTTTGATATTTCTTCGCAAGCATCTGCCATAGTGTTGGGAATATCATGAATTTTAAGATCAAGAAATATTTTAAAATCATCAACTTTTTTAAGTTCTTCTATGAATTTAAAACCATCTCTTAAATATGCTCTTAAACCTACTTTTAACCATATGTCTAAATTTTTTAATTCTTTAGCAAGTTGCAAGCATTCTTCTTTTGTAGAAAGATCAAGTGCGACACAAAGCTTCATTTTTTAGCCTTTATCAAGGCATCTAAAACTCCATTTATAAATTTTGGAGAATTGTCATTAGCAAGTTCTTTGGCAAGTTCTATAGCCTCATTGATAACAATGGCGCTAGGAGTATCGGTAAAAAGTAACTCATAAGCCCCAAGTCTTAGTATAGCTCTTTCTACATGTCCTAAAGCTGTAATTTGATTATCATTTAGAAATGAATTTAAGGTTTCATCAATATTGTTTAAATTGTCTAAAATTCCATGATATAAATTTAAGGTAAAATTTTTTTGTTCATTGCGTATTTTTTTTTCATCTAAAATTTCATCTACAAAAACGTTGTTTTGAGAATTTAATTCAAAAGCATAAAGCAAGGAGATGACGCTTTGGCGAACTTGATGACGCGTTGCCATTAAAGCTCCTTGCTTAAATTTAACATCTCGATTACAGTTGTCATAGCTTCAAAGCCTTTATTACCTGCCTTGCTTCCAGCTCTTTCTATGGCTTGTTCTATTGTATCTGTAGTTAAAACACCAAAGCTTACAGGGATATTATGATTTAAACTCACATTGGCTATGCCTTTGGTGGTTTCTGCTGAAACATAGTCAAAATGCGGAGTTGAGCCACGAATTACTGCACCTACGCAACAAATTGCATCAAATTTTTTGCTTTCTATAGCTTTTTTTAATGCATACGGAAGCTCAAAAGCACCAGGAACAAGTATAAGGCTTAGATTTTCCTCTTTGCCTCCGTGTCTTAAAAAAGCATCTTTTGCTCCTTCTACAAGGCGATCTGTGATGATATGATTAAATCTTGCATTAATGATAGCAATTTTTGTATTTGAGTCTAAATTTAATTTTCCTTCAATAATATTCATTTGTTTTCCTTTATGATATTTTGTATTTCTAGTAATGTATTAACGCAATTTTTAAGGCGTGTAAGATTAAGCATATTAGGTCCATCGCATAAAGCCTCGCAAGGATTAATATGTGTTTCAAAGAAAAAGCCATCTATGCCTACGGCTGCTGCCGCTCTTGCTAAAGGTTCTACAAATTCGCTTTTCCCCCCGCTACTTCCACCTGCAGCCCCTGGCATTTGTACACTATGGGTAGCATCAAAAATAACTGGAGCAAATTCACGCATGATAACTAAAGAACGCATATCTACTACTAGATTTCCATAGCCAAAGCTAGCTCCTCTTTCAGCTACAAAAACACCATTTTTTTGAGCAGCTTCATAGCCTTCATCTTCTATGCCACGGGTTTGTAGAACTTTTTTAACACTGTATTTGATATCGCTTGGGTTTAAAAATTGCCCTTTTTTGATATTAACTTTTGCCTTAGTTTTTGCTGCGGCTACAAGTAAATCGGTTTGACGACATAAAAAAGCAGGAATTTGCAAGACATCAGCTACTTCACTTACGGCTGCTGCTTGATTGCTTTCGTGTATATCGGTTAAGATTTTCATACCAAATTCATCTTTTACGCTTTGTAAAATTTTTAATCCTTCTTCAAGACCAGGACCTCGAAAAGAATTAATACTTGTGCGATTGGCCTTATCAAAACTTGATTTGAAATAAAATTCTATATTTGGATTTTCATTAAAATTTTTTAACTGTTCAGCAACTTTAAAAATCAAATCTTTGCTTTCTATCACGCAAGGACCAGCAATGAGTATCATTTTTTTCATTTTTTTCCTTTGTTCTTAACTAAAATTAATCCACCAAAAATAATGCCTATTATACCTAAAAAAACCATAGTACTTGGTAAATTATCTCCTAAAATTATCCCAACTATCATACTAAATACCACATCAAGATAACTAACTCCAGCAACTACTCCTGCTTGTTTAGCGATACCATAAGCTTTAGTGACGTGAATTTGATAAATGGTGCCTAAAGTTCCCATAATGGCAATGATAAGCCAAGCTGTAAGACTTGGCATCACAAAAGGTGCTAGAATGAAATCTAAATGTAAAGAATCAAGATGCTGTGGTTCAAAAAATTCAGCACTGATCATAGAAATTAAAGGCATTAAGGTTCCTAAAAGGATAAAAGAAAAGGCAATTTGTTCTGTAGTGTAAGATTTTCTAAGTTCTCTTACACTTGTAAGAGCTAAAGCGGCTAAAAATCCACTCGTGATACCTATAACTGAATTTTTTAAATCAAAGCCTGAATGATTTAAATTATGAGCCCAAGGTTGAGCGATTAAAAGCACTCCACCAAATGCTATTAAAATTCCTATCCAGCCTTTGATGCCAATATTTTCTTTAAAAACAACAAAAGCTATTAAAGTAATAAAAATAGGAGCAGTTTTTTGAAAAGCAAAAGCTCCACCTAGTGTAATATTTGAAACATTATAGAAAAACATATATAGTGAAAGCGTGCCTACTACTCCACGAAATACCAAGAGCCAAAAATGTCCCCCTTCTTTATGTGCCTTAGATCGTTTTAAAAGATAGACTATGAAAAAAATTCCTATGATATTTCTAAAAAACATAATTTCTATAGAACTCATTTCCTTGCTAAGAATTTTTGCACAAGCTCCCATAAGTGCAAAATCCAAACATGCTAAAATCATGAAATAAATTCCTAAATTATGCTTGATTACTTTTAGCATTTTTTTTCCTTGACTAAAATCTGGGCTAATTCTAGTCTTTTTTTGCTTAATATTAAGCCAAATTTTATATAATTTTAAAAATATAATTTTCTAGGAAAAAAATGCAAAGCATCATACTTATAGGCAAGCCAAATGTTGGAAAATCAAGTCTTTTTAATAGAATGGCAAGACAAAGAATAGCTATTACAAGTGATATTTCAGGTACAACTAGAGATACAAATAAAACGCAAATTCATATTCATTCAAAAAAAGCCATGCTTATTGATAGTGGAGGGCTTGATGAAAGTGATGAACTTTTTAAAAATGTGAAAAAAAACACTTTAAAAGTAGCTAAAGAAAGCGATATCATACTTTATCTAGTTGATGGGAAATTAGCGCCTGATGATGAGGATAGACAGTTTTTTTATTCTTTAAAAAAACTTGGAAAACCTATAGCCTTAGTGGTTAATAAAGTAGATAATAAAAAAGATGAAGAAAGGGCTTGGGAGTTTGCAAATTTTGGAGTAAAGGAAATCTTCAATCTTTCAGTAACCCATAATGTAGGCTTAGATGAACTTTATGAATGGCTTGAAAAATTTTTACATGAAGAGTTTTTAATCCCTGATGAAGAAGAAAATTTAGAAGATTTTTTAGAGCATTATGAAGAAGGAAAAGAATTTCAATTTAAAGAAGTCGATCAAAATCATATCAGAGTGGGTATTGTAGGGCGTGTAAATGTTGGAAAATCAAGTCTTTTAAATGCTTTGGTTAAACAAGAACGCAGTGTTGTAAGTTCTATCGCAGGAACTACTATAGATCCTGTTAATGAAAGTGTAGTTCATAAAGATAAAGTGATAGAATTTGTTGATACTGCAGGTATTAGAAAAAGGGGTAAAATTCAAGGACTCGAACGCTTTGCCCTAAATCGCACGGAAAAAATTTTATCTCATTCTCAAATAGCACTTTTGGTTTTAGATGCGCATGAGGGCTTTAACGAACTTGATGAACGCATTGCTGGGCTTGTGGCTAAGCATTATTTGGGTGTGATTATTGTTTTAAATAAATGGGATAAAAGTGAGATGGATTTTGATAAAACTGTAAAAGAATTGCATCTTGATCGTTTTAAATTTCTAGCTTACGCACCTGTGATTAGCGTATCGGCTTTAAGTGGAAAAAGGGTGCATGTTTTACTCGATAAAATTTTGCAAATTTTTGAGAATTTCACTCAAAAAATCCAAACTTCTAAGCTTAATACTCTGATAGAAAATGCCACAAGATCACATCCTTTGCCGCATGATTATGGGAAATTGGTTAAAATTTATTATGCAGTACAATACGACTTAGCACCGCCAAAAATTGCGCTTATTATGAATCGTCCTAAGGCCTTGCATTTTAGCTATAAGCGTTATTTACAAAATCAAATCAGAAAAGAATTTAATTTCGAAGGTGTGCCTTTAGTGATTGCTTCGCGTAAAAAGGGCAGTAAAGAAAATGATGAAAGCTAAAAATATCGTTTTTATAGGATTTATGGGTTCTGGAAAAAGCACTTTAGCAAGAGCTTTGGCTAAGGATTTAGATCTTGTTTTTTTAGATAGTGATTTTTTAATAGAACAAAAATTTAATCAAAAAATCAGTGAAATTTTCGCACAAAAAGGCGAGATTTTTTTTAGAGAACAAGAGCAAAAAATGGCTGATTTTTTTAGTTCTTGTGAGAAAACTTGTATTGCTACAGGCGGGGGTTTTGTTAATGTTTCAAATTTAGAAAAAGTAGGTTTTTGTATTTATTTAAAAGCAAGTTTTGAATATTTAAAAAAGCGTTTAGACAAAGATGAAATTTCTAAAAGACCTTTATTTTATGATGAAATTAAAGCAAAAAAATTATATAATGAGCGTTTAAGCAAGTATGAACTAAAGGCAAATTTTATTTTAAATATAGAAAATAAAAATATAGATGAGCTTTTAAGCGAGATTAAAAAGGTGATAAAATGAGAGTATTAACAGGCCTTCAGCCAAGTGGCGATTTGCATATAGGTAATTATTTTGGTGCGATTAAGCAAATGGTAGATGCACAAGAAAAAAGCCAAATGTTTATGTTTATTGCTAATTATCATGCCATGACTTCTTCTCAAGATGGAGAAAAACTTAAACAAAATTCCTTAAAAGCTGCTGCGGCTTTTTTAAGCCTTGGTATAGATCCTCAAAAAAGCGTTTTTTGGTTGCAAAGTGACGTTAAGGAAGTTATGGAGCTTTATTGGATTTTATCGCAATTTACTCCTATGGGTTTATTAGAGCGTGCGCATAGTTACAAGGATAAAGTTGCTAAGGGGCTTAGTGCTTCACATGGGCTTTTTTCTTATCCTGTTTTAATGGCAGCTGATATTTTGCTTTTTGATACACAAATTGTCCCTGTAGGAAAAGATCAAATCCAGCATGTTGAAATCGCACGCGATATTGCTTTAAAAGTTAATAATGAATGGGGTGAAATTTTTACCCTTCCAGAGGCTAAAGTTAATGAAGAAGTAGCTGTAGTTGTAGGCACCGATGGGGCAAAAATGAGTAAATCTTATCAAAATACTATAGATATTTTTAGCAGTGAAAAAACCTTAAAAAAACAAATTTCTTCCATAGTTACAGATAGCACCGCTTTAGAAGATCCAAAAGATCATGAAAACTGCAATATTTTTAAAATCGCAAAGCTTTTTTTAGATGAATCAGGGCAAAAAGAATTACAAATACGCTATGAAAAAGGTGGTGAGGGTTATGGACATTTTAAAATGTATTTAAACGAGCTTGTAAATGCTTATTTTAAAGAAGCGAGAGAAAAATACAATGAGCTTTTAGAAAAGCCTTCACATTTGAAAGAAATTTTGGATTTTGGTGCGACAAAAGCAAGAAAAATCGCCCAAGAAAAAATGCAAAAAATTTATGAAAAAATCGGACTTTAAGGAGTAGAAAATGCTAGATTTAAAAAATTTGCAAAATAATTTTGATGAAGTGGCTAAAAAGTTAAAAAATAAAAAAGTTGATGAAAATATTTTAAAAAAACTTGCTGAACTTTTTGCAAGTTTAAAAAAAGAAAAAACAGCTTTAGAAGAATTTCAAGCTTTTCAAAATAAATTCAGTAAAGAGCTTGCTACAGCCGAAGATAAAGAAAGTTTAAAAGCAAAATTAAGCGAAAATAAAAGCAAAATTAATGAGCAAAGCGTTAAAGTAAATGCTTTAGAAAATGAGCTTGAAGAAATCGCTCATGCCATCCCAAATATTCCTGATGAATGTGTGCCTGTGGGTGAAGATGAAGATGAAAATGTGGAGCTTAAAAAAGTATTAAATCCGCCTAGCTTTGATTTTACTCCAAAAGAACATTTTGAATTAGGCGAGAGTTTAAATTGGCTTGATTTTGTGCGTGGGGTAAAAATTTCACAAAGCCGTTTTTGTGTGCTTAAGAACGAAGGAGCTTTATTAAGCCGTGCTTTGGTAAATTATATGATAGATTTTAATAGAAGTCATGGATTTGAGTTTGTTAATGTACCTTTTTTGGTAAATGGTGCTACTATGTTTGGGACGGGTCAGTTGCCAAAATTTAAAGAAGATATGTATAAGGTAGATGATGAGGATTTGTATTTAATCTCAACTTCTGAAATTCCAGTAACCAATCTTTATAGTGGAGAAATTTTAGCGAGTGAAACTTTACCTATAAAAATGACTTGTTATAGCGCTTGTTTTAGAAAAGAAGCAGGTAGTGCAGGGCGTGATACAAGAGGTATTATCAGACAACACCAGTTTGAAAAAGTAGAGCTTGTAAGTATCACTAAACCTGAGCAAAGTGATAGTGTGTTTAATGAAATGCTTGAGTGTGCAAGTGATTTGCTGAGTTCTTTAGGTTTAGCACATAGACATTTGATGCTTTGCACTGGAGATTTGGGTTTTAGTGCAGCAAAAACTGTGGATCTTGAAGTGTGGCTTCCAGGACAAAATAAATATCGTGAGATTAGCTCGGTTTCAAATTGTCGTGATTTTCAAGCAAGACGTGCTAAAATTCGCTATAAAAATGAACAAGGAAAAAATGAACTCGTTCACACTCTTAATGGCTCATCTTTGGCAGTAGGAAGAACCTTGGTAGCGATTATGGAAAATTATCAAGATAAAGAAGGAAAAATTCATATTCCTGATGCTTTGAAAAAATATTTTTAAAGAGTATAGATGGCTGAACAAGAAGATATAATACTAGAAAAACCCGAAGATGGCTTAAATCAACCAAGACTTGATGAGAGTTTAGAGGGATTTAAAGGGCAAGAGGGGCAAGCTCCAGAAGATGAAGAATTTGCATCATTGCCAGAAGAATTACCTCAAGAAAATAGTGATAGTGGTTTTAAATTTACAAGAGAAAGTGCGCCTGAAGATGTATCAACTTTTGAAGAAGTTGAAAGTCAAGAGCCTACGCCTTGGTATAAAGATCGTAAGTTTATGTCTCTTGTGGGTTTATCTTTGGGGATTATTTGTATTTTAGTTTTTACACTTTTTTATTTAACTTTTAGTGAAGGAAAAATTAAACCAGATATTATAGCTTCTAAGCCTTTAGAACAACCTGTTGTTATGCCTGATGAATCATATAAATACAATGATATGCAAAGAATTGATGGTATGATCCAAAAAGCAAATGCTTTATATTTAAAGGGTGAGGTTGAACAGGCTTTAAAAGTTTATGAGCAAGTTGCCGTATATAACGAATCTTTATCTAATTATAATTTAGGCGTTTCTCAAATGAATGAGAATAAATTCCAAGAAGCTTTTGAAAGCTTCAAGAAAGCTATAGCCAATGGAGAAAATCAAAGTGTAGCTGCTATCAATGCTGCTGTTTGTGCTTTAAAGCTTAATGATAAGGAAAAATTTAGATATTATATTGATTTAGCTCAAGTGTATCTTCCAAAAGAAGGAAAATCAAAATTATATGATTATTATTTAAGCTTGATTAATTATTACAAAGGATATTACCCTGAGGCTTTACAAATGTTACAAAGAACAGATGTGGAGCCGTATTCTGATGTTGCAAAGTATTTGTCTGCTAAAATTTATGCAAAAATGGACTTTGATTCCAAGGCTATACAGCAATTAAATTCTCAAGGCAATTTTGAATCTAGTTTATCTTTAGGTCTTTTATACGCTAGAATAGGAGAATATGCTAAAGCTAAAGTCGCTTTAAGTACAGCGATGAAAATTGAAAGAGATTTTAATCAAAGTTTGGCGGCTTTAACATTGGTTGATATTAAAACAGGAAATTATCAAGATATGTTAGCGCGCTTGCAAAATTCTTATGATAATGATAAAGATAGATATAAGATTTTAGATGCTTATAAAATTCAAGTTCGTTTAAATAAGGATCTTTTTAATATAGCAGTTGCTCAAAATTCTTTTTCAAAAGATTTGTTAAAAAAACAAAAAGATCAATTCGATTTGCTTTTTTATTTTGCGCCTTATCAAGTTTTTGATAGTAAGCAGGCTGCTTTATATATTAAAAAAGCTAATGTTACAGATTTCGTTGATGATAGTGCTGATGCGGGAGTTTATCTTAATACAAGCAAGGCTCTTTCATCTACCAATGTAAAAATTGCCAATATTATTAACTATGCATTAAATCAGAAGTTACGCCTTGCTAACCAAGAATTTCAAAAACTTATCAAGGATTATCCAGAACATAGTATTTTACATTATAATTTGGCTTTAACTTATGCCCAAATGCAAAATTATGAACTTGCTTATAAGCATTTTTCAAGTTCATATCATCTTAATCCTAAAAATTACTTAGCAGGTGCTTTTGCTATGTTTTGTGCAAAATTAATTGATATTGATACAACTAAACTTTACAATGAAATTCTTGATAATATAGCTGCTGATTCTAATTTTAAAGCTAATATGCAAAAAAGTATGTTATTTTTAGTTAATAATAATTATATTTCTATGCTTCCTTATTTAGATGAAACAAAAAAAGACACGCCTTTGAGTTTGATTTTTGAAGCTATTGTTGCTAAAAATAATAACCTTAATAATCAAGTAGATGTGAAAATTGCTAAATTGCGTTCAGAGTTGCCTGAAGATATTTTGGCAAATATTTTGTATTTTAATTCTTTAAATTCAAATTTAAATATTAAAGAATATGCTCAAAATGCTCAAATTCATTTTAAAAATTTAAAACTTGATTATCGTAGTGTTTTTGGTGGGCCAAGTATCGCTAGGGAATTTTATGTTAATTTAATGCATATTGCAGGGCTTTTAAATTTAGAAAGACAGAAATTTAAAGAGTTGATTAATGTTTCAGGAGCAAAAGATGAGGGTATTTTGCAAACTTTAGCTTATTTGGATATTTTTGCACAGCAATACGAGGAGGCTTATGCGCTTTACAATTCTTTGATTGATGATTATGGAGCTAAAGATACTAAAACTTTATTTTTAGCAGCCGTAGCAGCCGTAGGTGCAAATAATCCAAATTCAGCTATAGCGCTTTTGCAGCTTTCTAAACTTACAGATAAAAATAACAAAGAAAGTAAAGCAGCTCTTGGTATGTTGTATCAAGAAGTAAAGAACTATGAAGCTGCGATATCTCAGTATAAAACTTTACCTAATAATTTTAAGAGTGAATTTTTTACTTTTGATATTAATAACAACTAAAAATGCTTAGAAATTTCTAAGCATTTTTAGTTAAGCTTGAAGATCTAGAGTTTTTCCGCCTAGTTCATCAATGCGATCGCTAACTTTTTTAAGTGCCGCATCTATTGTATCTTGACTGATTTGAGGAAGTTCTCCACCCCACATTTTTTCTGCTTGCTCAAATCCTTTTTTCATACCTTCAAGACCTTTTTTCAATTTTTCAACATCGTCGCCACCGCCTTTAATAACAAAATCCGCGATGCGATTGGCTGTATTTTCCACTCCAAAAAAACCATCTTCACTTACAAGTTGTTGAAGTTCATCTGTATTCATATCAAGTGGATTTTTGCCACTGTAGCCTAAGGATGCAAAATCAATATTTGTAAGTATAGATTTCGCAGTATCTAAATTGGCACCATTTAAAAGACTATCTAGTCCAGTTTGGGCATTGCTCGAACCTATTACAGCATTCATTGTTTGCTGTTGAAACTGAACTAGGTAAATTTGTGTAATGCCCTTTCCACCAAGTGCATTTAATTTTTCAAGGGTATTTTTATCTACATCCTTGCTAGAATTAGCACTTTGAACATTTTTGTCTTTTGTGTTTTCCTTAGCATCATCTGCCTTCTTATTGCTAACTTGTGTTTGTGCCATGCTAGCGATATTTGAAAAAGTATTCACTTGCATATTTGCTCCTTTGTGTGAGGCTTTAATTTATATCGACTTTTGACTTAAAAAATTTATAAGGACATTAAATTCCTTATTTTCAAAGGAATTTAATGTTTTATTGTAGATAATAAGCAATTTGCTCTTTATTGAGAATGCGGATAAGATTGCTAGTACCTTCTACTCCTGTTGGAAAGCCTGCAGTTAGAAGATAGCATTTGTCTTCATCCATAAAACCTTTTTCAACACTTGATCTTACAGAGTCTTTTAATAATTCTGTAAGTTCATTACTTTTGTTAACCAAGATCGCAGGATTAACTCCCCAAACTATACTTAAAGAGTTTAAGGTTTTTTCAGAATGCCCTACTGCTATGATTTCTATATTTGGACGATATCTCGCAATCTTAATAGCAGATTTTCCACTACTTGTTAAAGAAAAAATAGCATCAGCGTTAAGATCTGTTGCAAGATGAGCTGAAGAACGCATGATTTTATCTGTATTGTCTAAATCATTAAAATCATTAAATTTGTTATATGGATAGCGTTTTTCTGTTTCTATTATAGTTTGGCACATTATATCAACAGCGTTTGCAGGATCTATACCAACGGCGCTTTCTTCACTTAGCATTACTGCATCTGTTCCATCTAAAACAGCATTTGCAACATCTGAAATTTCAGCTCTTGTGGCGGTTTTGCTTTTGGCTAATGAAAAAAGCATCTGAGTCGCAGTAATAACAGGCTTAGAGGCATTGTTTGCTTTTTGTATAATTTCTTTTTGGATATTAGGAACTTTATAATAAGGTACCTCAATACCTAAGTCTCCTCTTGCAACCATTATGCCATCGCTAGATTTAATAATCTCATCAATATTTTCTACTGCATCAAATTTTTCAATTTTTGCAAAAATAGATATTTTTGCGTTATTTTGTGCTAAAATTTCACGAACTTCATCAATATCGTGTGCATTTTGTACGAAAGATATTGCTAAAAAATCTACTTCATTTTTTATACCCCAAAGTAAATCATTTTTATCTTTTTGTGTAATAACATCAATATTGATTTTAGTATTCGGAAAATTAATACCTTTATTTGAGTTTAAAAAACCATCATTTTCTATAATGGTTTCAATTTTTTGATTATCTATGCTTACTACTTTAGCACGAATTGATCCATCATATAGATAAATATATTCATCAATTTTTAACATATCTAAAATGGATTTTTGATTGATGCTGATTTTATAATGATTTTGAGCAATCTTCTCCCCTAAAATTGTTTCACGATAAAAATCAAGTCTATCACCCTTTTTTAATTCAAATGGTTCTTTAAGTTCACCTGTACGAATTTTAGGACCACTAATGTCTTGTAAAATTCCAATACGAGTATGCAATTCTTTAGCTACTCTTCTTATGGTATCTAAGTTTTTTTTATGATACTCATGTGTTCCATGAGAAAAGTTTAAACGGAAAACATTTACACCATTGATAATCATTTGGCGTAGAATTTCTTCCTTTTCACTTGCTGGACCTACTGTGGCTACAATTTTTGTTTTTTTAAGCATGGTAAACTCCTTTTGAAATTATTGTAGCTAAAAATAGAAACAAAATGATTACAATAATTCTGAAGAAAATTTATCTTCGTTAAATTCCATTCCTAGGTAATTACATATAAGCTTTGCATCTCTTTCAGCATTTCCTAGACAACTTGTTGCCCCAGGACTTGGAGTCATATTGAAAATAATGCCAGGGGTCTCTGTGATGCTTGCTTCACCTAGCATTAATTCCCCTTTAGTCTTATCAATAACTTGTGGTCTTACGCCTCCAAAACCCTTTGCATAATAAATATCACTTGTTTTAAGACTTGGAACTATTTTTTTAGCATCTTTAACAAATAAGCTTTTATCAATAAAAGGTAGTTCAAAAAGATAATTATAAAAGATGTAATTTCTAATTGTTGCATCTTTAAACATATTAAAAGTTACTTTTAAAACAGTTTTATCAAGTTTTAGTGCTTCGAAAAATTCTGGAACTGATTTTAGTCCATGATAACGTTCTAGTTTTGGAATAACAAGTGCAGTAGGTCCAAAGCGAGTGTTCATATCAGCAAGCAAATCAGGATCTCCATGAAGAGCTGCAAATGGAAGTTTAGGATTTTGCACCATATAAACTTTGCCATTTAAAAGTTTTTGTTTGGTTAAATAAAAACTTCCTGCAACAGGCCAACAAGACTTATCCATACCTAAATTCATTTTATGCGCCAAATATAAAGAGTGCGCCCCAGCATTAACAACTACACTTTTGGCATGGTATTCTTGATGATTTGAGGTTTTTAATATAAAAATATCATCCTTTTTTTCTATGTGAACAATTTCTTGATTAAAGGCAACAAAAGTATTTTTATTTTGTTTTTGGGCTTGTTCTATTAGATTTATACTCATTTTCCCAAAATCTACAGTTGTAAAAACCTCGCCGCTTTCAACACCCATGGCGCAGATATTTTCAGGTCTATCTTGATTGCAATCTTCTCCTAAAACAACCTTGGGTTCAATTTGTTTGATTTTTGCTTTATCGAAAAATTTTATATAAGGATAAAGTTCTTTAAATTCTTCATAGCGTTTTTTCATATAATCACATTCTATATCTCCAACAGCTAGAGCTATTTTTTGATGAGAAAACATGAAATTATTTTGCGCATTTTGCATGAGTCCATATTTAACTATCATATCAGCTGTTCTTTTTACTTTTCGCGCTTTTTCTAAAGTATAATTGGTTTCAATATCTCCACAATGAATGGTTTGAGAATTACTCGTTCCCTTAGAATTTAATGTTGCAGCTGTATTATATTTTTCTATCAAAGCAATATTTTTAATATTTGTATATCTTGCAAGCTCGTAAAATAATGCTGCTCCTGAAATTCCAGCTCCGATGACAAGCACATCAAATTCTTGTTGGCTCATTGTTTTTCCTTTTTTTATTTTAATAAACTTTTTTCTAAATAGAAGTTTAATTGAATTTGTTTTATAAAAAGTTAAATTTCATTAAGGTTTGATATCAATGAGAATTTTTGTAACATTTTTAATAAAGTAAATTAGGATTTTCTTTTATAATCTTTTTCATTCCTCGAAAGATTAAAAGTTTATCATAAATTGCGTGATCGAAATAATTTGCTAAAAATTGCCCATCTCCACCAGTGAAATAAAGCTTTTTATTTTGAGCGGCATCTTTTATCAGTAGGTAAATTCCTTTAAAAACACCATAACTTAAAGCATCCATGGTTTTTTGTGGGAATGCATCAAGACTAACTTGAGTGTTAAATTCACTTTTTAATCGTGGTGAAATATGGCTATAAATTTTTTTATAATTTGCAATACCTGGCAAGATAAAACCACCAAGATGTATAGAATTAGAAATAATATCAATTGTAATAGCACTACCTGCATCTACAACAACTCCATCTTCAATAGTATAACAAGCTGCTATGCGATCGATTCCTAATCCTTGATAAATTGTATCAAATAAAAAATAAGGTTCAAGATTGATAAAATTTTTTTGATTTTTTAAATGTTCTTTGAGATGTTCATTGACATTGATATAAAAAATTTTTTGTTCATTTTTAAATTCTAAAAACTGATCTATACTAAGAGTAAAATATTTGTTATCATCTAGGAAATTAGCATTTGAATTCCCAATATCACAGAGCAACATAGATATTAAATCCTTTCATTTCTAGATGATTTTTTGCTTTAGAGCAAAGAGAAGCCATGCTAAAAAAATATTTGTTATTTATGTTAATTTGCTGTGCTAGATTTTCTAAAAATAAGGCATCTTTCATTAAAAATTTTGTTTTTCCTGTATACATAAAAAGAATGTTATTTTGATCTTTAGCGCAAATATAACTTTTTTTTCTAGTCAACATACTTAAGTCATAGGACTTTAAATTTAATTTTAAAGCCTTTATTGTTTGTTCTAAAATTTTTATCATAGCAAATCTAAAATTTTATCTCCGTAGTAAAATTTACCATTCCCCATGAAAGAAATTTTATCAACAGCTTCTGAAAGTTTAAATACTTGTGTATTATCTAAATTTAGATTCATTTTGATAAGATAGCCTGTTTTTTCAAAAATATATAAATAATTATTGTATATATTGCTTTTTACAAAAATAGCAAATTCAAATTTTTTTTCTGCAATTTTTCTTAAGTTATAATCAGTTTTAATAATAGTGCCATCTTTTTCTAGTATAAAAATACCATCATCACTAAGTGCAACATCTTTTATGTCAGCGTCAAGATAAAGAGTTCTAGCAGGGCTTACAACAATGATTTTTTTAGCTGTTGCTGCTATAAGTTTATCTCCAATTACACTTAGATGGATTACATTGTTGAAAAAATTTTCTGCTGAAATAACCACATCTTTAATGACTTGAAGATTGTTTCTTGAAAGAATTAAAATTTTGCCATCTAGCGTTGGATATACGATGATATTGTCTAAAAATATAGGATTAGCGGTACGACTGTCTTGAGCTGGAGCTGAGGTTAGGGTTTGACTGAATTTAATACCCAAAGAACGATTTGCAAGAACTATAGTATTATTTGCAAGTACAAGGGCTAAATCATCTCCATTAGAAGCTACTCCTACAACACTAGCGTCAAATTGAAAATTATAAATTTCATTATAAGAATTGTCAAAAATTTTTAAATTCCCATTGTCATCTGCGGTAAAATATTCTCCATCTTGATAAGCTATAAGTATATAATTTTTAGGAAGTTTAAACTTATCTATAGAAATATTATTTTTTAATATAGCAGTATTATTGCTAAGTTTTGCAGAAACTAGATTCCAGTCAACGATTTTGCTTTTTAAATTACCATTGTGGCTTAAATCTCCATTGGTTTGTTCTGGTTCAAAATATTGTCTTTTAGTGCCACAAGCACATAGAAATATTAAACAAAATAGTGTTAAAAATATTTTTTTCATTGTGTAATGCCTTGATAATGTTTGAGGTTTTTAGCTATTTGATTTAAACTTGAATTTTCTTTTATCTGAGAAAGTAAAACATTAGCTTCTTCGATTTTATTTTGCTCTAAAAGTTTGTAAGCTTCTAATAATTTATCATAATTTTTTAAAAATATCGATTTATCCCCTAAAGATAATGCAATAATATTTTTAAGTAAAGTGTTTGTTTGAGCATTATTATAAATTTGTTTTAGTTCATTTTGGAGAGCTGTATTATTAAAATCATTAATATTTTCTTTTAGTAAAAAGATAGCGTAAAGATTGGTATTTTTATTTTTAAGTTGTTCTAAAAGATTTTTATTGCTAGGATCTTGTATTAGATTGGCATAAATTTCATTTGCTTCTTTTGTTTTATAATCGTTTATTTTTGAGATTATAAAATTTCCAGCAAACCAAGCAACTAAAATTATCACGACAGCAGATATATAAAATTTATACTTGCGTATAAATCTCTCTCCTTTGATAAAATTTTCTATAAATTGTTCTTCTGTGTTAAGTTCATTTTTAACAGCTTTTAAATTATCTTTTAGTCCCAAAATTTATCCTTGAAAAAATATTTTTATTTTTGTATAGAAAAATTATGGTATTGTATCATATAAATTGCAAAATATCCTAAACAATTTAAAGCTTTTTATGATATAATTTTCAAAATTTTAACTTTTTTATTAAGGTTTAAGAAATGCAAATAGATGAGAAATTATTAAGCAAGCTTGAAAAATTAAGTGCTTTACAAATAACAAAAAACAGAAATGAAACCATTGTACAGTTAAGTGAAATTGTGAATTTTGTTGAAAAATTAAACGAACTTGATCTAGATTCCCAAGAGATTACTGTAAGCACTATAAAAGGTGGAGCTCCTTTGAGGATTGATGAGATAAGAAATAGCAATGTTATTGATGAGGTTTTAGATTGTGCTCCAAAAAAACAAGAACATTTTTTTGTTGTTCCTAAAATCATAGAATGATTAACTTAGCATTTAGTGCTTATTTGTAGAATAAATTTAAAACAAAAAAAATCAGAGAGTGATTGAAATGAATTTTTATTGGTTTGATGCTTTTATTTTAGGATTTACCTTGCTTTTAGGGCTTAAGGGTATTATCAATGGTTTGATAAAAGAAATTTTTGGACTTTTGGGTATTATTGGTGGTGTTTTTATTGCTTCAAAATACGCAACTCAAGCGGCTGAATTTATACAAAGTACTTTTTATAAGATAGAAAATCAAAGCTTAGCTGGATTTGCTGGATTTTTGGCCATATTAATTATTTTTTGGATAGTTTGTTTGTTGGCAGGTAATTTTCTTTCTAAGTTGATCAAATTAAGTGGCCTAGGTTTTTTAGATCGTATTGGTGGCTTTATATTTGGTGGGGCAAAAATCTTTTTAATTTTTGCAATTTTAGTTTTTTGTGTAGCAAGAATCGATTTTTTAAATGATAAATTAGATAATTTTGCTAAAAATAGCTATACTTTGAATTTGCTTAAAGAAACTGGATCTTTTATTATGAATCAACCTTTAACAGAAAATAGTCTAGATCATGCTAGTGAAAAGTTGCAAGATATTGTAAGTGATTTAAACAATACTCAAAAAGGGGAGTGATATGCTGATAGAAAATGTGGAATATGATGTTTTACTTGAGAGATTTAAAAAAATATTAAGACAAGGCGGACTTAAATATACCAAGCAAAGAGAAGTACTTTTAAAAACTCTTTATCACAGTGATACTCATTACACACCCGAAAGTTTATATATGGAAATCAAACAAGCTGAACCCGATTTAAATGTAGGAATTGCAACTGTTTATCGTACTTTAAATTTGCTTGAAGAAGCAGAAATGGTAACTTCCATTTCTTTTGGTTCAGCAGGTAAAAAATACGAGCTTGCCAATAAACCTCACCATGATCATATGATATGTAAAAATTGCGGAAAAATTATAGAGTTTGAAAATCCTATTATAGAAAGACAGCAAGCCTTGATTGCAAAAGAACATGGTTTTAAACTTACAGGGCATTTGATGCAGCTTTATGGTGTTTGTGGTGATTGTAACAATCAAAAAGCAAAGGTAAAAATATAAATGTTTGATAATATTTTAGAGCAGCAAAGAATAGAAAAAGCCAAGGAATTAAAAAATTTAGGGATCAATCCTTATCCTCATTTTTTAGAAAAAGAAATGTCTTTAAAGACTTTTAAGGATAAATTTTCTTATATTTTAGAGCAAGTTGAAAAAAGAGATGAAAGTGTCAATGCTGTTGTTGCAGGACGTTTGAAACTTTTGCGTATAGCTGGGAAATCGATTTTTGCAAACATTGAAGATGAAGATACAAATTTGCAAATTTATTTTAATAAAGATAGTGTAGGTGAAGAACTTTATGCGATTTTGAAAAAGAATTTAGAAGTAGGTGATATTGTTTTGGTTAAAGGTTTTCCTTTTGTAACTAAAACAGGTGAGTTTAGTTTGCATGCAAGTGAAGTAAAACTCGCTACAAAAGCTATTGTTCCTTTACCTGAAAAATATCATGGATTAACAGATATTGAGCAAAGATATCGTAAACGTTATGTTGATATGATAATGAATGCAGAAGTTAGAAAAGATTTTTTAGTGCGTTCTAAAGTGGTGAGTTTGATTCGTCATTTTTTTGAAAATAAAGGCTTTTTAGAAGTAGAAACTCCTATGATGCATCCGATTGCAGGTGGAGCAAACGCTAAGCCTTTTGTAACTTTTCACAATTCTTTAGGCGTAGAAAGATTTTTAAGAATTGCTCCAGAACTTTATCTTAAAAGACTTGTAGTGGGTGGTTTTGAGGCAGTTTTTGAAATCAATCGTTGTTTTAGAAACGAAGGTATGGATTTAACCCATAATCCTGAATTTACAACTATAGAATTTTATTGGGCTTATCATAATTATAAAGATTTAATGGATTTAACTGAAGAACTTTTTGCTTTACTTTTAGATAAACTTAATTTGGGAAAAACAATAGAATTTGATGGAAAAATGATAGATTTTTCTAAACCTTTTGAAAGAATTACTTACAAAGATGCACTTTGTAAATATGGTGGTTTGGATAGGGATTTAATTGAAGATAAGGAAAAAATTCTTACTAAATTAAAAGTAGATGGTTTTGAAGCGAATGAAAAGCTTGAACTTGGACATTTACAAGCTGAACTTTTTGATAATTATGTGGAAGAAAAATTGATCAATCCTACTTTTGTGATTGATTTTCCTATTTCCATAAGTCCTTTATCAAGACGTAGCGATGAGGATTCTCAGATTGCTGAGAGATTTGAGTTGTTTATTTGTGGAAGAGAATTGGCAAATGGTTTTAATGAGCTTAATGATCCTCTTGATCAATATGAGAGATTTTTAAAACAAATTGAAGCTAAAAATGCAGGCGATGAAGAGGCTTGCGAAATGGATGAAGATTTTGTAAATGCTTTGGGTTATGGAATGCCTCCAACGGCAGGGCAGGGTATAGGTATAGATAGACTTGTTATGCTTTTGACAAATAAAAAATCTATTCGAGATGTGATATTGTTTCCTGCAATGCGTCCATTAAAATCAGAACTAAAGGAGAAAGAATGAGTTTAGAAATGTTTGATAAAGAAATTTTTGATTTAACAAACAAAGAGTTAGAGCGTCAATGCGAAGGTCTTGAAATGATAGCGAGTGAAAATTTCACTTTACCTGAAGTAATGGAAGTTATAGGAAGTATCTTGACGAACAAATACGCAGAAGGTTATCCAGGTAAAAGATATTATGGTGGTTGTGAATTTGTTGATGAGATTGAAACTCTAGCTATTGAAAGATGTAAAAAACTTTTTAATTGTAAATTTGCTAATGTTCAGCCTAATTCAGGTTCTCAAGCTAATCAAGGTGTTTATGCGGCTTTGATTAATCCAGGTGATAAAATTTTAGGAATGGATTTAAGTCATGGTGGACATTTAACTCATGGTGCAAAAGTAAGTTCTTCGGGTAAAATGTACGAAAGTTGTTTTTACGGCGTAGAACTTGATGGAAGAATTGATTATGAAAAAGTAAGAGAAATCGCTAAGAAAGAAAAGCCAAAATTAATAGTTTGTGGAGCTAGTGCTTATGCAAGAGTGATTGATTTTGCTAAATTTAGAGAAATTGCTGATGAAATAGGTGCCTATCTTTTTGCTGATATAGCACATATTGCAGGTCTTGTTGTGGCAGGCGAGCATCCAAGTCCTTTTCCGCACGCTCATGTAGTAAGCTCAACCACACATAAAACTTTGCGTGGTCCAAGAGGTGGTATTATTATGACAAATGATGAAGAGCTTGCTAAAAAAATTAATTCTGCCATTTTTCCAGGTATTCAAGGTGGTCCTTTGATGCATGTAATTGCTGCAAAAGCAGTAGGATTTAAATTTAATCTTAGCGATGAGTGGAAAGTTTATGCAAAACAAGTAAGAACCAATGCTCAAGTTTTAGCTAATGTTTTAATGGATAGAAAATTTAAACTTGTTAGCGATGGAACGGATAATCACCTTGTTTTAATGAGTTTTTTAGATCGTGAATTTAGTGGAAAAGATGCAGATTTAGCTCTTGGAAATGCAGGTATTACTGCAAATAAAAATACCGTTCCAGGAGAGATTAGAAGTCCTTTTATCACAAGTGGATTAAGACTTGGAACTCCAGCGCTTACTGCCAGAGGTTTTAAAGAAAAAGAAATGGAAATTGTGTCAAATTATATTGCAGATATTTTAGATGATATTAATAATGAAAAATTACAAGAGAATATTAAACAAGAATTAAAAAAACTTGCAAGTAATTTTATTATTTATGAAAGGGCTATGTTTTGATTTCACCAATGGATATGTCGCTAATTAAAATAATTGGCGATCATTATTATATAAGACGCGATAAAATTGTAAATAAAATTACACATAGAGGTCGCTTATTTTTTGATAAATTTGAAAGAGTTGATGCTCCTTTAAATTTAAATGTCATGAGAGAACACGCTGCTAAAAAAATTGTTGTCGCTCATGATTTAATAACAAAAGATAATAAAGTAGAAAATATTGTCTTTGATTATAATGGTTTTAATGCTGAAAGATTTTATCACCGTGCACAACTTATTTTAAGAGAAGAAGGTTTTATAAATTTCACAGCCTATAAGACTAAAACTCCAGGACATTTACATCTTTATATTCACAAAGGACACACGGCGTTAAACGAAGGTTATTCTTTAGCGTCTAAACTTTCAATGATGTTTGCAAGTAAAATGCCAGTAGAATGGAAGGTGTTTCCTAGTATGGATGTACCTAGGGAATTTAATATTTTAATATTGCCTTATGAGGTTTATCAAAAAGAACGAGGAAGTTCTTGGTCTAAGCATATGTAAGAAAGGACAAATTATGGAAAATCAAAAAAATGAATTTGATGATATTATTTTAGAAAAAAGTAATAAAAGTGAAAAAGTAAAAAAAATTCTTTTACGAGTTATTGCTTTAGTTATTTTGTTTTTAGCTATCATGATAGTTATGAAGCTTATTAATGGTAGTGGTGATGAAAATACGCAAAATCAAAGTGTATTGCCAAGTGAACCTATAGCAACTCAAGACAATAACAATGATACTTCTTTTGAAAGTATGCCAATTACAGATAATACTTCAGCAGAAGATCAATTTGAGGCATTAAGAAAACAATTTCAAGATGAACAAAATACAACTCAAAATACAACAACCTCTAGTTCAAATAACAATGATACTACAAATTTTGCTATGCCTGATCAAGAAGTTCCAGCAGAACCCACAGCAACTACTTCAGAAAATACCACTCCACAAGCAAGTACTCCTAAACAAGAAGTAACACAAACTGCAAAACCTAAAGAAGAAGCAAAAAAACAAACAGCTGTAAAAAAAGAAAAAGAAAGTACAAAACAAATCCCTAAAAAAGAACAAAATGCAAATGATTTATTTAAAAATGTTGATGCTAAACCTGTGCATCCAAGTGGTTTAGCATCGGGCATTTATGTGCAAATTTTCTCAGTAAGTAATTTAGATCAAAAATCAAAAGAACTTGCTTCTGTAAAACAGAAAGGTTATGATTATAAACTTTATAAAACTACAGTTGGAGGTAAAGAAATTACCAAGGTTTTAATAGGACCATTTGAAAAGGCAGATATTGCAGCAGAACTTGCTAAAATCCGTAAGGATATTGCAAAAGATGCTTTTTCTTTCACTTTAAAATGAAATTTTTAGCAGTTATAGGCGATCCTATTTCTCACTCTAAATCGCCTAGAATGCATAATAATGCTATTAATGCCTTAGGGCTTGATAGCATTTATACACGCTATCATTTAAGAAATGCTAACTGTTTAAGAGAAGATTTTTTTAAATTAGGACTTAGTGGAGCTAATATTACTTTGCCTTTTAAGGAAAAAGCTTTAGATATTGCTGATGTGAAGGATGATTTTGCTAGAAATATTGGCTCTGCAAATACTTTATGCTTAAAAGAAGATAAAATTTACGCTTATAATACTGATGCTTTAGGTTTTTTAGAGGCTATTAAGGATTTTGATAATATAAAAAAAGCTTTGATTTTGGGTGCTGGAGGTACAGCTTTGGCGCTTGCTTATGCATTAAAACAAAAAGGCGTAGAAGTGTATATAGCTAATCGTAGTAAAGAAAGATTTAAAGATTTTTTAGCTTATCCAACTTATCTTTATAAAAACTTGCAAGATTTTGACTTTGATTTGGTTATAAATTCAACTTCTGCTGGATTAAAAGATGAAAATTTACCTTGTGATAGAGAGCTTTTAGATAGAATTTTACCTAAAGCTAAATTTGCTTTTGAGGTAATTTATGGCAGAGAAACACCTTTTTATAGATTGTGTAAAGAGTATCATTTAAAAATTAAAGATGGACTTGATATGCTTTTATGGCAAGGGGTTTTTGCTTTTGAGCTTTTTTTTGAAATACGAGATAAAAGAGAGATGATAAAAAATGCAATGCAACAGGCATTGATTTTAAAGTAGAATGATAGTTATTTTTTTGTATAAGAAAATCTTATTTTTTGTGTGAGAAAGTTTAATTTTCTCACAAGTTTTATCATTCAAATATTTCTACCCCATCTTGATTTTTACTTTGATTATTTTGATTTGTTGAAGATGGATTTGTAGGAATATTTTGTGTAGGTGTGTTTTCAATTGTATTATTTTGATTAGAGTTTGTTTGAGGTAGACTTTCTTCAAAAGTAGCATCGCCATCAAAACTATTAAAACCACTGTTTGTATTAGGTATAGTTTTGCCTATGTCTGTTGCTTTTGGAAGATTGTTATAAAGTGTATTTAATGTATTTTTATAAAAAGCTAAAAAACTTTTATCAATTTCAAAAGCAGGTTGCTCTAAACCTTTATTAAGTTGAGTTGGTACGGTGGAGATAGTAGTTTTAAACATATCAACCCCATCATCATTTTTAATAGGATAGTTAAGCGCAACTAAAGAATCTAGTTTGGTGCTGCTTGAAAGATTGGTTGAATTTTGTGGATTGTGTGCATCTATAAAATCTATTTTACCTTTAAAATTTATACCTAAATTGGATTTTACATAATCTCCACTCATAAAATTGCTTGTTTTTTGTGCATTTTTTTCTTCCGTATAAATACTGATTGAACTTTTAAGAGTATAGTCTGGATTAGTAGTAACTATTTTATAGCCTTTTAGTTGAGCGATGGTTTTGATCTGCTCTTCTAAATTTCGTTTTAAAAGATCAATTTCTTTTTCTATGCGAATTTTAAGCACTGAATTTTCAAAATAATCAGAATAATTGTTATTTTGTTCTATATTAATAGGCTCAAGAGCAATGCTTACTCCAGAATCAATAGGTTCAACCTTTGTTGGAACTTGGGGTTTAAAATTTGGCATAGAAACATTGACAAAATTACTGCTTGTACCCCCACAAGCTGCTAAAATTAACATACTACTAGCAAGTAAAATATATTTTTTCATTTTTTACCTTTATTTAATGTGTTTGTGTTAATTATAGCAAGTTAAAGTTTTTTTGTTATATTTTTATAAAAGAAAATTAGGAAAGATATATGGAATTTTGGCAGCATATTTATTCAAATTTTAATGTTATAGCTTTTAGCATCTTTGGTTTAAAGGTGCATTGGTATGGCATTATGTATGTTATAGCTTTGCTTTTGGCTTTGCTTTTGGCTAAATTTTTTGTAAGAAAATTTCAACTAGACATTAATGAAAAACATTTGGATAGTTATTTTATATGGGTTGAAATAGGGGTTATTTTAGGTGCAAGGCTTGGATATATTTTGATTTATGATGCAAATACTATGTATTATATTACTCATCCTTGGCAAATTTTTAATCCTTATATTAATGGTGAATTTGTAGGTATTCGAGGTATGAGTTATCATGGAGCAATTATAGGATTTTTGATAGCTACTTTATTGTTTTGTAAAAAATATAAAACAAATCCTTGGATTTTTCTTGATTTGGTTGCTTTAAGTGTTCCATTGGCTTATGTTTTTGGTCGTATAGGAAATTTTTTAAATCAAGAGCTTTTTGGTCGCATTACAAATGTGCCTTGGGGAATTTATGTTGATGGAGTATTGCGCCATCCATCGCAACTTTATGAAGCATTTTTAGAAGGTATTGTTGTTTTTATTATAGTTTATTTAGCAAGATTTAAGCAAAGTTTTCAAGGGGAATTGATTCTTGTTTATGCTGGTGCTTATTCATTAGCAAGATTTATATGTGAATTTTATCGCGAGCCTGATTTTGGTATAGGTTTTGTTTTATGGGGTATGAGTATGGGGCAAATTTTAAGTTTTATAATGTTTATAACAGCTTTGTTAGTTTATATTTGTATAAAGTTTAAAAAAGTAAATATTTAATCTATCTTAAAGACTTTTGTAATATAATGAAATGGATTTTTTTAATTTCTTTTTACAAAGGAGTAAAGATGCGTGAGCTTATCGAAGGTTATTTGGGTAAGAGCATTGAGGGCAAAAAAAGTAAAATGCCTGCGAAATTAGACTTTATCCAAAGTGCCTCAGGGCTTTTTTTAGGTCTTTTTATGTGGGTGCATATGCTTTTTGTTTCTACAATTTTAGTCAGTGAGGATTTTTTTAATTCTGTAGTGCATTTTTTAGAATTAAAATTTGTTTACGATAATCCTGTTATGAGTTATCTTACTTCATTTTTAGCCGCCTGTGTTTTAGTGGTTTTTTTCGTTCATGCTTTACTTGCAATGAGAAAATTTCCTATTAATTACCGTCAGTATCAAATACTAAGAACACACAGTAAAAAAATGAATCACAGCGATACTTCGTTATGGTGGGTTCAAGCTTTTACAGGTTTTATTATGTTTTTCTTAGGTTCTGCTCATCTTATTTTTATTGTAACCAATGCAGATAAAATCAGCGGCGATATGTCAGGAGATAGGGTTGTAAGTCATTTTATGTGGCTTTTTTATGCTGTTCTTTTAGTCTGTGTTGAACTTCATGGAAGTATAGGGCTTTATAGACTTTGTGTTAAATGGGGTTGGTTTGAAGGAAAAAATGTAAAAGAAAGTCGCAAAAAGCTTAAAACTGCTAAATGGATAATCAGTATTTTCTTCCTAGTTTTAGGTGTGTTAAGTCTTGCAGCATTTATAAAAATAGGTTATGAAAACTACCAAAATCAAACCCAAACTACTGCGATGATAAAAAACTACAATGGAGCAAATTATGAATATACAATATAGTGATGCTTTAGTAATAGGCGGAGGATTAGCAGGTCTTAGAGCGGCTATTGAAGTAGCAAAGAGTGGCCAAAGTGTAACACTTTTAAGTATTTGTCCAGTGAAGCGTTCTCACTCTGCAGCGGTGCAAGGAGGTATGCAGGCAAGTTTAGCAAATGGGGCAAAAGGTGAGGGTGATAATGAAGATCTTCACTTCGCAGATACAGTAAAAGGAAGTGATTGGGGCTGTGATCAAGAAGTAGCAAGAATGTTTGCTCAAACTGCACCAAAAGCAGTGCGTGAACTTGCGGCTTGGGGTGTGCCTTGGACTAGAGTTACTAAAGGTCCAAGAACTGTTGTAATCAATGCACAAAAAACTGTGATTGAAGAAAAAGAAGAAGCGCACGGGCTTATTAATGCTAGAGATTTTGGTGGAACTAAAAAATGGAGAACTTGCTATATCGCAGATGCAACAGGGCATTGTATGCTTTATGGTGTAGCAAATGAAGCCATTAAGCACCAAGTAAAGATCATCGATAGAATGGAAGCGGTAAGAATCATCCATGATGGTAAAAAATGCTTAGGTGTAATTGCTAGAGATTTAACTAATGGACAACTCATTGCTTATATTGCAAGAGGAACCATGATAGCAACAGGGGGCTATGGTAGAATTTATAAACAAACTACAAATGCGGTAATTTGCGAAGGAACGGGTGCAGCCATCGCTCTTGAAACAGGGCTTTGCAGACTTTCAAATATGGAAGCAGTGCAATTTCATCCAACTCCTATTGTACCAAGCGGTATTTTGCTTACTGAGGGTTGTCGTGGTGATGGCGGAATTTTACGTGACGTGGATGGATATCGTTTTATGCCTGATTATGAACCAGAGAAAAAAGAACTTGCAAGCCGTGATGTGGTAAGTCGTAGAATGATGGAACATATTCGTAAAGGCAAAGGTGTAAAAAGCCCTTATGGGGATCATTTATGGCTTGATATTTCTATATTGGGTCGTGCTCATGTGGAAAAAAATCTTCGTGATGTGCAAGATATTTGTAAAACTTTTAATGGTATTGATCCAGCAGACGAGGGTCCAAAAGGTTGGGCACCAGTTCTTCCAATGCAGCATTATTCTATGGGTGGAATTAGAACTAAACCAACGGGTGAAAGTCAATGGTTAAACGGACTTTTTGCTTGTGGGGAAGCAGCTTGCTGGGATATGCACGGATTTAATCGTTTAGGTGGAAATTCATGTGCTGAAACTGTTGTAGCAGGTATGATAGTGGGAGATTATTTTGCAGATTATTGTAAAAATAATGGTGAAGTAATTGATACAAATGTAGTAAAAGACTTCTTAACTAAAGAGTATCAATATTTAAAATCTTTAGTAGATAAAGAAGGTAAACATAATGTTTTTGAAATCAAAAACAGAATGAAAGAAATCATGTGGGATAAGGTGGCCATCTTTAGAACAGGTGAAGGTTTGAAAGAAGCAGTAGATGAACTTGAAAAACTTTATAAAGATTCTCAAGACGTTAAAGTACATTGTAAAGAACTTGATTGTGCAAATCCAGAGCTTGAAGAAGCGTATAGAGTGCCAAGAATGTTAAAAATAGCACTTTGCGTAGCTTATGGAGCGCTTTTAAGAACAGAAAGTCGCGGGGCGCATTATAGGGAAGATTATCCAAAAAGAGATGATTTAAATTGGATGAAAAGAACCAATACTTTTTGGGTAGAAGGCGAAACCTTACCACGCATAGAATACGAAGAGCTTGATATTATGAAAATGGAAATTCCACCAGCATTCCGTGGATATGGAGCTAAAGGAAATATTATAGAAAATCCTTTAAGTGAAAAACGCCAAGCTGAAGTGGATGCTATCCGTGAAAAAATGGAAGCTGAAGGCAAAGGTCGTTATGAAATTCAAAACGCTTTAATGCCTTATGAATTGCAAGCTAAATATAAAGCACCAAACCAAAGAATAGGAGTTGATTATGAGTAGAAAATTGACAATAAAGGCATTTAAATACAATCCTTTAAGCAAAATTTCTAAACCACATTTTGTGACTTATGAGCTTGAAGAAACTCCTTTTATGACGGTTTTTGTATGTTTGACTTTGATCCGTGAAAAAATGGATGCAGATCTGAGTTTTGACTTTGTTTGTCGTGCAGGGATTTGCGGATCTTGTGCAATGATGATTAATGGAGTGCCAAAACTTGCTTGTAAAACTTTGACTAAAGATTATCCTGATGGAGTGATAGAGCTTATGCCTATGCCTGCATTTAGGCATATTAAAGATTTAAGCGTGAATACAGGCGAGTGGTTTGAAGACATGTGTAAGCGTGTTGAAAGCTGGGTGCATAATGAAAAAGAAACTGATATTTCTAAACTTGAAGAACGCATTGAGCCAGAAGTTGCGGATGAAACTTTTGAACTTGATCGTTGTATAGAGTGTGGAATTTGTGTAGCTTCTTGTGCAACTAAACTTATGCGCCCAAATTTCATAGCTGCTACAGGGCTTTTAAGAACAGCTAGATATTTACAAGATCCGCATGACCATAGAAGTGTGGAAGATTTTTATGAATTAGTAGGCGATGATGATGGTGTTTTTGGTTGTATGTCGTTGCTTGCTTGTGAAGATAATTGCCCTAAAGAATTACCTTTACAAAGTAAAATCGCTTATATGAGAAGACAACTTGTCGCTCAAAGAAATAAATAAATCTTTCCCCTTTTTAAGGGGAAGATTATGAAAGAATTATTCCAAAAAATTTGGCAAAATGAACTCCAATTTTTAAATTTTGATGCTAAATTTCAAGATAAAAACAAACTTGATACAGCCGAGTGTGCGATTATTTTAAGTGTCAATAAAGACAATTATGAAAGATATTTTCTCTTAAAAGAATTTCAAGAGCTTTGCAAAAAAATTGATTTAAGAGTGGATATTTTTAGTATACAAAATGCTCAAATTTGTATTTTAAATCTTTTTAAATCAGGTTTTATTCCAAAGCAAGATTTACTTAAGGCTCTAAAAATTTTAGAAAAAATTTCAAAAAATACTGAAATATTTGATTTTATTTCACAAGAAAAAGTTCAAAGTATAGATCAAAAAGCTTTATTTCAAAATGATTTTAAAGAATTAAACACCATTAATTTAGAGCTTCAAAAGCTAAGTTTTGATGAAAATTTAAAATCAAGACTTCAAAAAACTTTGGAAAAATTTCAAAATTTAGAGTTTAATATAGCCATCACTGGCGTGATGAATGCAGGAAAATCAAGCCTTTTAAATGCTCTTTTAAAAGAAGATTTTTTAGGCGTTTCAAACATACCTGAAACAGCTAATTTAACAGTATTAAGCTATGGTAAGAGTGAAGAAGCAAAGATATATTTTTGGGATAAAAAAGAATGGCAAAATATACTTGAAAGTTCGCACTTTAATGCAGATTTAAAAGAATTTATTGACAAGCTGGATAAGAGTGTAAATATACAGGATTTTATCAAAGATAAACCTTTAATACAAAATATCGCACTTTGCGAGCTTAAAAATTTCAGTTCAGCTAAAAATAAAATTTCAGCTTTAATTAAAAAAATAGAAATTAAAAGTCATTTAGATTTTTTAAAAAATAATATTTCCATAGTTGATACTCCAGGGCTTGATGATGTTGTAGTTCAAAGAGAAATTGTTACAAATGAGTATCTTAGAGAAAGTGATTTTTTAATTCATTTAATGAATGCTTCTCAAAGCTTGACTCAAAAAGATGCAGACTTTTTGGTGCATTGTCTTTTAAATTCAAGGCTGAGTAAGTTTTTAATTGTTTTAACTAAAGCGGATTTGTTAAGCAAAAAGGATTTAGAAGAAGTCATTGTTTATACCAAAGAAAGCTTAAAATCAAGACTTGTGGATTTAGATGAAAATTTGGTGGAAAAGATTGATTTTTTATGTGTGAGTGCTAAAATGGCAAGTGATTTTTATAAGAGTTTAGCGCCTAAGGAAAGTTTGCAAAAAAGTGGTATGCAAGAATTTGAAAACTATCTTTTTAACGAGCTTTACGCAGGAGAAAAAAGTAAGATTGCCTTAAGAGCTTACAAAAAAGAATTGCATTTAGAGCTTAAAAATATTCTAAGCGAATATGAAATGCAAAATCGTCTTATTAAGGAGAATAAACAAGGTGTAAGTGAAGAAAATCAAAAGCTTTTACTTGAACTTCAAAAGCAAAACACCTTATTAAAAGAAGCACAAGATGAAATTTCAAATTCCGTTGCAAAACTTAAAAATATAGATAGTGGCATAGATAATCTTGTTTTACTTTTGGTTAAAAAATTAAAAGAACGCTTGATAGATGAGTTTAAATATTTGAAAAATAATGCACAAAAGCTTAATCTTTCTCGTATTTTAAATATAGTTGATATTACCACGAAAGATGGGATTAATGATATTTTAAGAGAAATTAAATTTGAAAATATTAAAAAAATCGAGGAGCTTAAAACAAATTTATCTTTAAAATATGATTTTTTAAAAGATGATTTTGACAATGGTTTTGAAGGTTTTAAAGATGGAATTTCAAAAAATATAGATAGTATTTTTCAAAGCGAAAAATTTGCACTTTTAAGATTGAAAATTGAAAAATTAAGCAATCTAAAATCAGATTTATATGAGCTTGAAACGAATTTAGATACGGTTATTTTTGATACTTTTAAAGAATTTAAAATGAGCGAAATTTTAAACTCTTTAAATATCAATGGAGCATTTTTTGAGTTTTTAAATGATAAATTAAAACATTATGAAAAAAATCAAAAATCAAAATTAGAAAGTCTTGAAAAAGTTTTACAGAGTCTGAAAAATCAAGATGCTAATATTTTAAATTCTTTTGAAGAAAATTTAGAAAAAATTGAAAAATTAAAACAACTTGAAATGGGGCTTTTAAATGCAGATTAATCTTTTAAATGATTTTATAAAAGCCTATGAAAATACCTATAGTGTGAGTTTTGATGATAGTTTTAAAGGGCGTATTCAAGAGCTTTGTAAGGAACTTAACGAGCCTTTTATGCACGCAAGTTATGCTTTAGAAAATGAATTAAAAGAGCTTGTGTTTTCTTTGGATAAGAATGTTAATATCGCTATTATAGGGCAGTTTTCAAGTGGTAAATCAAGTTTGCTAAATTTGATATTAGGGTGTGATTGTTTGCCTACGGGTGTTGTTCCTGTTACTTTTAAACCTACTTTTTTACGCTATGCAAAAGAATATTTTTTAAGAGTAGAATTTGAAGATGGAAGTGATATTATCACAAATATAGAAAAATTAGCCTTTTATACGGATCAAAGAAATGAAGTAAAACAAGCAAAAAGTTTGCATATTTTTGCACCTATTCCTTTACTTGAAAAAATTACTCTTGTAGATACTCCAGGTTTAAATGCAAATGAAAATGATACTTTAACAACTCTTGATGAGCTTAAAAATATTCATGGGGCGATTTGGTTAAGTTTGATTGATAATGCAGGTAAAAAAAGTGAAGAAGATGCCATAAAAGCAAATTTGGAACTTTTAGGAGAAAATAGCATTTGTGTATTAAATCAAAAAGATAAATTAAGCACAGAAGAACTAGATAATGTTTTAAATTATGCAAAAAGTGTGTTTTTAAAATATTTTAATGAGCTTATTGCTATTTCTTGCAAAGAAGCTAAAGATGAGCAAAGCTATGAAAAATCTAATTTTCAATCTTTGCTTGATTTTTTAACTCAGCTAGATACAACAGCTTTAAAAGAAAAATTTGTTAAAAGAAAAATTTTAAATTTATGCGAAATTTTAGAAGATGAAAATCAACTTTTTGTAGGTATTTTTGATCGTTTATTAAATCAATTTCAAAATTATGAAAAGCATTTACTTTTAGCGTATGAAAATTTTTTAAAAGAGATTGAAATTTTAAATCATCAGATTTTAGAACAGCTTAAAAGCATTAGCGAAAGAATTTCTAGTGAAATTTTTGCAAGTGTTAAGGAAAAAGATGCTTATTTTTACAAAGAAAGCAAAGGATTTTTAAAGAAAGATTTATATACAAGATATGATTATAAAGCGCCTTATATTTCAAGTGACGATGCTTTTTTGGCGATGTTTTATAATAGTGATGTGATGAGTAAAGAGTTTAAAAAAATCAAAAATGAACTTTATAAATCTTTTGAAGAAATTAAGATGAAATTAAAAGATTTTATAAACATACTTGAAAGAGAAATTTTGCTTTTTAAAGCAGAATTTTCAAACATACAAAAAGATCACATTTTCCAAAGTGATAAAAATTTTAGCGAATTAAGGGCTTTTTGCAATGCAAGCGATGAGTACTTTTTGAAAGATTTTAAGGAGCTTTTATTTAAAAGTATTTTAGAGCTTGATTTATTTTTTGAAAAATTAAATCTTAAAGCTTTTACAAATTATGAAAATGCTACGAAACTAAGCCTTGCATTTTTTAGTCGTAAAATCAATGAAAGCCGTGTTCTTTATGAGCTTGATAGTTCTGAATTTGTACTTTTTTATCCCAAAAAAAGTGAAATTTATGAAAGAGTTTTAAATGAATTAAATGTTTATGAGTTTGAAGCTTTGCTTATTAATAAGCCTATTTTGACAAAAATTGCAAAAAATTTCTTAGAACAAAGTCAAAATTTAATCCAAGAAAAAAATAAATTTTTAGATCTTAAAAAAGCAGAACTTCAAAAAAGAAGAGCGCAGATTTTAAATGTTAGAGAAAGTATAAAGGAAGATTAATGAGAATATTTTTAGCTTTATTTTTATTTTTTAATTCATTATTTGCATTAAGTGAATTAGAAGAGGGTTTAAAACTTTACGAGGCAAATAAATTTGATAAAGCTTATGAAATTTTTAAGAATCTTTGTGAAAAAGATATTTCTAAAGCTTGTTTTTCTTTAGCTTTTATGCATGAAAGTGCTAAGGGTGTGAGTAAGGATTTAAATCAAGCTTATAAATTTTATGATAAAGCTTGTAAATTGGGTTTAGCAAATGCGTGTTCTAATATGGCTTTGCTTTTGCAAAATCAAGGTTATAAAAATGAAGCTCTTTTGGCTTTTAATAAAGCTTGCACTTTAGGAGAATCGTTAAGTTGTAATAATATAGCTTTATTTTATGAAAAAGAAAAAGATGGACAAATGGCCTCAAGTTTTTATAAAAGATCTTGTGACTTAAAAAATGCAAGAGCTTGTTATCAGTTAGGATCTTTATATGATAAAGGAGAACTTGTTAAAGCAAGTGTAAAATCTGCTCTTGCTTTTTATTCTAAATCTTGCACTTTAGGTTTTGGTGAGGCTTGTTATTTGCTAGGACGCTATAATCAACTAGAAAAACAAGATCTAACAAAGGCAAAAAGATATTTTGGAATGGCTTGCGATCAAAAACATCAAGAAGCTTGCGCAGCTTATAAAGAACTTAATTCTAAAGATATAGAGCTTTATTAAAAGTTCTATTTTCATTACTTTCAAAGATATACTTAAATAAAATTAAGAATAACACAAAATTTATCGCTTTTTAAAGTTAAATTTATATTAATAGGACTAATATAGTCTTGTTTAAATTATTATCAAGGAGAAGTAATGCAAGACAATATTATTGATCGCAGAAGCTTTTTTAAACTAGGGCTTCTAGGTGGTTCTGTAGTAGCAGCTAGCACTATAGGTGGCGGTGCTGTTTTAAAGGCAGCAGAACTTACGCATTCGCATCAAGCTTCACAAGGGAAATCAAATAAAGTTAGAGGTAGAATGTTTTTTCAAACTCAAACTGAATTTGATACCTTAAGTGCAGCCTGTGAAAGAATTTATCCTAAAGATGAGCAAGGAGAAGGAGCTATAGGTTTAGGCGTGCCTTATTTTATCGATAATCAGCTAGCTAGTGCTTATGGTTATAATGATAGAGAATATATGCAAGGGCCTTTCATGGAGGGCAAAGCCGAACAAGGCTATCAAACTCCTATGCAACGCAAAGATATTTTTTTAGAAGGTGTGCATGCTCTTGAAGAAAATGCTCAAAAGCGTTATAAAAAATCTTTTTCTTTGCTTAAAGGTGGAGATCAGGATAAAATTTTAAGCGATTTTGAAAAAGGAAAAATTCAAACTACAGGTTTTAAATCTTCTTATTTTTTCACACTTTTAAGAGATATGACAGTAGCTGGAGTTTTAGCTGATCCAATTTATGGCGGAAATGATAATAAAAATGGTTGGAGAATGATGCAATATCCAGGTGCACAAATGAGCTATGTGGATAAAATTGCAAGTGATGAATTTTTTAACATTGAACCTATGAGTTTAGCAGATATGGAGAGTTAAAATGGCTGAAGTATTAAAAAAAGTAGATGTGGTAACAGTTGGAGCAGGATGGACTGGAGGTATAGTGGCTGCAGAGCTTACTAAAGCAGGTTTGAATGTACTTAGTTTAGAACGCGGACATATGCAAAGTACTGAAAATTTTAATTTTATCCATGATGAGTGGAGATACGGGATTAATTATGGTTTGATGCAAGATTGCTCAAAAGACACTGTGACTTTTCGCCATGATCCTAGTGGTTTAGCCTTGCCTTATCGTAAAATGGGTTCGTTTTTATTGGGTAATAATGTTGGCGGTGCAGGGGTGCATTGGAATGGTTGGACTTTTAGGTTTATGCCTTATGACTTTGAAATTCAAACCCTAAGCAAACAAAGATATGGTAATAAATTAGGTAATGATTATACCTTGCAAGATTGGGGCGTGACTTATAAGGATATGGAGCCTTATTATGATAGATTTGAAAAAACCTGCGGGGTATCAGGTGAACCAAATCCTTTAGCGGAAAAAATGGGAGCTTTTAGATCCAGTCCTTATCCACAAGAACCTCTTGAAAATACTAAAATGCTTAAACGATTTGAAAGTGCAGCAAAAAGTTCAAATTTACACACTTATCGTTTGCCAGCTTCAAATTCTAAAGGTGGCTATACAAACCCTGATGGTCAAGATTTAGCTCCTTGTCAATACTGTGCGTATTGTGAGCGTTTTGGTTGTGAGTATGGCGCAAAAGCAAGTCCTTTAAACACAGTAATTCCAAAGGCTATGAGCACAGGTAAATACACCATACGCACTTATAGCAATGTAACGCAAATTCTTAAAAAAGACGGAAAAGTAACGGGGGTAAAATTTGTCGATACTAGAACGATGAAAGAGTATATCCAGCCTGCTGATATAGTTGTACTTACAAGTTATATGTTTAACAATGCTAAGCTTTTAATGGTAAGCAACATAGGCGAGCAATACGATCCAAAAACAGGTAAAGGAACTTTAGGTAGAAATTATTGTTACCAAATGAATATGGGCACAACAGCTTTCTTTGATGAGCAATTTAACACCTTTATGGGTTCAGGTGCTTTAGGAACTACGAGTGATGATTTTAACGGAGATAATTTTGATCATTCTAAGGAAAAATTCCTTCATGGAGCTATGATTTATAGCGTTCAGCTTGGAACTCGCCCTATACAATCAGCCCCACTTCCAGCAGGAGCTCCAACTTGGGGTGCCGAATTTAAAAAAGCATTAAACTATAATTTCACAAGAGCTATTACAGTAGGAGGGCAAGGTGCTTCTTTGCCTCATAAGAATAATTATTTAAGTCTTGATCCAACTTATAAAGATGCTTTTGGTATGCCACTTTTACGCTTAACTTATAATTTCACCGATCAAGATAGAGCTTTGCATAAATTTATCACAGATAAAACAGCTGAGGTAGCAAAAAGAATGCAAGGAGTAAAATCAATCAAAAAAGGTGCTTATCTTAAGGATTATAGCGTTGTGCCTTATCAATCTACTCATAACACAGGTGGAACAACCATGGGCGCAGATAGAGAAACTAGTGTGGTTAATACTTATTTACAACACTGGGATGCGGATAATCTTTTTGTTGTAGGAGCAGGAAATTTCCAACACAATAGTGGATATAATCCAACTGATACTGTGGGAGCTTTGGCTTATCGCTGTGCTGAAGGTATTTTAAAATATCATAAAAGTGGAAAAAGCTTAGCTTGATAATAACTTGAGAGTTTTTGAAAACTCTCAAGATTATAAATTTTTAATTTTCTTCCGATATAGTATATAATATCAAGGAAAGCAAAAATGATTAATGGTATAAATTCTTATTCAAACTACAATTATACAAAAAGGCAAATGTAGTCTGCTCTTGGAGGGTGGTATGCAAGATGATTACTTTAAGTTCTTTTAATAGATATTTTGGAAATAATCCCCTGCAGACACTTACTAAAATTAGAGATGAAAGTATTGAAAATGCAAAAATTTAAATTATAAAAAGGATAAAAAATGTTAAATATTTTACATGCAAATTCAAGTCATCGTTTCCATAAATGTATGCCTAAGGAAGTTCATCAAATATATGATGCTTTAAAGCTTATGGAACAGCAAGAAGATACAAAAAAAGTAGAAGCCAAAAAAGAAGAGCAAAGTAATTCTACAAATACAGATAAAGCAGATAATAAAAAAGATAAATTTTTAGACATGTCCGTTTAGCTTTAAAAAAGCTTTATTTATAAGGAAGATTGGCGTAAATTTTTTATTTAAATCTAAGAATTTTAAGATGCGATATTGAATTTAATGTCGTTATTTTGCGAGTTTTGTTGATAAGTTCTAGCGACAAAATTTTTAAAGTCTTTATCAAAATTTGAATTTTTATCGTTGTTTTTTGAATCTTTATCTGTTTTTTCTAAGCTATTTTCTGAATTTTTGTCATCTTTTTCTTTATTTTCTTCTTCTTTTTCTTTGGCTTCTTCGGCTTTAAGTTTCATTGCTTCAGCTCTTGCTTCAAATTCCATTTTTGTAGCATTTGCTGCAACTTTATAGTCTTGTGGGCTAGGATCAGCAGGAGCCATAGCTGCTGCTGCGATTTGTCTTGCATTGGCTATAGTTTCTTCTGGTGTGTTTCCTTTTTGCATGCTGATAGGAACTTCGCCCGCTGTAGCATACATTTGATTATCAGGGCCTCTTGTGTAAGTAAAACTTGCAGCACCTGCTAAGCCGCCGCCCGCTGCTTGATGTGCAGCTTCATGAGCTTTTACATTTCTATCGATACTTTGGAGTTCGCGAACTTGAGCTACTTCTTTTTGGCTTAGCTCTACGCCATTAACCATTTGGGTTTGTTCGCCATTTTTTTCTTTATCATCTTTATTTTCGCTAAGATTTTTTTCATCTTTTTGAGTGGAATCAGATTGATTTGTTTTATCAAAAGAAGGTTTGCTAGAGTAGTAATCATAAGAGTTATAACTTGAACTAATTTGCATTTATCCTCCTTTTTGTTTTTTAAATTTTAGGAATTTTAACGCATTTTGACTTAAAAATTTGATAAATTTTGTAAAATAATCATAAATACAATTTCAAAGGAATGTAATGATTTATGAAAATGATTTGATTTATATAGAGAAAGAGGAGGCTCAAGTGCCTTGGCTTAAAATTTTTACTAAAGAAATTTATAAAGAATTTAGCGATTGTCCTTTAGAGTTGCAAAAAGAACTTTTTGAAAAAATTTTACTTTGTGAAAAGGCTATGATAGAATTTTACAAACCTGAAAAAATCAATATCGCCTCTTTTGCAAATTATGTGCCAAGGGTGCATTTTCATGTTATGGCAAGATTTAAAGAAGATGCGTTTTTTCCAGAGTGTATGTGGGGAAAACAGCAAAGAGAAGCAATAAAGCTTGATTTGCCTAAATTTGAAGAATTTGTAAAATTTTTAAATAGTAAAATTTTTTAATTTTTATTAATGATTTGTTATGTTTTATCTAATAAAATTTTTATATTGAAAATTACTATAAAAAAGGAAAAAAATGAAAAAAGTTTTATTAAGTTCATTGGTTGCGGTGTCTTTGTTAAGTACAGGTTTGTTTGCTAAAGAATATACTTTAGATAAAGCACATACAGATGTAGGTTTTAAAATCAAACATTTACAAATTAGCAATGTAAAAGGAAATTTCAAAGATTATTCTGCGGTGATTGATTTTGACCCTGCGAGTGCTGAATTTAAAAAGCTTGATGCAACTATAAAAATCGCATCTGTAAATACAGAAAATCAAACAAGAGATAATCACTTACAGCAAGATGATTTTTTCAAAGCAAAAAAATATCCTGATATGACTTTTACAATGAAAAAATATGAAAAAATCGATAATGAAAAAGGTAAAATGACAGGAACTTTAACTATAGCTGGAGTTTCTAAAGATATCGTTTTAGATACTGAAATCGGCGGTGTAGTTAAAGGCAAAGATGGAAAAGAAAAAATAGGCTTTTCTTTAAATGGAAAAATCAAACGCTCTGATTTTAAATTTGCGACAAGTACTTCAACTATTACTTTAAGTGATGATATTAATTTAAATATCGAAGTTGAAGCAAACGAAAAATAATTTTTTAGTCTAAGAGTCTTGCTCTTAGACTTTGTAAATTTTTATCCAAATTTTCTTCACTTTCTTGCCAAATCAATTTAAAATCCGGTTTAAAATTTTCATTTTCTAAATTAAATTCCGTGTTTTTCAAGGTGGATTCTAAAAAAGCAAGATGATTTAAAGCTTGATTTTTGTCATTAAAAATTAAAATAAAATCATTTTCTACGATAAAAATTTTTGCTCTAAAGCGTTTTAAAATTTTTGCAATTTGTTTTAAAATGAGTTTGGCATAGCTTTCTTTAGTGTCTTTTAGTTCATTAAAATGGAGCAAGGCAATGATATAGTTGTTTTTTCCCTTTGTAAAGCGTGTAAGGCTTTTTTCATTAGGTAGCTTTGTTAAGATGTCAAAAAAAGCCAATTTATAAGCGTGATTTAAAAGATAAAAACAAAAAACTAAACTTGCAAATTCAAAATACCTTATTCCTGCTCCTTCTTGAAATAAAAACTGAAAATATGCAGCAAAAAATGCGATAATAAGATAATATTCTTTAGTTTTAAAGATTTTGATAAAAATGAGTATTAAGCCGACTAAAAAAAATAAAAATCCTAATTCACTCACAGGTTTAAAAAAATTTAATGTAATAAAATGGAATTCTAAACCAGCACTATTAAAAGTAGTATTTCTAGGTAAAATGATGCTTAAAACGCCTATAAAAATAAGGGTTGTAATTGAAGCGATATTTTTTTTACTTAAAATTAAAGCATGATGTTTTCCAAGGCAAAATAGAGTAAAAATCATAGGTAAAAACAAAGCCACAAATAAATTAGCTTGAAAAAAACTTGTATAAAAATAAGGCAACTTAGCTCCTAATAGCACTAAAGTCAAAAAGAAAATTCTTGAATTTTTAAAGTAAAAGGATAGCACAAGTGCTGAAATTTCAAAAATAAAACTCAATGATATTAAAAAATCTAATAAAAACATTTCAAATCCTTGATTTTAATAAAAGTGATAATTGTATAGAAAAAAGCTTAAAAGTGGACTTTATTTAAATTTAGCAATCTCATCTTGTATAGTTTGTTCTATATGAAGTAATTCTTCATGAGTTTTTTTACTATTTTCTAAAAGTTCATCAAATTTAAAGCCAAGCATAACAATACGATATAAATTGGGTTTATATTTTCTCCAATTATATAAAGTGCTAACATCAATGTCTAGTTCATATGCCATATCACGCTTGCTCTTTTTTGTCATTTTTTACCTTAAAAATTTAGCCTTTAAAAAATTTTACATTAAAATTTCTTTATTAAAAACACTTGAAATATTCAATCTTTTATATAAAATATATTTAATATTTCAATATTAATTAAGTTATAGTATGGAATAATTCGAGATATTTTTTAATTTTCAAGGAGTAGTTATGGATTTCAATTCGGTTCTTTTCAGCATTGGCGATAAATTGCCAAAAGATGCAACATCTACCGTGATGCTAAAAAAGAAATTTGATCGCTTAAATGAGGATAAACAAAAAGAAGTAGTAGCACAGCTTCCAATGATAAAGCTAAAAAGTCCCGCTCTAGTATTTTGGGTAGGGACTTTTTTATTTGGTGCTTTTGGAGTGGGTCGTTTTATGATAGGAGATTGGGTTTTAGGGCTTATACGCTTGGGAATTACAATTGTAGCTATGATTTGCGGTGTTTTAATGATTACATATAGTGCTTTAGGGATAATATATGGTTTGTTGTGGCTTGTTAATTGGATTTGGTGGATTGTAGATATGTTTTTAGTGGGTAAAAAATTAAGAAAACAAAATTTTGAAAAGATTGCAAATATTATACAATAATTTCGAGTTTTTATGAAAAACAATCAAAAATAAGTTTGCAAAATATTTTTATCAAGTTTTTAGTAAATTTTGTTTTTGTGGCAAGTGAGGTTTAGAATTCTTAAGCAATAAAGAAAATTGCTTTTAAATATTTTGTCTGTTGCTCTAAATATTGCACAGGTTTTTTTAGAGATTACAAGTAAAATGGTGAACTTGGTACAGATGAAGAGAAACTAAAATATTATTTAGGTGAACAAAAAAGGAGGAAATTAATGAAATGTTTTAATGCGAAATTTATGTTTGTTGGAATTTTGGCAGTATTTTTGAGTGCTTGTAGTAGCGGTATTCCAAAATGTAGTGATCAAGATGTACAAAATGTTTTAACTGAGATTATTTTAGAACACAATTTTGGTAGATTTTCTGAGGTTGATCGTAAAAAGTTGAAATTTACTTATAGCGGTTTTATGAGCGATTTAACCGATAAGGAAAGTAAAACACAGTATTGTAAAGCTCAAGTAAAAGCAAATGGAAGTATTGATTCTCGCCCTTACAAATGGGATGCTTGGATCGAGTATTTTGCTAGATATACTGATGATGGTATGGTATATGTAGAAATTACCAGATAACTTTTTAAGGCAAAAATGCCTTAAAAAGTTAATTTTGAGGAGACTGGATATGGACTATAATGTTTTTCTTTTAAATATACAAGATAAAATAAATCAAGAAGATTTTTTCAATTTAAAGCTTAAGTTTGAACAATTACAAAATAAAAAAGAAGCTTTATCAAATTTGGTATTTTTAAGACTTCAAGATCCTATAAAACCTCTAATTATGAGTATGATATGTGGTTTTTTAAGTTTAGGTTGGTTGGCAATCGATAGATTTATGATAAAAGACTATGCATTAGGAATATTGCGTATAATATTATCTTTATTTCCTTGTGTGTTATTTTTGATACTAGGAATTAGCTATGAAAATGATTCTAACTTGGATATTTCTGAAATTTTTTTTGGGTTGTTTGGAATTTTTCTATTATTGGGCATTATTTGGTGGGGAGTAGATTTATTTTTAGTCTATAAAAAAATTAAAAAACAAAATTATAATAAAATTATAGAATTTATTTTTAACTATCAAAAAATTTAATTTTAAAATTAAAAATTCAAGCCTTTTTCGCTACAATTTCTTAAAAATTTTTATAAGTAAAAAATTTAAGGAAAATCATGGTTGAAGTAAAAAATCTTACTATGCGTTTTGCAAATCAGCTTTTATTTGAAAATGTTAATTTAAAGCTTGTTAGAGGACAAAGATACGGACTTATTGGTGCTAATGGTGCAGGAAAATCGACTTTTTTAAAAATTCTTTCAGGAGAAATTGAGTCAAGTAGTGGTGAAATAGTATTTGATGAAGGTTTAAAAATCGCAGTTTTAGGACAGGATCAATTTGCTTTTGAAAACTACACCATCAAAGATGCGGTGATGTGTGCAAATAAGCGTTTATATGAGGCTTTAAAAGAAAAAGAAAAGCTTTATATGAGCGAGGAATTTACAGATGAGATCAATGAGCGTTTAGGTGAGCTTGAGATAATAACGGCTGAAGAAGATCCAAATTATGATTGTGAAACGCGTTGTGAAAAAATTTTAAGTTCTTTAAAGATTAAAGATTTTGATGCTTTGATGAGCACCTTGCAAAGTGCGGATAAATTTAAAGTCTTACTAGCTCAAGTTTTATTTTTGGGTGCGGATGTGCTTTTTTTAGATGAGCCTACAAATAACCTTGATTTAGAGGCGATTTCTTGGCTTGAAAATGAGCTTTTAAGACATGAAGGAACTTTGGTTGTTATCTCTCATGATAGACATTTTTTAAATAAAATTTGCACAAGGATTTTGGATGTGGATTTTAAACAAATTCGTGATTTTGCGGGAAATTACGATGATTGGTATATGGCTTCAACGCTTTTGGCAAAACAAGCTGAGCTTAAACGTGATAAAACCTTAAAAGAAAGAGAAGAATTAGAAAATTTCATTCGCCGTTTTAGTGCGAATGCTTCTAAGGCAAAACAAGCTACGAGCCGTGCTAAGGCACTTGAAAAACTAGAGCTTGAAGAGATTAAAATTTCAAGTCGTAGAGATCCTAGTATAGTGTTTAGAGCCAATCGTGAAATAGGTAATGAAGTTTTAGAATTTAAAGGTATAGGCAAGGCTTATGATAAACAACTATTTTCAAACTTGGAGTTAAAAATAGAAAAAAATGATAAAATCGCTTTGATTGGGGCAAATGGTGTGGGTAAAAGTACTTTGGCAAAAATCATCGCTCATGCTATAAGTCCAGATACTGGATCTATGCACCTTGGGGCAACTATAGAGCTTGGATATTTTCCTCAAGATACAAGTAATTTAATTTGTGAAAATTTGAAACTTTATGAATGGCTTATGAGTGAAAAATTTAAAGATCTAGATGAAATCCGCAAGTGTTTAGGTAGAATGCTTTTTAGTGGCAGCGATCAAGAAAAAATGGCAGCAAGTTTAAGTGGGGGTGAAAAACATCGTTTAATGCTTTCTCGTTTAATGCTAGAGCGTCCGAATTTCTTGCTTTTAGACGAACCTGATAACCATTTAGATCTTGAAAGTATTATTGCATTGGGTGAAGCTTTGTATAATTTCAAAGGTGTAGTGCTTTGTATCAGCCACGATAGGGAGTTAGTTTCTGCTTTTGCTAATAGAATTTGGCATTTAGAAAATGGTAAGCTTACGGATTTTCGTGGAACTTATCAAGAATTTTTAGGAGAAAATGATGGCTAAATTTAGAATTCAATACAGCGCAGGTTTTGGGCACTATACGCAAAATCACAAGGGTTTTGGACCTACGATTTATATAGAAGAGGTCGTAGAGTTTGATAATGGCAAGGATTATTTTGATTATATAGATTTTTATAAAACTTATTCAAAGAGCGATGATACTTATTTTCATATTAGTTTTTTAGAAGATAGACCTTTAAGCGATAAAGAAATCACGATTCGCAATGAATACCGCAAAATGCGTGATGAAAACTGTAAAAAAGCCAAGGAAGAATTTATAGCTAATAATGAGCTTGATGTGGAGCATTTGCCTACTCATCATGATTGAAAAACATTAATTTTTGCATAAAAAAGGAACACTTTTTGCTTGTATAGTTTTTGCATATTTTGAAAGGAGAAAACTATGCAGGTAAATTATAGAACGATCAGCTCGTATGAATACGATGCTATTAGTGGTCAGTATAAACAGGTGGATAAACAGGTTGAAGATTATTCTTCATCTGGAAAATCTGATTTTATGGATATATTAAATAAGGCGGATGAGAAGTCAAGCGGAGATGCTTTAAATTCTAGCAATAGTTTTCAAAGCAATGCGCAAAACTCAAATTCAAATTTAAGTAATTATGCTCAAATGTCAAATGTTTACGCTTATCGTTTTAGACAAAATGAAGGTGAGTTGTCTATGAGAGCTCAAAGTGCTAGCGTTCACAATGATCTTGTGCAACAAGGTGCAAATGAACAAAGTAAGAATAATACTTTGTTAAATGATTTATTGAACGCAATTTAATCAAAAGCTCCATTTTGGAGCTTTTGTATTTACTTGCAAGAATTTATAATTTCTCTATTTCAAAAGGTGCAAAATTTTTATAAAAAATTTCAAATTCTTGCTCCTCTTTTTCATTTAATTTGATATGTAATATAGCTTTGCAATCCTTAAAATCTTTTGTGAAATTAAAAGAATAAGTTTTTAAAAAATATTCAAAACGATTTAAATTTTTTAAATCAATAGCAATGGATATATTTTTTTTCAATTCGAATGAAAGTAAAGAAGAATTATTAATCACGGCATTTGCTGCATCGCTATAAGCTCTTACAAGTCCCCCTGTACCAAGTTTTATACCGCCAAAATATCTTACAGTGATTAAAGCCGCATTGATAAGATCATAGCCCCTTAGAACATTTAAAGTTGGCATTCCAGAAGTTCCTTTAGGCTCTCCATCATCGCTTTTATCTTCTACAATTTGATTAAAATCATTTAAAACACGATAAGCATAGACAAAATGAACAGCTTTTGGATGCTCTTTTTTTAGCGTTTCTATTAAAAATTTAAAATCTTTAAAAGGGCAAAGAAAAGATAAGAAAATAGATTTTTTAATATCGATTTGTGTTTGAAAAATTTGATCAATAGTTTGCATTTTTGCCTTTTTTTGTTTAAAATTATACTTATAAAAACTAAAATCAATTTGATGTTAATTTTTAAGATATTTGATATTTATATGATTTGCATTGATATTTTAAGTTTAATTTTGTAAAATTTTCATTATGGAAAAAATCAAAAATTATAAACTTATCATCATTTTACTTAGTCTTGATTTGTTGGCTTTGCTTTATGGAATTTCAACACTGAGTATTAGTGCTGATGAAGCTGATATTTATTTTGGTGAGCAGGGTAAATCACTTATTTTTTCCCATAGTTTGCTTTATTATATATCTCATTTTGGAACTTTTATTTTTGGGCAAAATGATTTTGGTTTAAGGCTTCCTTTTTTATTTTTTCATTTTTTAAGTTGTTTGCTTTTGTATTTGCTAGCTTTAAAATATACTAAAACTAAAATTGATGCTTTTTTTTCTTTATTGTTATTTGTTTTATTACCAGGTACTGTTGCAAGTGCTTTACTGGTTAATGCCGCATCTTTGGTGATTTTTTTAACCCTTGCTATATTATGTGCTTACGAATATGAAAAAAAATGGCTTTTTTATATATTATTGATTATAGTATTATTTGTTGATAAATCTTTTAATATTTTATTTTTAACTTTTTTCTTTTTTGGGATTTATAAAAGAAATGCTATTTTATTTACCTTATCTCTTGTTTTGTTTGGAGCGAGTATCAGTTTTTATGGTTTTGATACAGGTGGTCGTCCAAGAGGTTATTTTTTAGATACCTTAGGAATTTTTGCTGCATGTTTTTCTCCTTTGGTTTTTGTGTACTTTTTTTATACTATTTATCGTTTGACTTTTCAAAAATATAAAAATTTATTATGGTTTTTAATGAGCGTAACATTTGTATTTTGTTTGTTGCTTTCTTTAAGACAAAAACTTTTTTTAGATGATTTTTTGCCTTTTTGTGTTATTTGCACTCCTTTGCTTATAAAAACTTTAATGCAAAGTTATAGGGTGAGATTGCCAGTTTTTCGATTAAGGTATAAAATCTTTATAGAATGTTCTATAATTTTTTTGATATTTTGTTACTTTTTAATCGTCGCTAATCAATTATTGTATTATTTTATAAACAATCCAAATCGTCATTTTGCCAATAATTATCATTTTGCTAAAGAATTGGCACTAGAATTAAAAAAACAAGATGTTTTAGAGCTTGCAACAGCCCCAAGTTTGCAAAAAAGATTGCGATTTTATGGAATAAAAAATAGCAATAAGTTTTATTTAAAAGCTTTAAAACAAGCCGATAAGCATGATATGGACAAAAAAATTGTTAAAGTAAAACTTGGAAAATATGAAAAAGTATATCAGATTTTAAACTATGATTAAAGCTTTCAGTTTGTTGGAATTTGTGTTTATAATTCTCATTTTAGGTATAGTTTTTAATTTAGGCAGTCTTTACTTAAAAAAAGACAATCTATTAGAAGGTGCAATACAAATTCTTAATGATATCCAATATACCCAAAGTTTAGCCATGATGCAAGAAGGCATAAGAGTTGATGAGTTGGCTATCGCAAAAAGAGAGTGGTTTAAAAGTAAGTGGCAGATTTATTTTATAAAATCAGCTGCTACAGGTTATGATCAAACATATACTATTTTCTTGGATAAAAATGGCGATGGAAATGCTAATTTAGGCAAAACTGAAATCAATATAGATAGAGAAATTGCTGTTGATGTAATCAATCATAACAAATTAATGAATTCAGGTCAAAGTGGAGTTATTAGTAAAGATGATGAAAAAACTACACAAAGATTTAATATTACGAAAAGATTCGGAATAGAAAAGGTTGAATTCAAAGGATCTTGTTCGGGATTTACTAGATTGGTATTTGATGAAATGGGCAGAGTGTATTCTCCATTAAAAAATGCCAATTATGCATATGAAAAAACTTTAGCAAAGAATAATTCAGATTGCATTATACGTTTGTTATCAAAAAAGCATGCTCTTTGTATCGTTATAGATACGCTTAGCGGTTATGCTTATATTCCAGATTTTAAAACACTTAAAAGTCAATTTGTTAATATAAAAAATAAAAATTACGAGTGCTCTAAAATATAACCCCCATTTTTCAACCCACCAAATACTTATATAAATACTTACACAAATATTTATACTATTTAATCCTTTATTTAATCCCCTTTTAAGTTTAATTGGTTATACTTTCATTTCCTTTTTTGAAAAAAAG